>JACVCK010000133.1 GCA_016742055.1 Phycisphaerales bacterium
GGCTTGGGGTGTGTGGCTGGGGTTGGGTTTAGGGGCAGGGGGTTTGGTAGACAGAGAGGAGGGCGTTGAGGTCGGCGAAGTCGACGTCGTTGTCGTTGTCGAGGTCGCCGAGGAGGCCGGGCCCGAACTGTCCGAAGTTGCCGAGGAGGAGGTTGAGGTCGGAGAAGTCGATGGACTGGTTGCCATCGAGGTCGCCGGGGCAGGGGGCGACGCCGAGGAGGACTTCGAATGCGGCGACGAGGGTGTCGGAGCCGTCGGCGTTGGAGACGGTGATGTTGCGGGCGCCGACGGGGGCGTCGGGGGCGATGTCGAGGATGAGGCCGCTGACGGACGTGCCTTCGGCGTCGGGGGTGGAGACGCCGATGACGGCGACGCCGGTTCCGGAGACGGAGACGTCTGAGGGGACGACGTTCTTGAGGTTGACGCCGGTGAGCGTGATGGCGACCTGGGTGTTCTGGTCGCCGGAGTTGGGGGTGATGGAGGCGAGGTCGGTCACGGCGCCGAAGACGGTGAGGTTGATGGTGTCGAATCCGGAGGAGCCGAGGGAGTCGGTGACGCGGAGGGTGACGGGGTAGACGCCGTTGGAGACGTACTGGCGCATGGGCTTTGTGACGTCGTTGACTTCGAAGACGCCGTCGCCGTTGAGGTCCCAGTCGAAGGATGCGGCGTTGAGGGTGGCGCCGGCGTCCATGGCGGCGGAGTTGACATCGCCCATGAAGAAGCAGTTGGTATTGGCGGCGATGCGCTTGTGGAGTCCGGCGATGGCCTGGGGTGGAGCGAGGGAGGAGCCGACGCGGACGGTGAGGTCGTAGAGTTGGACGGTCTGATTGGCGTTGGGTCCGACGTCGAAGACGCGGAGGGTGTACTCGCCGGGGGCGAGGTTGTTGGCGGTGAGGACCTCGTTGGCGCCGGCGGCGGCGGAGGCGGCGGTGAGCAGGACGGAGGTTCCGTCGCTGGAGCGGAGTTCGATGTTGAGGTTGCCGGCCTGGTCAGCGACGATGGACGAGGTGGAGCCGGAGCAGTTGGAGGACTGCTGGCCGTTGGTGTATGTGCCGCCGGTGGGATCGACGGTGACGACGACGTTCTGGGTGGAGGAGAGGGTGAAGCGGAACCAGTCTTCGTCGGTGTTGTTGAAGCCGGCGGTTCCGTTGGTGGAGAGGTTGCGTTCGATGACGGAGCGGACGGCGGGGGAGGTGAGGTCGCCGAAGTTGGTGGCGTTGGCGGCGGAGTTGTTGCCGGAGTATCGGTCGCCATAGGAGCGTCCGGCGCCGCGGCGCTCGTCGATGGTGACGGCGTCGGTGGAGGTCTGGATGGAGGGCTCCATGAGTTTGGTGGAGTTGCAGGGGACGGTGTGGACGTTGCCGAGTCCGTGCCCGTGCTCGTGGGCGACGGTGTTGCGGAAGTAGCGGTAGGAGTTGGCGGACTGGTTGAACGCGGCGCCGGTGAAGTAGGAGGTATTGATGCACATGTCGCCGCCGCCGACGCCGGCGAGTCCGGAGGCGGAGGGGAATGCGTTGTAGGCGAGGAAGCCGCCGGTTCCGAAGGCGCGTCCGCCGATGCGGATGTCGCCGCGGAGCGCGGAGCGGGTGGTGGACTGGTTCATGGCTTCGCCGTTGTCGGCGACTTCGGTGTAGGTGAGCCCGCCGTAGCGTCGCCAGGAGGCGAGCGCCTGACGGATGTACTCGCGGCCTTCGTCGAGGTCGTTGGCGCCGAAGAGGTTGGTGAGGGATGCGTTGAGGGTGTTGGGTCCGGTGGCGGAGACGGCGGAGAGCCCCCAGGTGACGCCGTCGGCGGCGAAGGAGTAGGTGAGGTTGGCGCGTTGGGCGCGGTTGGAGACGCCGATGACGACGTCGCCGGTCCAGACGGCGCTGTCGGTGACGAAGCGCTCGTCGGGGTCGAAGGGGATGAACTGCGTGGGGGGCAGGAGGTCCAGGTCGCGGAAGAGGCGCTGGATGTCGTTGGCGTTGAGGCCTTCGGGCCAGCAGGCGGGGCTGTGCTCGATGCGCCGGAGGATGGCGCGGCGTGCGGCGTCGGGGAAGAGGGACTGCGCGACGGCGGCGTCGAGGGCTTCGTCGAGCGCGGGGTTGCCGGTGGAGGCGGCGCGGATGCTGCCTCCCGTGGCGGCGCAGGCGAGCAGGAGCGCGGGCACGGCGCCGGCGATGAACGCATGGGAACGGATTGGCATTGGTCTCTCCAAGGTCGTGGATCGTCGGGCGTGACGTGGCCCGGGGGCTGGCGGCTGATCTCAACGCCCCGTCTACTCCTTCAAGGTGTCATGAAGATTCGACGGGGCAATCGGGACGGATGAGCGCAACGCTTTTCGTGGGCCCGGCATTGCGGCCGATCGCCAAAAAATCCCGAACAGGGCCCGGTTATGGGGGCTTGGGTGGTTTGGGTGGGGGGTCTAGCGCCCGCCGCGCTGAGGGGTCCCCATGACCACGATGTTCAGGGTCTGGTCCATCTCAGCAATGAGTGGCGAGGGGGTCCAGCCCCAGAGGGCGTGGGCGTTGAAGGAGACGATGCCGCCGGATCCGACGGCGCGGTCGGGCGGGTGGAAGTGGAAGGACAGGGGCATGGCGGTGTCGAGGAAGCGGTTGTTGCCGAAGTACTCCCAGGGCTGGTTGATACGGGGCGCGCGGGAGGAGAACGAGCGCTGACGCACGACGTCCACGGGGATCCATTCCACGCGGTTGTCGGAGGGGTCGAGGAGCGCGAACTCCACCCAGGCCTGGAACGCGGGCGTGCGTTGGCGGTTGGTGCGTTCGACGTCGAGGCCGACGACCAGGCGGGCGGGGATGCCCGCGGCGCGGTAGACGGCGACCAGGAGCGCGGCCATGTCGAAGACGGAGCCGGATTTCTCCACGGCGGCGAAGGCGGCGCCCTGCACGTCGATGCCGGCGATGCCTCCGCGGGTGTTGTTCCCGAAGGCGGGCTCGGTCGGCATCATGTGGTCGACGACGTGCCCGCACAGTTGCTTGGCGAGCATGACGGGGCCGAGGGCGCGGGGGTTGGCGCCGGTCCATTCGTTGACCAGCGCCACGATGGCGGGGTGCGTGGACTGGATGAGGACTTCGGGCTGGAGCCAGGCGCGGAGTTCGGGGGGGAACTCCTGCGGCCAGGGGATCTGCGCGGCGCGCTTCTCGTCGAAGACGGTTTCTCGATTGACGGACGCGAACTCATACTGGAAGCGGACTTCCTCGGTGACGGTCTGATCGAGCGAGGGCACGCCGGCGCCCCGGAACGCGAAGCGGTCGGCGCGGAACTCGACGGCGCCGAATCGTCCGAAGCCGGGGACGGCGGGGAGGATGCGGAACTCCTCGGTGGCGATCTGCTTGCGCCACCAGAACTGCGTGCGGATGGAGTTGGGGTCGCCGGTGGAGGATGAGGTGGACTCGATGAAGGGGAAATAGATGTCGGCCATCGTGAGCGCGAAGCGGTCGGCCGAGGCGTCGCGCGAGGGTTTGATGAAGACCTGGAAGCGGATGGTGTAGTCGTTGCGGTCGGTGGTGTGGGTGATGAGGGGTGGATCGGCGGCGTGCGAGGCGGCGCCGAGGGCGACTGTGAGGAGGACGGCTGCGGCACGGGTCATGGCGCGCGCTCCGCGATATGGATTTCGGTCTTGTAGCGCAGGACCACGCGGTCCTCGCGCTGATGCTCGTCAAAGAGTTCGCGGAGGTCCGCGGCCATCGCGAGAAAGGGCTGTCCGTTCTTGGGCGCGTAGGAGGCGGAGAGGGCTCGCTCGATGAACCCGTCGCGGTCCAGGGGCTGCTCGTGGGGAAAGACCAGCGCGCGGTATCCGGCGTAGCGCTCGTCTTCAACGAGGTCGGCCGCGGCGCCGGGAAGGGACCAGGGCGACTTGGGCATGTCCACGGCGTGTCGGGACATAATGGTGCAGTAGCCGGCGGTGAGCGGGTCGTCGCGGTCCTGAACGTTCCAGAGGAGCGCGAGCCGGGCGTAGGGGCGGAGGATGCGATGGAACTCGGACAGCGCTCGGGGCCGGTCGAGCCAGTGGAACGACTGGGCGCAGAGGACCAGGTCGAGCGTCTGGTCGTCGAGTGTGGTGGCTTCGCCGGCGGCGTCGAGCCATTCGATCTCGAGGCCGGAGGCGGCGGAGTCCGCGGCGCCGCGGGCGCGCATGGCGGCGTTGGGCTCGATGGCGTAGACGCGGCAGGCGCGCTGGGCGAGGAGTCTGGAGGAGATGCCGGTGCCGGCGCCGATGTCGGCGGCGAGGATGGGTGAGCCGGGGCGCGGGGAGAAGCCGGCGACGATGGCGTCGATCGCGTCGGCGGGGTAGGTGGGGCGTGATCGCGCGTAGGCGTCGGCCCGGTCGCTGAACCGGGAATGCGGGTTGGAGGGGTGTGCGGCTTCGACGGACATGGGCGGTCCCGGAGGTCCTGAGGGGATGGACAGGCGGAGTCTATCAGGGCGGTCAAGCGGCGCGTTTCGGCGGGAGATCGAAACCGGGCGTGGGGCCGGCTGTAAAGAGAGGCCGTGCGTCCTCGTGGAGCGGCGCCGCGGCGTTCGCGGAGCCAAGGGGGGCGTTGCGGAACGAGCGGGCCCGTGGGGCCGATCCCGGGAGAAGGAGCCGAGCGTCGATGAACGGATCACGTCGAGAGTTTTTGACGGCTTCGGCGCTGGCGGCCGGCGCGGCGCTGGGCTTTGGCGGGCTTCCTCGTCTTTCGTGGGCGAGGCGGGAGGTCGGCGCGGGCAAGCGGATGCTGATCCTGGGCGGCACGGGCTTCCTTGGGCCACACGTGGTGGAGGAGGCGAAGAAGGCGGGCTGGCACGTGACGACGTTCACGCGCGGGCGGACGAACGCGGACCTGTTCGAAGACGATCCGGCGGTGGAGGGACTGATCGGGAATCGGGACGGGGACCTCAAGTCGCTCGAGGGCAAGACGTGGGACGCGGTGGTGGACACTTCGGGCTATGTGCCGCGGATCGTGCGGGATTCGGCGACGCTGCTGAAGGACTCGGTGGGCCAGTACGTGTTCATCTCGTCGATCTCGGCGTTCGCGGACTTTGACAAGGTGGGGATCGACGAGTCGTATCCGGTCGGGAAGATGGAGGACGAGACGGTCGAGAGCATGGGGGAGAACTTTCAGAACTACGGGCCGCTGAAGGCGCTGTGCGAGCAGGCGGCGGAGGCGGCGATCCCGGGCCGGGTGACGAACATCCGTCCGGGGTACATCGTGGGGCCGCGGGATTCTTCGGGCCGGTTCAACTACTGGCCGGTTCGGGTGAAGCGAGGCGGGGAGATGATCGCGCCGGGCGATCCGTCGGATCCGGTGCAGATCATCGACGTGCGGGACCTAGCGGCGTGGATCGTGCACTGCTGCGATCAGAAGGTCGTGGGGGTGTTCAACGCGACGGGCCCGGACCGGAAGATGTCGATCGCGGAGATGATCGAGGCGTGCAAGCAGGGGACGGGCGGCGATCCGAAGTTGGTGTGGATCGACGCGGATTTCCTGCAGGAGCACGGGGCGGGCCTGCCGATCTGGGCGCCGCCGCGCGGGCCGTACACGGGCTTTGCGCAGGTGGACTGCCGGCGTGCGATCGCGGCGGGGCTGCGGTTCCGTCCGGCGTCGCAGACGGCGCGGGACACGCTGGAGTGGTACAACGCCCTTCCCGAGGACGCGCGGCAGCGGCGTCTGGCGGCGATGCCGCCCGAGAAGGAGGCGGAGATCCTCGCGGCGTGGAAGGAAGCGCACCCTGGCGGCTGAGGACGGATCTTCAACGGAGCAAGGGGCGGGCGCGGCGCTGCGCCGCCTGGCGCTGGTGCGCGAGGGCGAGGGCGGCGCGCTGGCGCTGTCGGCGCTGTGGGGGTTCCTCGCGCTGGGGTCGTGGTTCGTGGTGCGCCCGGCGCGGGACGTGATGGGCACGGTGGTGGGCGAGGACGCCGTGCGCTGGCTCTACATCGGGACGCTGGCGGGGATGGCGGTGGTGAACCCGCTGTTCTCGTGGCTGGTTTCGCGGACGCGCCGGGTTTCGTTCACGCTCGTGGTGTACGGCTTCTTCGCGCTCAACCTCCTGGGGTTTCGCGCGGCGTTGGCGGCGGGGGGCGTGGAGGGGAGCGCGGCGCTGGCGGGGGCGTTCTTCGTGTGGTCGAGCGTGTTCAATCTGTTCATCGTGAGCGTGTTCTGGGGGTTCATGGCGGACACGTGGCGGTCGGAGCAGGCCAAGCGGCTGTACGGGGTGATCGGGCTGGGCGCGACGCTGGGGGCGATCGCGGGCTCGGCGGGCGCCGCGATGTTCGCGCGGTGGCTGGGCGTTGAGAACCTGCTGCTGGCGGGCGCGTGCGGGCTGGCGCTGGCGGGCGGCTGCGCGGCGTGGCTGGGGTCGGTTGTTTCGAGGCGTGCGGCGCCGGCGGATCGCGAGGCGGCGCGTCGGAAGATCGGCGGGAGCGCGTGGGACGGCCTGCGTTCGGCGCTGGGCAAGCCGTACTTTCTGGGGATCAGCGCGTACATCCTGCTGCTGACGGTGACGCAGACGTTCGTGTATTTCCAGGAACTGCGGATCGTGGGCGGCGCGTTCGCGGGGGACCCGGAGGGCAAGGCGCGGGCGTTCGCGACGATCGAGTTGTGCACGCAGACGCTCACGGCGCTGACGCAGGCGTTCCTGACGGCGCGGCTGCTGCGGTGGCTGGGGGTGGGCGGGTCGCTGGCGCTGGCCCCGATGGTGACGCTGGTGGGGATGGCGGCGCTGGCGGCGGCGCCGTCGGTGTTTGTGCTGGCGGCGTTCCAGGCGTTGCGGAAGACCAGCGAGCGAGCGGTGGCTCGTCCGGCGCGCGAGGCGCTCTACACGGTGGTGGAGCGCTCGGAGAAGTACAAGGCCAAGTCGTTCATCGACACGTTCGTGTACAGGGGCGGGGATGTGGGGGGGGCAGGGGCGGACGGGCTGGTGAAGGCGGTGGGTGGCGGCGCCGGGGCGTTGGTGGCGCTCACGGCGCCGATCGCGGGGGTGTGGATCGCACTGTCGCTGTGGCTGGGGCGTCGGCACGCCGCGCGGGCGGAGGCGACTGTTCAGAATTCGTAAAGACGATCCGGCGTTATCGTGCGCCTATGGACAAGGCGCGACGACCACGGGTTCTGTTTCTCTGCACGGGCAACTCGTGCCGCAGCCAGATGGCGGAGGGTTGGCTGCGGGCCCTGCACGGTGAGCGTTTCGAGGCGGCGTCGGCGGGGACGCGGCCTTCGGGGCTGAACCGGCTGGCGGCCGCGGCGATGGCGGAGGCGGGCGTGGACATCTCGGGGCACCAGTCGAAGCATGTGGATTCGCTGGCGGGCGAGCGGTTCGATCTGGTGGTGACGGTGTGCGACAGCGCGGCGGAGGCGTGCCCGACGTTTGCTCGGGCGGGGCGGACGGTGCATCGGGCGTTTGATGATCCACCTGCTTTGGCGCGGGGCGCGGCGAGCGACGAGGAGGCGATGGCGGGGTATCGGCGGGTGCGTGATGAGATCCGCGCGTTTGTTGAGTCGCTGCCCGCGATGTTGGGGGGCGCGCGGTGAGGCGGGCGCTGCTGGCGGAGGCGTTGGGGACGTTCGGGCTCGTGTTCGCGGGGACGGGGGCGATCGTCGTCAACGATGTTTCGGGCGGGGCGGTGACGCACGTGGGGGTGAGCCTGACGTTCGGGCTGATCGTGATGACGATGATCTATGCGCTGGGGGATGTCTCGGGGG
>JACVCK010000134.1 GCA_016742055.1 Phycisphaerales bacterium
CGGCTGGAACACCCTCAAACACCTCACGCCCCAGAAGGTCCAGACCTTCGTCTACGACTACATCTGCGGCCTGCGGCTCGACCAACTCGCCTCCGCCTTCGGCCTCACCTTCCGCCAGGTCGCCCAGATCCTCGAACACCCCGAGGTCAAAGCGGAAATCGACGCCGCCCTCGAAGTCGCCGCCCAGCGCCACGAACGCATGGTCGAGGTCGCCCTCGCCGAAGCCGTCGAGGTCCTCCTCCAGACCGTCCGCGACCTGACCATCCCCGCCGAAACCCGCCGCAAGGCCGCGGGCCAGATCATCCGGCTGCACAAGGACCTGCGGAAGCAGGCCGCAACATCGCCAAAACCCGCGGAAAACACGGGGCGCGCCCCCGCCGGGCTTCCCGAAGCGCCGGCGACAATCGCTCCAACTCCATCCGTTCAAGTTCCCCGCGAATCGTCCCCCCGCAACCGCAAGGAACGCCGCGCCGCGCAGCGCCTCGAACACCAGAGGGCGCCGATCCCTCAACCCGTCGCCGCGTGACCGGAACCCGTTCCCCCGTGCCGCCGAGATCGGCTCTGCGAACTCGGCGCGCCGAAGCGATTTCATATCTCCAGGCCGCCGACTTCAGCCGGCGCGCGTGCAGCGTGATTCCTCAATCGACCCGAAAGAACACGAGGTATGGGCGCCGACGACGGCGGTCGGGACGACCGCCCCACTGTTCCAAGCGGCGGATGCGCTGGCGGTCCCTCCCCGTCGGGTCGGGGCTCCGATGAGCGGGTGGGGGGGGTGTTGACCCCCTCCCTTGACCCGGCCCGGCCATCGTCTACCCTAGAGCCCCCCCTGCGGATAGCCGATCCTCCTTCCAGGAGGGCCCGGCGTGTCCGCCAGGGGAGCTAACCCGGTTCCCCCGGATTTTCATGGGGCCGTAGCTCAGCTGGGAGAGCGCTTGCATGGCATGCAAGAGGTCGTCGGTTCGATCCCGATCGGCTCCACTTGGAGAGGAAAAGGCCCGCCGCGAGGCGGGTTTTTTCATGGAGCGGCCGTGCGGGTACGGCGCGGGCCTGCGGGGGAAGTGAGCCGTTTTGGGCGTATTTGTTGCGTGTTGAGGGTTGGCCGATGCCCGGTCCTCGCGGCGGGGACGGGAGCGGCCGGTGTTCGGAAGGACTCCCGATGCCCGCTCTCTCGATCCGCGTCCTCGGCCTGCTCGCGTCGGTTTCGCTCTCGTGGGGGGCTGGGGCGACCAAGCCCGCCGTCCCCTACGAGCCCGACCCGAGCGCCGAGTTCGAAGAGCGGGGCCTGACCCACTACGGCGCCAACGCGTGCGCGGGCGCGACGCCGATCTACGACCTGGGGGCGTTCGGCTTCAACTTCGCCGGGGCCACGACCGACGGTCCGCCCCACGCCGGCTGCGTGAACGCGAGCAGCGCCCAGATCTGGCGCGACGTCTGGTGGCGCTGGCAGAGCCCGGTCACCGGCGTCGTGAAGATCGAGACGTGCGTCTTCACCGGCATCGACACGAAACTCGCGGTCTATGCGCCGTCGGCGCCGTGCAACCCCTCCGACGAGCACCTGCTGGTCTGCAACGACGACGTGTGCCACACGCAGTCGAGCGTCACGCTGGCCGTGCTCGCGGGGCAGGAGTACCTCATCCGGCTCGGGCGTTACGGCCTCGTGGAGCCGGCGGCGGCCGGTTCGGGCGCGCTCGTGATCTCCTCCGACGCCGCGCCCAGCGTCTGCGACGGCGGGGGCTTCTGCCAGACCTTGCACCTGGCGGGAATCCCCACCGCCAGCAACGCGCACTACCGAACCGCCGACGACTTCTTTGCGCCGGCGTCGGGCGTCATCGAGGGCCTCTGCTGGAAGGGCCGGTACGACCTGCACCCCGGCCCTGCGGACAACTTCCGGGTGACGTACTGGAGCGACGCGGGCGGGACGCCGGGCGCTCCGATTGCGTCGTACCGGCAGGGTTCGGGGCTGGGCGTGAAGCGGACGGCGTTGAACATCGTGGACTCGCTCGGCGTGCCGCAGTTCGAGTACGGCGCGTGGCACGCGCCGCTGGCGGTCGCTTTGGGTCAGCGCCTGTGGGTCGAGGTGCGCAACGAGACGGCCGCGCTCTGGTTCTGGGCGCCCTCCACCTCGGGCAACGGCGCCCTCCTGGACCTGCACCCCCACACGGGCTGGAGCGATGCGGAGCACCAGGCGAACCGCGCCTTCTGCGTGGACTTCCGCAGCGCCTGCGCCGGCGATCTCAACGGCGACGGCGCCGTGAACTTCGCCGACCTGAACGCCGTGCTGTCTCAGTTCAATTCGGTCTGCCCTTGAACGACCGCCGGCACGCCCGGTAACCGCCGCGTTGACGCCGGCCGAACCCGGCTTCGGCGGAGTTCAGCCATCGGGCGCCCGGCGGAACACCGGAAACTGACGCCAAACACGGCCAAAGGGCGCCCTTTTCGGGGCCCTCCCGTTGCCCCGCTCCAACGGTGTGGCACACTTCATTGCTCGTGGCTACCCCACTGTGGGGGACAGGACCGGTGATGCTGGCGCGACGGGATCTGTTTTGGGCTCGTGCGGCTGTCCTCAGCGCGGCCTGGGTGGCCTCCTGCGCCGCTTCGTCGCCCTTCGAGTTGAACGTCGCCAACGGCGCCGACACCTGCGCCGCGGCCCCGGCGATCTCCGGCGACGGCGTCTTCTCATTCAACAACACCGGCGCCAACACCGACGGGCCCAGCCACGGCTCCGCCTGCACATTCTCGGGCGATGCGCAGATCTGGAAGGACCTCTGGTGGCGCTGGACCGCCCCCTGCGACGGGCCCGTCACCATCGAGACCTGCAACCTCACGCTCATCAACACCAAGATCGCCGTCTACGCGCCCCTGGCCCTCTGCCCCCCGCTGACCAGTTCGCTCCTGACCTGCAACGACGACGCCTGCGGCGTGCGCTCGAGCGTGACGTTCGTGGCGATCGCGGGGCAGGAGTACCTCCTGCGCATCGGCGTCTTCAACAACGGCCCCGCCGGGTCCGGCCAGTTCCGCATCACCTGCGCCACCAACGGCGTGTGCACCGGCGTGACGTCGCTGAATCAGGCGCCCACCAACGCGTCGGCGCCGCTGACCAGCGCGTCCTCGGCGCGCGTCGCAGACAACTTCTCCGTGATCGCCGATGGGTTCATCGCTTCGCTCTGCTGGAGGGGCGGCGCCACCGGCACAGGGACGGACTCGTTCCGCATCACCTACTGGACCGACGTCAACGGCAAGCCCGGCGTGCCCCACGCCGACTTCCGCCAGAGCACCGGCGCGATCATGCTCCGCAAGACGCGGACCGGGCAGTTCCTGCCGGGCGGAGCGCCCGAGCACGAGTACCACGCGGCCCATGCCGCCGTTCCCATCGAGGGCGGGCGCACCTACTGGATCGAGATCCGCAACGGCGGCGTCTCCACCTGGGCCTGGGCCGCGGGGACCGGCGGCGACGGCGTCTGCCTGTACGACACCACGCCCGCGAACACCTGGGGCAACGCGCTCGTCCGCCCCGACCGGACCTGGCGTCTGGCGTTCGACGAGACCTGCCTGGTCGACACCAACGGCGACGGCGTGATCGACTTCGCCGACCTCAACAACATCCTTTCCTCGATGAACACGGTGTGCCCATGAGCCCATATCGAGCCGCGCCGTGCATTGCTGCGGTTCTGTTCGCCGTCGCGGCGAGCGCCGCCCAGCCCAAGGCGCGCCCGGACGCGCCGGCCAAGCCCCGCCCCGCCACCCCGTCCGACATCGAGTTGGGGCGCCTCGAACCCGGCGCGCCGGCCGGGCGCGTGGACCTGCGCTGGCTGGTGCAGGGGCGCGCGGGCTCGGACGAGCGGGGCTTCACCGGTTCAGACTCGTGCGCCGACGCCACGCCCATCTCCGGCTCGGGCATGCATGTGTTCAACCTGATTGGATCCACAACGGACGGTCTGCCCCACGCCGAATGCCTGTCCGGGGGCAGCGCGCAGACGTACAACGACCTCTGGTGGATCTGGCAGCCAACCACGAGCGGCACGGTGCGCGTTGAGACCTGCGGCATGACGGACGTGGACACGCGCCTGAACGTCTACCGCGCGGGGGCGGTGTGCCCGCCCGGCGATGAGGACCTGGTCGTCTGCGACGACGACGCGTGCGGCGAGCAGAGCATGGTCTCCTTCCTCGCCATCGTGGGCGAGACGTACCTCATCCGCGTGGGCTCGTTCCAGCCGCTGGTGGGCCCGGGGCCGACGATCGGCGGGCTGCTCATCGGCCGCACGCTTGCGCCGGCCGAAACCTGCGACGAGGCGACGCCCATCGCGGGCTCCGGCTTCTTCGCCTTCGACCTGGCCAACGCCTCGACCGACGGGCTGGCGCACGAGAACTGCGCGGGCGGAGAAGAGGAACAGATCGATCGCGACGTCTGGTGGCGTTGGACCGCCGACAGCACGGGGCCGGTGTCGATGACGACCTGCGGCCTGGCCACGGCGACCACGCGCATCGCCGTGTACGCGCCCGGCGCGGAGTGCCCGCCGGGGACCGACCTGCTCGTGACGTGCTCCGACCCTCTCGACTGCGACAACCGATCGGAACTGCTGTTCTACACCGTCGCGGGGCAGGAGTACCTCATCCGGGTCGGCGTCCCGCCCGGCGGCGAGCCCGCCTCGGGCGAGATGCGCATCGCGTCGGGCGCGCCGTTCCTCTGTTCGATCGACATTTGCCAGCAGTACACCACCGGCGGGGCGTACTTCAGCGGCGGGACGAACTTCCGCGTCGCGGAGAACTGGACGGCGCCGGCCACCGGTTCTGTCGCCACGCTCTGCTTCTGGGGCGCGTACAACATGCAGATCTTCGGCGATCCGCCCAGCGACAACTTCCGCGTCACCTACTACCGCCAGAGCGGCAACCTGCCCGGGACCGTGATCGCCACGTTCACCGGTTCGCAACTGGGGCTCGTGGGGCGCGTGGACACGGGCGATATGATCCAGAACACGTTCCGCATCTTCGAATACAGCGTGTGCCACGCGCCGATCCCGGTCGAGAGCGGCTCGACGTACTGGATCGAGATCGCCAACCACATCGGCAACTCGGTGTGGACCTGGGCACAGGGCGCCAGCGGCGACGGCCTGGCCGTGCAGGACGGCACTCCGCTGGACGGCACATGGACGGCGTCGCCGAACATCGGCGACCGGGCGTTCTGCATCGGCTTCCGCAACGACTGCCCGATCGACACCAACGGCGATGGCGTGGTCAACTTTGCCGATCTCAACAACATCGTGTCCTTCATCAACTCGCCCTGCCCCTGACGGAAGCCTGACGCGACAGGGCGAACCCCGGGCCCCGAGCGCGCCGCCGGCCAACTTTTGGCGATTCCTCGCTCCAATCCGTTGCGTTTTCGGGCGTCGGATCCCATGATCAGGGTCCGCAGGACCGGCGTGACCTCGCTCAGGGGGTCGCCAGACCCGCACGCCGGCCGCGTTTTTCTCATGGAGAGGATGACCTATGGAACGACTCACCGCCTGCGCCGTTGTGGCGCTCGCCGCCGCTTCCCCTTTCGCGCTCGCCGCACGTCCCGCCGCTGAACCGGCGCGCGGGCAGGCGACCATCGCCGAACGTGGCGCGCCATCGAACGGCGCGGACAACTGTGCCGATGCGCCGATCCTCAGCGGCTTGGGCGCCTTCGACTTCGACAATACCTTCGCCACGACCGACGGTCAGCCGCACACCCTGTGCGCCAAGGACGGCGGGCCCCAGATCGCGCGGGATCTGTGGTGGCGCTGGACGTCGCCGGTCACGGGGCCGGTCACGATCTCGACGTGCGGCCTGACGGGCGTGGACACCGAGATCGCCATCTACGCCCCCAACGCCGTCTGCTCGCCGGGCGACGAGGCGCTGATCTTCTGCGACGACCAGAATTGCAATAATCAGACCGAGATCACCTTCCTGGCGTTTGCCGGCAACGAGTACCTCATCCGCATCGGCTCGTTTGACGGCGGCAACGGCTTCCCCGCCGCCGTCGGCGGCGTCGGGCAGTTTTCGATCACCGGGCAGTTGTCGCCCTGCGGCCCGGCCGTGTGCCAGGACTACAACCTCAGCGTTCAGGACGGCCTGAACTCCGACGCCTTCCAGCGTGTCGCCGACAACTTCACGGCCCCCGTGGACTCGCTCCTGACGTTCATCTGCGTCGAGGGCGACTACAACTCCGGCAGCGCCACCCCTGGCGCCGACGACTTCACCGTCGTCTACTACGCGGACAACAACGGCGTGCCCGGCGCCCTGATCGCGGCGTTCTCCTCCGTCGGCAGGGAAGGCCCCGTCCCCACCGGGCTCTTCGTCTTTGGCACCCTGCCGCAGTTCGCGCACAAACTCACCCACCCGCCCGTCCCCGTCGCCGCGGGTCAGCAGGTCTGGGTTGAGGTTCGCAACCTCGCGTCCGACTGGTTCTGGTCGATCGGCTCCGGCGGAGATTCCAGGGCGATGCTGGACTTCAACGGCGCCTATGAAGCCTCCGATGCGGTCAATTTCGACCTTACCTTCTGCGTCGGCCCCTTCGACACCTGCCCGACCGACGTCAACAACGACGGCTCCACCAACTTCGGCGACCTGAACGCGGTCATCTCCAACTTCAACACCGTCTGCCCGTAAGCGGCGGCGCAAAGAACCCGGACAAATCCACCGCGGCCCGGCGCCCAGCGCCGGGCCGCTTTGATTTGGCCTCGACGCTATAATAACAGACAACGAAGTCCGACATGGGTTTCCGTCGTTCTCGCGGGCAGTGTTGAACGGTGTATCGCCCGGCGGATCGGGGCCCCGGACTTCCAAAGGAGAGGTCCCCATGACTCGTGCATCGATCGCATCGCTCTTCGTGTCGTGCGCGGCGCTGGCGGGCGCGCCGACGGCTTCCGGTCCCGCAGGCAGTTGGGACGGCCCGCCGCGGGGCGGCGCGTCCGGGCTTGAACGGGGCGCCGCCAACGGCGCCGATCTCTGCGCCAACGCGCCGAGCATCTCCGGCTCCGGATCGTTCGCGTTCAACAACACGAGCGCGACGACCGACGGCCTGGCGCACCCTGACTTCTGCAACTTCTTCGGCGATCCGCAGATCTCCCGCGACATCTGGTGGCGCTGGACCGCCGAGTGCGACGGCGTGGTGACCATGGAGACCTGCGGCGCGGCGAACTTCGACACCGAACTGGCCGTGTACTCGCCGCTGGCGCTGTGCGCGCCCTCATCGGCCTACCTGCTCGCCTGCAACGACGACGCCTGCTCCACCCAGTCGCGCGTCTCGTTCGTCGCCATCGCGGGCCAGGAGTACCTGATCCGGCTGGGTTCGTACGTCAACTCCGGTGGAGGGACGGGCTCACTCCAGATCACCTGCGCCGACAACACCGTGTGCCAGGGCGGGGGCGACCTCTGTCAGGACGTGAACTACGCCGACTTCGCGTACACCAGCAGCGATTCGTTCCGGGTCGCCGACGACTTCGTGCCGCTGGCGTCCGGCGCGGTCACGGGGATCTGCTGGAGCGGCGGCTCGTACACCCCCATCACCGACGACTTCCGCATCGTCTACTACCGCGATGCGGCGGGCGCGCCCGGCACGCCCATCGCGGCGTTCACCCAGAGCGCCGGAGCGCTGTCGGT
>JACVCK010000135.1 GCA_016742055.1 Phycisphaerales bacterium
CCGCACCCCCCCACGGGAGAGCTCCGCGGCCGCCGCAGGTTTGTAAAAGGAACAGCCCAGGATCCCCACCGCCGCCCCGCCCAGCACCCCCCAGGGCGAGGTCCCGCCGAATCGGTCGATCAGGTAGCCCAGCAGGGTCATCCCGATGATCGCCGCGGCCAGTTCGGTCCCCATGCCGCTGATCCGGACCAGTTGGCTGGTCTGCTTGGAGTTGTCGTTGGGCTTGTCGGGGAGGATGAGGGACATAGGGAGCGCACGATACCGCGCGGGAGCCGCCTTTCCCCACGGGCCGAAGGTGTTCGCGCGGGTGGGGTGGGCGTCTCGCCCGCCCGGCCCAAGCGTGGCCGCGCAGGGGCGGCATGCTGTTGGGCGCCCTGACGGGGCGCCGGCCCGTAGCCGGGGGCGCAAGCCCCCGGAAAGCGCGTGATGCCGATTCCGCCGCGCAGCGGCGGCGCGGACTCAGTCGCCGTCCATCTCCGCCGCCTGCAGCAGCAGATTCAGGTCCGCCGAGTCCGCGGCCGCGTCGCCGTTGAAGTCCGTCGGCATATCGAGCCACATCGGGACATCGCCCGCGACCGAGACTGCCCCGTCTCCGTTCAGATCGAACAGCCCGAGCAGGTCCTCGCATTCGTCGATGACATCCACGATGTAGGTGAAGGTCTGCACCTGCGGCGGGGAGCCGGCGCCCACGCCCTCGCAGAGCAGGCGGTCGGTGAGGCGCGTCATGCGGTAGCGCCCGACGGGCCACGCCGCGCCGAGCGACGGATTGCGCGTCACCACCACATGCCGATGATCGGCGCTGTCAATGGTGGTGAGGAAGTCCGAAGTCACCGTGGTCCACAAGTTCGGCGCCGCGAAGGTGGCGAACTCGACCTTCACGGCGGTGCCCGAGCCGCTGATGGCGACGGGCCCATAGAAGCGCAGCACGGCCTCGTTCTCAGGGACGGGGACGCACTCCAGGTACGGGCTGCCGATGTCGAGCATGGTGCCGGACATGGCGCCGTTGTGGGGAGGGAAGCAGGATTCTTCGTGGAGGGCGAAGGAGGCGAGGCCGACGGAGCCGCCGCCGAGGGAAGCGGCGGTGTTCGTGTAATAGGGACCGGAGAGCGCCGAGCCGCCGACGCTGATCGAGCCCGACATGACGCCGCTGATGTTCTTGTTGTTGATCGTGACCTGGCCGGCAAGGCCGCTGGAAGGGAGGTTGACGGCGGCTCCGGACACAAGTGAGCGACCGATCAGCAGCGTCCTGCCCGACGCCAGTGGTTGGTTCATGTTCACTGTGCCGGCAAAGTCACGGTCTACTTCAAAGATGCCGAATGATAACAGCGAGAGAACGCTGTTGGCGCCGACGTCCTGGTCGATGTCGATCGTTCCGACAGCGACGTGCGGCGTGGCGGGTGCGCCCGTGCTGATGGTGGCATTGAGGTTTGTCGCGATGAGCGTAGGAAATTGTTGCCCACGTTCGGGGAACCCGCAGAGATCGCGACCGGCGCGCTCGGCGAACCGATGTTGCCGGTTACAGCGATCTGTCCAATATACGTCGCTGCGTGAACATTGGAGAACAGATTGCCCCCATTGGGAATCTGGATCAACCCTACAGATGCCGCGCTGCTCAGAGCGCTTCCGCTCGCCGTTCCTGCCTCAGCCCGAATAAAAAAGGGGGCTGGGGATGCGATTGTCGTAGAGACGTTGGCTTGAATCGCGCCGCCGACGCGCAATGTTACTATTTCGCGCGCGGTCACGTCACCAGTAAGGTTCCCCGTGACGTATGAACGGAGCCGAATCCGGTTCTGCACGTCGTTGAGGCCCGCCCAATGCATCCCCCCGGACAAGGTCTGGAAAACAGTGTCGAACGTGATGCTCCGGGCGACGAACAGGCTGACGACCTGAGAACCGCTGCCCCCCGAGGTGATCAGTCCGATCGAATCGTTGGCGGGAGGAAGGGAGAATACGCGGACATAGAAGTCCGTGCTGGCGAGCGAAAGCTGGATCGGTGCGCCGGGCGCGTGGAACGTCCTTGTTCGAAGCACATCCGAGATGTTGTAGTACTCGACCCAGATATCCGCCCGCGCGTGCCCGCTGATGAGCGAGAGAAGCGCCACAGTGAGGATGTGAAGGGACGCTCTGGGTCATCGTGATCTACCTCCTCGAACAAGGCACAGTCCTGCAATCGGCAATACGACCGACGGGGACGGCACAATGCTCGCGATCCGCAGCCCCGCAAAGTGGCCCTCGGGGCTAAGCCAGTTGACCCCCGACACATGATCGATCCAGCCGAACCAAGGCGTCGAGCCCGCCTCATCACCATCGATGGCGCGGAAGAACGGATTGTCCGGAAGGACAACTTCCTCGTTCCATTCGGAAGCGCCGCCGGAGGCGTCGAGCAGACCCCAGGGGGTCAGAACATCGGGGAACGAGCCCAAGGGCACATCGTAGGGCGAAATGCCGATCCAGTGATCAAGCCCGGCGAGGGTCTGCCCCGCGCCGGGCGGCCCGACGACCAGCGCCGTATCTCTGCTGTTCGGATAGTCCCACCACCGCCCCGTCCCCGGGAACTCAGCGTCTTCGGCGCCGGGATCGAAATGGACCGCCTTCATCCACTCGTCCTGCGTCGGGATCCAGAAGCGCGCCCCGGGACCGTGCGCGGGTTGATCGTTGAACGAGCTGTCCGGGTTCTGGGTGAACGTCGAGGCGTCATATACGCCGCTCAGGATCGACTCGTAACTGGCCTGCTTGCCGTTCTCCAGCCAGTTCACATACTTCGCCGCGGCGCGCCAGGTCAGGCCGAACACCGGCAGCATCCCGGGATTCTCGACGTCTGTCCGGAGTTGGTAGACGCCGTAGTTCGGAGCCCGGGCGCCCCAGTGGGTCGGCCTCAGGTCCGAGTGGGCCTCGATGACGTTCGGCGCCAGCGGCACGACCGTCCGCATGAACTCCATCCACTGCGCGGTCGTGACCTCCAGGACACTCATCCGGTAGCGGTAGTTCACCCGCCCGCGCCCACGCAGGGGCTGCTCCCAGGGCGATGACGTACCTTCGTACGCCCGGTTCCCCGGAGCCCCGATCATCGCCCACTGGAAGTCGTAATCCGGTACGTCCTGATCGACATGCAGACTCGCGCCCGCGGCCATGGTTGTCAGGGTGCACGACGCCATCACTCCTCCCAGGCGCGTCCAACTCCGGATCGATCCCGTCATTCGTCGATCCTCCGAAAGAGACACCCGCCCGGTTCGGCCGCCGGCCATCGGCGGACCATAACCGAAGATCGGCGCAAGGCGGCGCATCGCACCGGAAATGGATGACTACTCGGTGTTTGTCGCACGCGGGGCGGGCGCGCCATGCGCGCCTCACGCCCAATCCCTCCCTCCCGGTCGGGGCTCCAAGTGCTCCAAGGGTTCCAAGGGGGCCCAATCTCCCTTTTTCCGCCCCAAACTGACCATCCATCGCCCCCGGGCCGACGTATAAGAACCAGGAGGGCTCACCGGCCATGGTCAGCCGCATCGAACAGGACTTCCAGCGCTTCCGCCAGATCGTCAAGGGCAAGATCCGCCACGACCTGCGCAAGTTCCTCCAACGCGGCGAACTCATCGGCAAAGAAGGCCACCGCTACGTCTCCATCCCCGTCCACGACATCGACATCCCCACCTTCCGCTACGGCGACAACGCCGGCGGCGTCGGGATGGGCGAGGGCGAAGAGGGCGACCCCGCCGCGGGCAAGGGCGCCAAGGGCCAGGGCGGCGAAGAGCCGGGCAAGCACATCCTCGAGGTCGATGTCTCGATGGAGGAACTCGCCGACATCCTCGCCGAGGAACTGCAACTGCCCCGCATCCAGCCGCGCGGCCAGCACAACATCACCACCGTCCGCGACAAGTACTCCGGCGTCCGCCAGACCGGCCCGGAATCGCTCCGCCACTTCAAGCGCACCTACCGCGAGGCGCTCAAGCGCCAGATCGCGCTCGGCGACTACAACCTCGAAGACCCCATCGTCATCCCCATCAAGCGCGACCGGCGCTACCGATCGTGGAAGGAAGTCCGAAAGCCCCAGAGCAACGCCGTCATCGTCTACATGATGGACGTCTCGGGCTCCATGGGCGATGAACAGAAAGAACTGGTGCGCCTCGAAGCGTTCTGGATCGACACCTGGCTCCGCCGCAACTACGAGGGCATCGAGAGCCGCTTCATCGTGCACGACGTCCACGCGCGCGAGGTGGACCGCGAGACGTTCTTTTCGATCCGCGAGGACGGCGGCACACGGATCAGCAGCGCGTACACCCTCTGCCGCGACCTCTTGAACGAGCGCTACCCGCCCGACGACTGGAACACCTACTGCTTCCACTTCAGCGACGGCGACAACAGCAGCGAGGCCGACAACCGCGCCTGCGCGAAACTCCTGCAGGAGGAACTGCTGCCGCGCGTCAACGAGTTCGGCTACTGCCAGGTCGCCTCGTCCTACGGCAGCGGCAACTTCATCAACGTCCTGCACGAGGCGTTCCCGACGTGCGCGACCGACAAGCGCACCGCGAAAGACGACCCCTCCGACCCCGGGACACGGCTCGTCACCAGCCGGGTGAACAACCGCGACGACATTTACGACTCGCTGCGGACGTTCTTTGGGGCGGGGCGGTAGTTCCTCGAAGTTGACTCTCCGCCGCGCAGCGGCGCAGGCACGTAGCCGCGGGCGCCAGTCCACGGAGCGCCCCCGATCCGAAATGACGCCGCGCAGCGTCGGAGGCGGCGCACGCAGACCCCCCGCGCCGCTCCGCGGCGCCCGCGCGATCCCGTCCCAACCGGGGGCGACGTCGGTGGGATCGTCGCTGCGAAGCGGCATGACGATCGCGCCAAATCCCCTCTACGGCCCTCCGAAACGCCGGCCCGCGCCCCC
The DNA here is from genome assembly GCA_016742055.1 of Phycisphaerales bacterium. Taxonomy (GTDB): domain Bacteria; phylum Planctomycetota; class Phycisphaerae; order Phycisphaerales; family UBA1924; genus JACVCK01. Next base: position 4,883 of record JACVCK010000135.1, read on the forward strand.
CGCGCCCGATAACGCACCCCCACCACACCCCCCCCGCGGGGGGGCCCCACCCCTTCGCGCGGGGAGTGGAACTTGCTAGCGTCGCCCCGCCGCGCTCCGGACTTAGGCGCGGCGTGGAGGATCAGGCCGTGAAGACCTTCCGTTTCGTCGTTCTCAGCGCCGCGCTCCTCTCGCCGTGTGCGGCCGCTTCGGCGCAGTTCGGCTCGGGCGGCGGCGCGTGTCCCGGCGACACCAACGGCGACGGCGCCGTCAACTTCGTCGATCTCAACGCGGTCCTCTCGACGTTCAACCACGCCGTGCCGCCCAACACCGGCGGGGACGTCACCGGCGACGGGCTCGTGGGCTTCGCCGACCTCAACCTCGTGATCTCGTCCTTCAACGTGCAGTGCGTGTACGACGCGCGCCTGGTCTCGCTCACGCGCCCGGACCTCATCTACGCGGGTCAGCCCTTCACCCTCGTGGCGACCATCCGCCACAACGGCGACGGGCCGCGCGCCATCCCGATCACCCTCGAAGTCGGCGGCGCATTCCCCGTGATGCACTTCCCCAATGTGCCGCCGAACGTGGACCATGCCGTCGCGTTCCAGTTCACAGCGCCCGCGGCGTCGACGCCCTGCAGCGATGGCGATCCCTTCGCCCTCCGCGCGTGCCTCAACTGGCTCTTCGACCCTGACGGCGACACCTCCAACGACTGCGCCGCGGCGCCGACCACGCTCGCCGCGGCCCACTGGGACATCGCCCTCGAGATCATCGACTCCAGCCCCCACGCCGTGCCGTGCGGCGAGATCTCCTGGACCGTCCGCGCACGGAACACGGGCAACGTGGCGTCGCAGCCCACGTGCATCCGCACGGGCACCAACTGCTTCCCCGGCGCGGGCCCGAACCAGTGGGGCTGCACGATGGGCACGGCGCTGGCGCTGATCCCGGTCCTCGAGCCGGGCGAGTCGGTGGACTTCCCCTACACGCTGGCGCTGCCGTGCTGGGCGCTGGTGATCCAGCAGTGGATCAAGGTCGAGATCGCCACGAACACTGGGTGCATGGAACTGTGCCCCGAGGGCAACTTCGCCGAGGTCCCGTTCGAAGTGTTCGCGGCGCGCTGACGGGCCGGCGCGGATCTTGAGGCAATCCAAACGCGCCCCCGAAGGGGGCGCCCGCGGCGCGGGGCGGGGAGTCTTCATATCCTCCACGCCTCCCATGACCACCCCCATCTCCATCCAGCGGCTGACCAAGCGCTTCGGGGCCACCACGGCCGTGGGCGGCGTGTCGGTGGAGGTCCGCAAGGGCCAGATGTTCTTCCTCCTGGGGCCCTCGGGCTGCGGAAAGACCACCCTCCTGCGCATGATCGCCGGGTTCACCACGCCCGACGAGGGCACGATCCGCTTCGGCGAGCGGGACGTGACGCGCCTGGCCCCGGAGAAGCGCGGCGCCGGGATGGTGTTCCAGTCCTACGCGCTCTGGCCGCACATGTCGGTCTTTCAGAACGTGGAGTTCGGCCTCCGGGCGCGCAAGGTCGAGAAGTCCGAGCGCCGCCGGCGCGCGATGGAGGCGCTGGCGCTGGTGCGGATGGAGCCGCTGGCCGAGCGCAAGCCGGGGCAACTCTCGGGCGGCCAGCAGCAGCGCGTGGCGCTCGCGCGGGCGCTGGCGTCGGGGCCCGAGGCGCTGCTGCTGGACGAGCCGCTGTCGAACCTGGACGCCAAACTCCGCCACGAGATGCGCGACGAGATTCGGCGCGTCTGCACGGCCACCGGCGTGACGTCGATCTACGTCACGCACGATCAGAAGGAGGCGCTGTCGATGGCCGACGCCGTCGCGGTGATGTCCGAGGGCCGCATCGTGCAGATCGGCGGCCCGCGCGACGTCTACGAGCGCCCGGTCAACCGCTTTGTCGCGGAGTTCATGGGCCCGACGAACTTCCTCAGCGGCCGGGTGGTCGAGTCGCGCGCGGGCGCGATCCTTCTCGACACGCCGGCCGGGCGCCTCGAAGCCCGCCCCGGCGCGGGCGCGCCGGCGCCGGCCGTGGGCCAGACCGTCACGGCGCTCATCCGGCCCGAGTCCTTCGTGCGCTCCGAGTCGCGCGAGGGGCCCAACGTCGTGCGGGGCCGGCGCGTGGAGACTGTGTACCTGGGCGAGATCGCGCAGCACACCGTGGAGGTCGCTCCGGGCGTGCTGCTCAAGCGCTACGAGATGAACCCGCGCCGCGAGCGGGGCGCAGACGCGGAGGTCGCCCTGCGCGTGGACCCCGACGACGTGGTCGCGATGGAGTGACGCGCCGCCCGCGCGCTCAGGACGGCGCCACGCCGAACTTCTGCAGCAGGCCGTCGAACTGGTCCAGGTCGTAGAAATCGATCATCACGCGCCCCTTCTTGCCCGTGCGATCGGTCGTGATGCGCACCTTCGTGCCCAGCGCCTCGGCGATGTCGCGTTCGAGGGAGCGGATGTTGGCCATCGCGCTCTCGTCCGGCGCCGCGCGCTTCCGCGCGGAGGGCGAGCCGGCGCCCGGGGATCCGGGGGCTCCGGGCGCGCGCTGCGCGTGGCGCACGTGTTCCTCCAGCGTCCGGACCGACCAGCCGGCGCTCGCGCAGCGCCGGGCCAGTTCGATGCGCCCCGCGCCCGCCGGCGCGCCCGTCAGCGCCCGCGCGTGCCCGCCGGAGATGGCGTTGGACTCGAGCAACTCCAGGATCGGCGGCTCCAGGTCAAGCACGCGCAGGTTGTTCGCGACGGTCGAGCGCTCCAGGCC
>JACVCK010000136.1 GCA_016742055.1 Phycisphaerales bacterium
CGCGTGCCGTTCGACCGGGAGAAGGTGATGCGGGGCGTGCAGTTGGCGTGCGGGAAGCGTGCGATTCCGGAGGACGCGAAGGCGGCGCTGGTGGACGGGGTGGATGAAGAGGTGCACCAGGAGTTCGACCGCGAGGTCCCCTCTTCGGCGATCGGCGAGAAGGTGATGCAGCGGCTGAAGGATCTGGACGAGGTGGCGTACGTTCGCTTCGCGAGCGAGCACTACCAGTTTGGGTCGGCGGGCGAGATCCGCCGGCACGCGGAGGAGTTGGAGACTCGGGTGAAGGACTCGAAGAACCAGCAGCGGCTGTTCACGCCGGAGGGGTGACGACTATCAACGGGTCGCGGCGGCGCGGAGCGCTCGGGCCTCGTCGCGCATCGCGCGAAGCGCTTCGAGGTGTGCCGGGCCCAGCGCCGGGCGTGGTTTGCGGGATTGCTCTGCGCCTGGACGTTCGTCACCCAGACCCGCGCTCGTCGAGGCGCGCACCTTGGACATGATGAGGTCGCGGATCGCCTCGGCGTTGGCGAGGCCTTCGAGGCGGCCCTGGTTGAGCGGGCGCGTCGAGCCGCCTTTGCCCGGGGCGCCGCCCGAGCCGCCGCCGGCGGTCTCGACGACGACCGTGGCGATGCCGAAGCGGCGCTGCACGGGGCCCTGCTCGACCTTCACGTTCTGCACGTTCTCGAAGGTGATGGTGGTCTCGCGGATCGAGACGATGCCCGTGCGGATGCGCAGACTCCGATCGGTCATGACGTACCAGGTGGCGTCGTAGCGCAGGTGCATCGCGACGTAGGCGACGATGTCGGGCAGGATGGCGACGATGAGCGTGGGCACGAGCAGCCACATCGCCACACGCCAGTCAACCGTCAGGATGACGATCCAGCCGAAGAGGATCAGCACGTCGATCGCCAGGAGCGCGATCCAGAACCAGAACTTCAGGTAGGCGAGGAATCCAGGGCCGGGGCGGAAGGACTCCAGCGGCTGGCCCGCGCGGACAGGAAGCGTCGGCGGCTCGGGCGGCACGCGGAGCCAGCGGACCAGCCCCGCCCACACGCCCGAGTACACCCACGCGGCGGCGGAGTCGGCGGGGGCGCTCACGACCGCGCCTCCAGCGCGAGCCGCGCGGCGCGGAGTTCGTCGCGGATCTCGTGGAGGAGCGCGAGGGTCTCGTCGGCGGGGGCGTCGAGCGGCGGGGTTGACGGGTCGTCGTCGTGGTCGCCGCGGGCGCCGCGCATCTTGGTGTAGAGGAAGTCGCGCAGGGCCTCGGGGTTGGCGACGCCCTCGATGACCATCTCGGCGCCTGCGGAGCCGGAGGCGGTCTGTATGGAGATGGCGGAGAGGCCGAGCCAGCGGTGGAAGAGGTTGCGGGAGACGTGGATGTCCTGGATGCGCCGGTAAGTGAGGTGGACTTCTTTTTTGAACAGAAGGCCGCAGGTCATGGAGACGCCCTCGTCGTCGAGTTTGTAGCGAAGGGTGAGGTACTTGAACCAGTAGGGAATGAAGACGAAGGGAAATCCGATGAGGGTGCAGGCGGCGCAGAGGGTGTAGTAGGTGAGGAGTTCGGGCTCGGGACGCTCGATGGAGGCGGGGTCGAACGTCGGCGCGCGGTCGTCGGGAGGGTTCGCTGTGCCGGGCTGGGGCATGTTGGGCTCCGCGCGGGGTTGCTTTCCGGGTTCGGCGCTGGATCATAACTCGGTGCGCAGGGCGATCGTTTTCATCCCGGCTTGGGCGGCGGCGCTGTGGGCGTCTGGCTGCGCCTCGGACCGCGCGGCGCCGCTGGAGCCCGAAAGCATCGAAATCGTCGAGACGGCGGAGGCCCCGATCGACCCCGCGCTGATCGCCGGGCCGCCGGTGGACTTCGGCGCCGCCGCGCCGTCGCCCGAAGCGCAGAAGGACCCGGGCGAAGATCAAAAGCCGCAGAGCGCGCCGGCGGAGGGCTCGTTCTGGCGCGCGGACGGGCGCCCGGCCTGGTGGCTGGAGGCGCCCCACCGAGTGGGTGGACGCGTCGCCGTCACGGTCGAGGCGCTCGGCGCGGACGTCGGCGAGGCGCGGGCGCGGGCGATCGAGTCGGGGCACGCGGCGCTGCGGCGCGCGACGGGACCGGCGCCGGGCGGGGTGCGCCTCGAGTCCATGCTGCTGCGCCGGCTGGAGGGCGATGCCCCCGGGCGCGCGCGGTATGTGGCGTATGCGCGCCTGTCGGCGCGGGAGCCCGAGCCGGGCGGGCCGTAGGGCCGGCGCGACTTACTTTTTGGTGGTGACCACGGCGTCGCGCGTGGCGGCCTCGATGTAGAGGATCACGCCGCAGTTCGAGCACGTGGTCAGTTCGCCCCGGCCCATGAGGCCGTTGAGTTTCTCCATCGGGACCACGACCTGGCAGGAGCCGCACACGTACTCGCGGTTGCGCCGGTCGTGCTCTTCGAGCGGCGCCATGATGTCCTCGTCGCCGAGGCGGGCGCGTTCCTCGAACTTCTCAAGCGCCCGATCGGGGATGTCGGCCGTGGCGCTCTTGCGCTGGGCGGTCAATTCGTCGAGCCGTTCCTTGATCTCGGCCTTGCGCTGGTCGCGCTCGCGGGCGGCGGTGTCCGCGACGGACTTGCGGTCGGCGTGGGCGGCCTCGGCTTCGGCGAGGGACTTGCGGACCGCGTCCAGTTTGGTCAGCGAGGCGAGCGCCTTTTCCTCGAGGCGCCCGCGGTCGGCCTTGAGGACGCTGATCTCGGTCTGGAACGTCGTGTATTCCTTGTTCGTCTTCGCCGAGTTCATCTGATCGCGCAGTTTGGCGATCCGCTCGTCGATGACCTTCACGTCGCCCTCGTCGTTCGCCGCCGCGGCTTCGAGTTGGCGGGCCTGCGTCCGGAGGGCGCTGGTCTGCGCGTCGATGTCCGCGAGGAGTTTGGCCTGGGCCTTGAGCGTGCGTTCGGCCTGGTCGAGCCGCCCGGTGAGGCCCCGGATCTGGGATTCGATCAGGTGCAGGGCGAGGAGTTGGCTGGTGACGTTGGATGGCTTTGCTGACACGCGGAGGTAGTTTACCCGTTTCCGCGCCGCTGGGGCGGGCGTGCTCGGGTCAATGGGGGGACGAGAACGCCGCGAGCAGCCAGTAGGCGGCCGGGGCGGCGAGGAGGGGGGAATCGATGACGTCGAGGACGCCGCCGAATCCGGGCAGGGCGTTGGAGGAGTCCTTGAGGCCGGCGTCCCTCTTGAGGAGACTGGCGACGAGGTCGCCGACCTGGCCGACCACGGCCAGCGTCGCCCCGAGCGCCGCGCCCTGCCAGGCGGCCAGGGCCGGGAAGCCCGCGGGCATGGGGACGAGGCCGGCGCCGGCGGCCCCGACGGCGGTGGCGAGGGCGACGCCCCCGACGGCGCCCTCCCATGTCTTTCCGGGGCTGAGCCAGGGGATGAGTTTGTGCCGGCCGATCGCCCGCCCGGTGAAGTACGCGCCAATGTCGCTGGACTTGGTGACAAGGATGATCCAGAGAACGACCCAGGCGGAGTGCTCGCGCCGGAGCGCGAGGATGAAGCCAAACAGCAGCCCCAGATAGACGAACGCCAGCAGCGCCCCGCCGGCGGACGCGACCACGCCCTCGACGGTCCGGCCGCGGGAAGCGTGGAGGATGGACAGGATGAGGACGAACGTCGCGGCGGTCGCGACGATCATGACCGCGCGCGGCGCGGGCATGGCGGTGGGGACCAGGCACGCGACGAGCAGGCCGCAGACCGTGGCGATCCAGGTGAGCAGCGTGGAGGCGCCGATGCCGTTGGCGCGGAGGATGCGCGCGAGTTCGCCCGCGGCGAGGGGGCTGGCGGCGAGGGCGAGGGTGAGGAGTCCGACGCCGGGTGGGAAGGTGGCGCGCCCGCCCAGGAGCGGGGCCAGGGCTCCGGGGACGGCGGCGCGGTCGAGCGCTTCGTCGGCCCAGAGGACGGCGACGATGACGGCGATGAGAACCGGGCCGAGAAGGAGTCGGTAGCGGAGCACTGGGGGTGGAACGTTACCGCGGGGCGAGTGGGGGCGCTCGGGAATCAGGGCGTGGCGCGCGGCGCGTACCGTTGGATGGAACGCCGACCCTCATGGCCCGATGCGGTGAAGTCGGAATCAGAGTGGCCGCCGCCGGCGCAGGATCGCCCCCGCGGCCAGCGCCACAAGCGATGCCCCCGGAGCCGGAACGACGGACGCAAGTCGGATGCCAACGAGGTTGGTGGGGCTCCACTGTGTCCATTCCTGGATTCGATCCAAGTCGATGAAGAACTCTCCTTTATCAGAGGAGGCGCCGTATCGGCCTCCCTGTGACGCGTTGATGGTCTCGAGCCACTCGAAAGCGCTCCCCGACGCGTCGAACAAGCCCCACGGCGTCGTAGCGTTGGGGTACGACATGACCGGAACGTGCACCAGCGTGCCCCTGTTGGTCTGCGCGCCGGGCGTTCCCGGGGCGCCGGCGACGGGCATGGTGTCGGCGGAGTAGGGGTAGAGCCAGTAGCCCGCCTGGCCCTCGCCGTAGCGGTTCGGATCGAAATGAACGGCCTTGGCCCACTCGTCGCGCGTGGGCAGGAAGTAGCGCGCGCCCTCGGAGCGCTCGCGCTGATCGGTGATGGGCCCGCCGGAGGGCGGCCCGAACGTGGCCGCGTCGTAGACGCCGCTCTCGAAGGCCCACGCCTCGTTGACCTTGCCGTTGTGCAGCCAGTTGACGTAGCGGGCGGCGAAGCGCCATCCGACCTGAGCCGCGTGCTCGGCGGTCGATGCAGGCAGCGAATAACCGCCGCCGCCTGACAGGCCTACGCCCGTGCCCGTGAACTGCGACGATCCTGAGAACTGCGGCGAGACATATGGCGCATAGGCGAGCACGAACTCGTACCACTGCCGGTTCGTGACCTCGGTCTTGGCGATGCGGTAGCGGTAGTCCACGCCGCCGACGCGGACGATCGCCGAACCGAGGCCCGGCCCAACCCAGTCGGCATTGCGCGCATGGCCGACCGTCGCCCATTCGTAGCCGTAGTCCTGGATGGTCGAATCCCGGAAGGACCGCCAGCCGTCCTGGAACTGGGAGCCGGCGAGCGCGCCGGAACTGAACAGCGCCCCGGCGGACGCGGCGATGAATGAACGGATCACGATGGTCATGGCGCGGGTTCCCGGACGTTGGGGTTTGGAGGCCTGTGCGATCTCCATTGTGTCGCGCCGGGGTGCGGATGCAAGGGAAATCCGAGGGATTCGGCGCTGTTTCGACCCTCTCCCTCACGGTCGAGGTTCACGGGGGAGGGGGCGAATCATCGACCGGCGCTCTGGACATTCGATGCTCGTCCGGGGGTTCGCTTGATCCGACTCTTCGCGGGCTCAGAGTTCGGCTTCCGGGGGGAGGGGAAGAAAGCAGGCGCCTACTCGATGACTCGGATGGGCGAGGGTGGGAGGGATGGTTCGCGCGAAGCGAGGGGCCGCAGGTCCACGAAGTCGGCGCCTTCGGGGTCGACGTCCTCCTCCGAGACACGGGTTGCGGGCCGCCACAGGAGGTCGGAGACGGGCACGGCGTACTCGACGCCCAGGAGGCTGTTGGGGGCGAGGGGATGATCGTTGACGGGGCACATGATCGCGTGCACGGTGATGGCCGCGGGATCGGCGCCGGGGTGCATCGCCACGTCGAAACTGAAGTACTTCAACCGGACGGCGACGCGCTCGCCGCCGTCGATGACGAACTCGACGTCGTCCCGGCCGTCGAGCAGGGCGTTCATGGTCAGTTCCGCGCCGGGGCGGCGCTGGGCGACTCGGGCCACGGCGCCGCTGGGCGGCCAGAACCGCATGGCCCACACCAGCCCGACGTACCGCCACGGGCGCCCGGCCTCGTCGAGGAAATCGAACATGACGGTGACGAGATCCTCGGGCTCGTCCTCCATGGGGCGCGTGTAGCGATCGATCCGGAGAAGCCCATGCACGACGCCGGGCTTGATCTCGAGGGAAGGCGAGCCGCCGAAGGAAACGACCCTTCGCTGATCAACCGTGTACGCCACGGGCTTGACGAGGGTGGAGCCGGGGGTGGGGGGGAGGTTGGCGGGGATCGTGAGCGCTCCGGGCGTCGTCCGGTCGCATTGATCTGGAAGCGTGACTTGAACGGATTCGCACCGCCCGTTCCGGTGTTCGGACTCGACAACCTGAATATTCGAGAGCGGGAGCGACGCAGGAGGGCGCTCGAGCGGCTGCAGATCAACGATGCCCGAGGCCTCGAAGTCGATGTGACGGAGGGAGATGATCGGCGCGGGCCGCCACAGCAGAGCATTTAGGTCGACTTCGTACGCGAATCGAAGCAAACCCCGATCGGCGCATCGGTGGAGTGAATCGATCGCGCCGATTGCAGTGACGCCATGCGCCGAATCGCGAAGTAGTTGGACAGCGAACGTCTGGCGACCGCGGAACATTTCAATCGTCTCATGCTCCGTGGTAGAAAAGCGAAACGGCGAGCCGTCTGGGACGCTTATCGCGAACGTTGCGTCCCCCCGTGTGGTCCTGTCCGGATGGATTGAGCACTTGGTTTCGGCTCCGGGCCAGAGGGCCGTCGCTGGAAGTGCGTTCCGGTGTCGCCATCCCGCGCCGGTCCGATCCACGAAGTCAAACACCAGCGACAACATGCCTGAGTCGCCAACCTTGTTCCTCGCATCAGTGAAGGCGCTCACAGTCAGCAACCCGTGAACGATCCCCGCGCCGAGCAGCAGGGTGCGAGACCCCGTGCATTCGACGCTCCGCAGTTCTAGGACTTGGAAGGCGACCGGAGCTTCCAGACAACGCGCGATGGCTGGTGTGGTCATGGATCCAGTTGCCTCCACAAGATGCCGCGGCTGTCCAGCTCCTGCTGCAGTCCGTTCCCGATTGGTCCGTTGGTGATGAGCGTGGGATGTCGAGTCGCTGCTTGCTGCACCATCTGGTCAAGATACAACAGCCCTCCTGCCGCCGTATTGTTCTGCGGGTTCAGATTGGACAGCGTCATGTTGCCGGTCGCCTTGTACTTCACCTGGACCGCCCGCGCCGACCACGGCCCTGGCGCTTCAGAATCGGGCTTGCAGCGGCACAGAAGTGCCAAAGGCGCGCCTCTGACGCGTGGCGAAAACTATTGATCTCCGGTCTGTCCACACACCCCCCCGCGGTGGGGGCGGGGCGCTTGACGGAGGTTGGGCGGCGCGTGCAATGTTGAAAGCGTGGCGATGGCGGCGCGGGAGGATGGCGCAGTTCCGTGGTCGCGGCGGGCGGGCATCTGGTCCGCGGCGCTGTTCGGCGCGGGCCTCTTGTTTGCGCGTACTGTGGACGCGGGCGCGCCGTGGTGGTGGTTCGGCGCCGCAGGCGCCATGGGGCTGCTGGCGCTGATCCGACCGGCTCGTTGGGGCGGGTGGGCGCTGTGCGGGGCGTTGCTGGCGC
>JACVCK010000137.1 GCA_016742055.1 Phycisphaerales bacterium
TCGTGGGCTCGGAGATGTGTATAAGAGGCCGGCTTCACGGCGGTGAGCGTGCCGTGCGTGGTGCGCGAGGAGTGCATGGTGGGGACCGGGTTCTTCCCTGCGGGGCGGGAGCAGGCGTACCACATCGAAGAGAGCAAGCGGGGCAGCGGGCATGACCTGTTCCTGGCGGGCACGGGCGAGGTGGGCCTGATGGGGATGCACCAGGACGAGATCCTCGACGAGGCGACGCTCCCCCGAAAGTACGTGACGGTCTCGACCTGCTTCCGGCGCGAGGCGGGCGCCGCGGGCAAGGACACGGCGGGCCTGTACCGAGTGCACCAGTTCGACAAGGTGGAGCAGGTGGTGATCTGCCGTCCGGACGAGGCGGAGAGCCGGGCGTGGCACCTGCGGATGATCGGGTTCGTGGAGGAGATCCTGCGTGACCTGGGGCTCCCGCACCGGTTGCTGCAGTGCTGCACGGGCGATCTGGGTCCGAAGAACGCGGACATGATCGACATCGAGTCCTGGATGCCCGGCCGGGGCGACGCGGGGGCTGACGGCGCGCCCAAGGGCGCGTGGTCGGAGACGCACAGCGCCTCGCGCCTGTACGACTACCAGTGCCGCCGGCTGAACATGCGCAGCCGCGGCGAGACCACGGGCGGCCGGCCCGCGCCGTGCCACTCGCTGAACAACACGGTGATCGCGAGCCCGCGTGTGCTGATCCCGATTCTGGAGATGCACCAGAACGCGGACGGGTCGATCACGATCCCGGCGCCGTTGCGCCCCTATATGAACGGGCGCGAGCGGATCGGCTGAGCGATGAAGTGGGTTGGCGGGAACGAAAACGGCCCGCGTCATGAAGACGCGGGCCGCGGGGGTTGCTGCGGGAACGGGATGCTTGCTTAGAGGTCTCCGAAGTCGTCGTCGTTCTGCTGCGAGGTCTGGACGCTGCTGAGGACGATGTTGAGGTCGAAGAAGTTGACGACGCCGTCGCCGTTGACGTCGGCGGCGGAGTTGGTGGATCCGAAGGCCTGGAGGACGAGGTTGACGTCCTCCATGGTGACCACGCCGTCGAAGTTGAGGTCGCCGGCGGGCCCGGTGAACAGGGGCGGCGCGTCGTCGGCGCCCTGGACGTCGAAGCGCCAGGCGAGCGCGAACTCCTGCGCGGCGATGAAGTTGTTGTTGTAGAGGTCGTAGCGGCGGATCTCCCACTGCACGCGCATCAGGTACTCGCCCTCGATGGGCGGGCTCTGGAGCACGACGTGCTCGAGGACGTTCCAGCCGGTGCGGGACTCGGCGACAAGGCGGCGGGCGTTGCCCGAGCCGTCGCTCTGATAGATGAGGAGCGTGAGGTCCTCGAGTTCGAGGGTGGTTTCCGCGGCGGGGATGACCAGCGGCTGGCCCGCGGCGACGTTGGGGATGCTGATGATGTGCCGGCGGGGCCAGACGAGGGTGGCGGTCAGGGTGCCCTCGGCGTTGAGGGGGTCGAGGATGGCGTAGTCGATCCAGCCGTTGCCGACGTTGCCGATGTCCCAGCCGATCGAGCGCACGCTGATCGCGGGCGTGATGAAGTCGGTGTCCGGGGGCTGAGGGAGCATGGGGTTCTGCGGGCGGGGGCGCAGGAAGGGGTCGGGGATGAAGGGACCCGTCGGCACGCCCGGGGGCAGGCCGCCGCCGCCGAGCGGGGGATCGATCCCGCCAATGTTGCCCAGATCGGGATCACCACCGGCGGCGCGTTCGCTGAAGATCGAGGGTGGGAGGCGGACGATGGGGATGTTCACGCGGGTGAACGGGTGGTCCATCGTGGCGGGCTGCGCGGGCGACTGGAAGTCTCCTGCCTTGCCCTGGAAACTCTGATGCAGTTTGTTGAGATCGATCTGGCCGCCGCCTTCGACGGTGTCGAGGGGCTGCTGCGTGAGTTCTTCGATGTCGTTGCCGCCGCCTTCGCCCTGGTTGCCCTGATTGGTCCATTGGGTGGTGCGCGCGGCGGAGTTCACGATGAGGGCGCGGACGGCGTAGAAGGGCAGGCGCGGGCGGATCCAGTGGTCGAACGCGGGGTCCTCGGTCTCCAGCAGCGCCTTGTAACCGTCCTGGAGGAGCGCGACGCCGCCGGCGACGATGCCCGCGGCGAAGCGGGTGCCGCGGCTGCCCTCGACGATGTCGTCGCCGGGCAGGGGGTTGGGGTTGGGGACGGGGAACTCGATGTCGCGGGAGTACGCGCCCTCGCCCTCGGCGGTGGCCAGGCGGAGTTTCATGCCCGGAGCGCCGACGTCCACGCCGAAACGGGAGTCTTCCTCAACGTCGAAGCCGCTGGGCTCCTGGGGGTTGAAGGAGCGCCAGTTGCGGGCGTCGAGGCGTCCGCGACCGGAGAAGTTCGCGGCCTGGATGTAGCGGGTGTCTTCGGTCATGTCGGGCGTTGCGAACGCGCCGACGCCGAGGGTGTTGTACGCGCCGGCGGGCATGCCGATCGTGCGGAACTGCAGGTCCTGCTGGTCGGGCGGGAACGTCGCGGCGGCGCCGTCGCCGGTGCCGGCGACGATGGTCACGCCCGTCATATAGGCGATGGCGTCGTGGGAGCGGGAGAGGTAGCCCTCGGCCTCGTAGTCGCCGACCAGTTGAAGGTCGGTGACGACCACGTCGGCGGTGCGGGAAATGCCGAAGGACGCGGCCGTCGGCTCGTGCGTCATGGTGAGCAGCGCCGAGGCGAGTCCGGGCAGATTGGGAGCGTAGAGGCCGGTGGGCGAGACGGAGATGGCGACGGCCGCGGCGTAGGCATCGGCGGTGAAGGCGACGCCGCGCGCGAGCGGGTCGGGGTCGCGGGGCAGGCCGTTGCCCATGGCGGCGTGCAGGATGCCGGTGGCGTTGGTGCGGAGGTTGACGTGGAACTGGTTGTCGGGGTCGCCGTCGCCGCTGTTGAGGGTGCTGGCGGAGATTTCAAGTAGGACGCGCGAGTCGTTGAAGTCATCCACCAGGGCTTCATGGCTGGAGAGCGGGAACAAGCCGCTGATGACGCCGACGATGCAACGGTCGCCGGTGAAGATGGGCACATCGAAGAACTGCGTGAAGACGGGGCCGGCGCCCTCGTACCACGGGCAGGAGACGCCGGTGAATCCGGAGGGGCAGATCGTCTGGATGGCTTCGGCGAGGCCGAAAGCCGGGGCCGAGGACAGCGCGGCGGCGGCGCCGGCGGTGACAGCCAGAGCGATGGCTCGCGGGCTCCGGGAAGTTGCAACCTTCGCTCGGTTCATGGTTTGTGCCACGTTGGGCCTCCAGGAATCAGTATGCAAGCGGAGCGCTGGGCCGGCACGCCGCTGATCGAGAAATGCGGGACTTGGCCCGCAACCATACACGACCCGGCTTTGCACGGTCCAATCGGGGTCCGGCCGACCCGCGAGGGGACCGAGAAAAGCCCCGTTCAGGTCGTGTTGAGTTGAGGATGGACGGCTTCCGCCCCGCCTCCGTCTCGAACCCGGCCCTCCCGGCCGATTCTGTACGCGGGGGCGATCGGCCCGGTTTCTCGGTCTATGGGGGATGTTTGCGGAAACCAGTCATGGACGGGGAGCGGATCAGTACGGGCGGCGCGTCGCCGATACCAGAGGGTCCGGGATTGGCCCGGAACCAGTTCGAGGGCAACACTTTCCGACCGTGTCCTTCTCCCTCCCCCACCGACGAGCCCGGTTGCCGCTCCGGCTGGTTCTGGCCGCGGGCTGTGGGTTTGGGGCAGGGGCCGAGCCCGCCGACTGGCGGTTCACTGCCCAGGTTCCGGGATCGCGGCCTGAGCGGGCTTCGGCGTTGGAGCCCGGGGCGCTGATCGTGCTGGCGTCGGGCGAGGCGGAGCGGCTTTCGCGGGAGCGGCCGGGGGCGGTGGTGCGTCTGGGGCGTGCGGGCGGCGGGCTGGAGTTGGGACGGGGGGGTTGGGAGCGCGCGGAGGTGGAGGGCGTGCGGGTGGGGCCGGGAGCGCGCCTGCATCCGCTGCTGAGCGCGGCGGAGGCGCCGCGGGGCGAGGCCGTGCTGGCGAGCGTGTTCTTCGCTCCGGACGTGGACGCGCTGGGAGAGGGCCGGGAGTTGGCGCGCCGGTGTGGGGGCGAGGTTGTGGGTTCTTCGAGGTTGGGCAACGCGCTGCTGGTGCGCGCGACGCGTGAGGGGCTTGCGGCGCTCGCGCTGGGCGAGGATGCGCTGTGGATCGAGCCTGCGCCGTCGCCGCTGACGGAGGCCAACGACGGCGTGCGGCTGCTCGCGCAGGCGGACATTGCGCAGTCTCCGCCGTACGGCCTGAGCGGCGCGGGCGTGCGGGCGATGGTGCTTGACAGCGGCGTGGCCGATGTGACGCACCCGGACTTTGCGGGCCGGCTGAGCGTGATGGACGGCTCGCCGGTGCGTCAGCACTCCACGCACGTGTCGGGGACGCTGGGCGGCTCGGGCGCGGCCAGCGGGGGGCTGTACCGGGGCGTGGCGCCGGGCGTTGAGATTCTCTCGTACGGCTTTGAGTTCGGCTCGCAATCGACGAATCCATCGGGATCGCCCTTGTTTCTCTACACGGATCCGGGCGATCTCGAGAACGACTATTACGACGCGGTGATGGTGCATGGAGCGGACCTGACGACCAACTCGCTCAGCACGAACGTCTCGCCCAACGGCTGGGATTGCGTGCTTGAGGGCGACTACGCGCTGATGAGCGTGATCCTTGACGCGGTGGTGGCCGGCTCTCTGGGCCGCCCCGTGCCGGTGGTGTGGGCGGCTGGGAACGAGCGGGGCGGCCTGGCGCGGTGCGGCACGACGTATTTCACCACGCCGCCGCCGGCGACGGCGAAGAACGTGATCGCGGTGGGCGCGGCGACGTCTGACCTGGACACGGTGGCGTTCTTTTCGTCGTGGGGGCCGACCGACGACGGGCGGCTGCGCCCGGACCTGATCGCGCCGGGGCACCAGATCGGCGAGGACAACGGGGTGACCTCGGCGAACGTGCTGGTGTTCGGCACGCCGTACTACACGACGTTCGGGACGTCGATGGCGGCGCCGGCGGTGGCGGGCGCGGTGGCGCTGCTGCTGGAAGACTTCCGCGCGCAGTTCGCCGGACAGCCGGACCCGCTGCCCTCGACGCACAAGGCGCTGCTGCTGCACGCGGCGGAAGATGTCGGGCCCCCGGGCCCTGATTTTCAGAGCGGGTACGGCTCGCTGCGGATCGCGGACGCCGTGGACCTGCTGCGGAGCGGGCGGTTCCTGGAGGAATCGGCGCGGGAGGGCGAGGCGTTTGTGTGCTTCGTGGATGTGCCCCCTGGCGCGCCGGAACTCCGGGCGACGATCGCGTGGGACGACCCGCCGGGGCTGGCGCTGATCTCGCCGGCGCTGGTGAACGACCTGGACCTGCGCGTGTTCTCGCCGTCGGAGGCCGAGCATTTCCCGTGGACGCTCTCGGCGGCGAACCCCGCGGCGCCGGCGGTGCGGAACGCGCCGGACCGCCTGAACAACGTGGAGCAGGTGGTGGTGGACGCTCCGGCGCCGGGGCGCTGGCGCGTCGAGGTCCGGGGGCACGCGGTGGGCCCAGAGGGTCAGAAGTTCTCGCTGGCCGCGTCGCCGGCGCTGAGCGCGGTGTCGGTCGAAATGGTGGGCGGCGCGCCGGCGAGCGTGGTCCCGGGCGAGCCGACGGCGCTGAGCGTGCGCGTGCGCACGGTGGGCGAGGCGCTGGCCTCGGCGCCGACGCTGCGCCATCGGCGCGGCGGCGCGGCGCTGGAGTCGATCCCGATGGCGGACATGGGCGGGGGCGTGTGGACGGCGGCGCTGCCGGCGTCGCCGTGCCTGGGGGAGCCGCAGTTCCTGGTGGAGACGTCGGGGACGGTCTCGGGGGTTGTGGCGGAGCCGCTGTCGGGCGTGCATGCGCCGACGCCCCGGCAGACGATCGTTCACTTTGAGGACGACTTCGAGTCGAACCTGGGCTGGGTGGTGGGCGATCCATCCGACACGGCGACACAGGGGATCTGGACGCGCGTGGACCCGCGGGGCTCCCGCGCGCAACCGGAGCACGACCGCACGCCCGACGGCGTCCGCTGCTACGTGACCGGGCAGAATCCGGCGGGCGCCTCGCCGAGCAACGGCGATGTGGACGGCGGACGGACGACGCTGACCTCGCCGCCGATCGACCTGAGCGATGCGCCGGGGGCGCGGATCGCGTATTGGCGGTGGTTTTCGAACATCACGGGGCCGAGCCCGCAGCAGGACGTATTCCGGGTGCAGATCGCGGCGGATGGCGGGCCGTGGGTGGAGGTCGAGACGCTCGGGCCCAGCGGCGCGGACAGCGTGGGCGGCTGGCGTCGGCATGATTTCCGCGTGGCTGACCTTGTGTCGCTGCCCGCCACGGTGCGCCTGCGGTTCATCGCGGAGGACCTGCCGCCGGACTCGATCGTCGAAGCGGCGGTGGATGACGTGCTGGTGTACTCAGAGGTTTGCGCTTCGACGTTCTGCCCGGGGGATGCGGACGGCGACGGGCAGGTGGGCTTCTCCGATCTGAACATCGTGCTCAGCCAGTTCAACACGTCCGGGCCGGGCCTGACGGGCGACCTGAACGGGGACGGGCACGTGAACTTCGCCGACCTGAACCTGGTCCTGGGCGTCTTCAACACCCCCTGCTTTGATCCTTGATTCGGCGCGGAGCGCGGGAACGTCCGGGGGGGCCGGCTCGTACAATGGGGCATGACAAAACGATCGCTCGCCATCGCGGCCCTGTCCGCGGCCGCCGTGACGACGCCCTTGCACGCCGACGCCCCGCCGACGCGCGACAACCTCGCGGCGCTCATCCGGGCGGCGGGGCTCGTGCAGCACTTCCATCCGACGGATCAGTCCGAGACCGTGGACTGGTCGGCGTTTCTGCGCGGCTCGTGGGCCGGCGTGGCGACGGCTGAGGGTCCGGAGGCGCTGGCGGCGGCGATCGGCGCCGCGCTGACGCCGCTGGCGCCGTCGATGCAGGTGTTTCCGACGGAAGCGCCGCCGGCGCCGCCCAAGCCGCTGCTGGCCTCGGCGGAACAGCCCTTCGCGGGCGTGCAGTTCTGGCGGCACATCGGGTTCACTCCGCTGCAGCGCGACGGCCTGTTCGCGCGGGACGTGATGCTGGTGGGCCTGCGGAACGCGGAGGCGCTGCGGACGACGCCGGACCCGACGAAACTGCGGCTGTACGACCTGGGCGGCGGGGTGTCGTGCCGCCTGGCGGTGTCGGTGTGGGTGGACGCCAAGGGGCGGACGCTGCCGCTGGTGGAGGGCTCGTCGGCGCGGGGCGGAGCGGATGCGGCGTGGTCGGCGTCTCGCGCGTCGCTGGACGCCCTGACGCCGGTGGCGCTGGTGTGGAACGCGGTGCAGCACTTCTCGCC
>JACVCK010000138.1 GCA_016742055.1 Phycisphaerales bacterium
GCGATCGGCGACGACGTCGGCGGGCTTCCACCCCCCCCCCGCCGGGCCGACCTACCGGACGACCACCGCCCTTGGCCCGCATGGCCCAAGGTCATCGGGATCATCAGCATCGTGCTGGGAGCCCTGGGCCTGATCTGCGGCGTTGTCGGCGGCGCCTTTATGTTCATGCTGCCGTCGATGATGTCCGGCCAAACCTTCGAGGGCGGCACGCCGCCGATCTTCCCGTATCAGCCCGCGCCCACGTCCCAACTGGTCGTGATGGCCTTCGGCCTGGTCTGGTCGATCGTGCTGATCGTCGCCGGCGCCATGACCACGTCGCGCAAGCCCGTGGGACGGCCCATCCACATCGTCTGGGCGCTGGTGTCCATCGTGGTCGGCGCCATCGGAATGAAGATGCAGGTCGATCAGCAGAATGCGCTCATGGACTGGATGCGCGAGAACCCCAACGCGCAGGTCACCCAAATGTCCGGTGGAAACGTCGGCGGGCTGATCGGGCTCGTCATCGCCGCCTTCTTCAGTTTCGCTTGGCAGTTGTTCATCCTGTTCTGGTTCCTCGCGGTCAAGCGCAAGAGCGCCGACCTCGCCGAGGGCGTCGAGGAACTCGTCGCCTGAGCCCGACGGTCAGCCGACCTCGCGCTTCTGGAACAGGATCACGCCGATCGACAGCAGCGCCGTGATCTGCGACAGGCTGTAGAGCGCCAGTTTGCCCAGGTACGACGGCGGGATCGCGTGCGTCTGCGTCACCGCGTCCACCAGCCAGAAGAACTGCATGTTCGGCGTCACCGACCACACCAGCCGGGCGATCACGCTCCCGCGCTCCATTGACCGGAAGGCGTAGTCCCCCTCCACCGGAACCCGGCGCACCGCAAGGCCCCCCGCGTTCACGATCGTCACCGTGCGCGAGCCGTCCTCCACCGCCGTCACCACCAGCGCCGGCCCCGACTCCGGCGAACGCAGCGACTCCGGACGCGAAAGGTCCCCGGCGAAACGCCGGTGGCGCGGGACAACCAGGTCCACCCCGCTCGGGTCCGACGCGAAAAAGAACGAATCCCCCGGCGTCAGGTCCACCCGCGGGTCGCCCCCCAGCGTGATCCGCCATGTGTCCCCCGCCCCCGAGAGATCGCCGTTCTCGTCCACCACGGCCTCGGCTGACGCGATCCGCTCGATGGGGTCGTTCACGAACGCCCGCCGGCCCACCAGGTGGTTCGACAGCAGCCCGAACAGGAACACGCCAAGGCAGACCACGATCGTCATCACCTGGCCCAGACGCGTCGAGCAGCACACCGCCACCGCCGTCAGCACCAGCATCGAGATCCCCACCGCCACGCTCGCCAGCAGGATCTGCGGCCTCAGGTCGCCCATGAACCCCTGAAACCGCCAGTCCGGCCCCATGAACAGCGTGATCACCCACGCCAGAAACACCAGCGGCAGCATGATCAGCGTCGCCGACGACGTGAACATCCATCCATAGAAGTAGTTGCCCCACAGCGCCACGCCCATCGACAGCGCCACGGCCCCCAGCCCGAACACCAGCACCGGCTGGTCCACCTCGTCCATCGCCCTGCTCATCACCCCGTGCTGCAGCGACAGCAGGAAGAACAGCAGCATCAGCCCCGTGGCGATCGCCATCGCGGCCGATACGCCCAGGTACTTGCCGATCACGAACAGGGGCCTGGCCACCGGCTTGCTCACCACCGTGAGCGCGGTCTTCTGCTCGATCTCGCGCGACAGCACGGCCGTGGCGATGAACGCCGCCAGCAGGGTGAGCGCGATGAGGATCGTGGAAAGCCCGATGTCCAGGAAGAGTTTCTCGTCCCCCGAAACCTCCGAAGAGTCGGAGTAGCCCATGGAGTAGGTCGAGAGCAGGTTGTTGAAGACCTGCGCCACCCCGCTGACCATGATCAGAATGAAGAAGATCGGCTGACGGACGCTCTCGATCAGCGCGTTGCGGGCGATGGCGAGCAACTGCGTGAGCATGCCGGGGGGCCTCGGAGGTCGGGTCGGCCCGGGGCCCACAAGGCCCGGGACTTTCCGCCGCAGCGAGCCGGGGACCCCGCGCCGCCGCGGGGGCGGCCGCGACTGAACATAGGGGCCGGGCCTGCGTACATCAAACCGGGACGCCGCTCTCGGCGGGCCTCCCAAGGTTATGGTGTGACGGGCAGGCCGCGCGTTGGACAGGGAAGCGCGAGCCCGCGACAATCGGCGCCCTCGGACAAGGGCCGGCCCGCTTGAGGGGTGCGGCGCCATCCGGGTCGCCGCCTCGGTCGAAGGGGTGGTTGTCCGACCGCCCGCGGAGTCTGCATGCGAGCCGATCATCTCACCTATCGCCGCGCCACCTTCATCAGTCTCCTCGGACTGGCCATCCAGGTCGCGCTCGCGCTGGTCTTCCTGCTGTACGCCCTCTTCTCCCGCGACGCCGCGGCCCTGACCGCCGCGGTCTACACCGCGCTGGGCGTGATCGTGTGGCTCGGCCTGGCGCTCCCCTTCCCCCAGCCCCCCCTTGACCGCCTCGAGTCCATCGAGGCCGACGCCTTTGCCGAGGCGTCCGCCTCCCAGGCCTCCGTCTTCGAGGGCATCCAGGACGAACTCAAGGTCGCCGCCCGCCGGCTCGCCTGGATGCACCGCATCCTGACGCCCGCCCTCTCCATCCTCGTCGGCCTGGCGCTGATCGGGGTCGGGCTGGCGCGGTTCTTCCCAGGCAAGGCGGCCCTGAACCCCGACGAGTACCCCACGCCCTCGCTCACCGGCTGGGCCATCGCCACCGGCCTGACCGCCGGCGTGATCGGCTTCATCTTCGCCCGCTTCGTCGCGGGCATGGCCAAGCAGAAGGAATGGGCGGCGCTCTCCTCCGGCGCGTCCTACTTGGTGGGTGTCTCCCTCGCCGGCCTCGCGCTCGCGATCTCCCACTTCGTCGCCTTCCTGGGCAACGACGTGGTCCTCCGGTACGTCACCGTCGGCCTGCCGCTGTTCATGGCGCTGCTCGGCGGCGAGATCCTGTTCAACTTTGTGCTGAACATCTACCGCCCGCGCCGCGCGGGCGAGGCGCCCCGCCCCGCGTTCGATTCCCGACTCCTGGGCTTCCTCTCCGCGCCCGACCGGCTGGCCGAGTCGGTGGGGGAGGCCATCTCGTATCAGTTCGGCTTCGACGTCACGACCTCGTGGTTCTACCGGCTGCTGAGCCGCACCGTCCTGCTGCTGGCGCTCTTCGGCGCCGCGCTGCTCTGGGGCCTCTCGTCCCTCGCCGTGGTGCGCCCCGAGGAGAAGGGCCTGATCCTCCGTTTCGGCGCCCTCCGCGCCGAGGTGGAGTCCGGCCTGCACTTCAAACTGCCCTGGCCGATCGAGCACCTCGAGACCTACCCCGCGCTCGCCGTCAACGAACTGCAGGTCGGCACCCAGCCGCCCACCACGCAGGGCCCCATCATCTGGACTTCCCCCCACGTGGACGTGGGCCGCGAGGTGCTGATGATCGTCCAGCCCGACGGCGACGGCGCGGGCGCACGCGACCTGGCCGTGATCGCCGCCGAGATCCCCGTCCACTACCGCGTCAAGGACATGCGCGCGTTCGAGGAGTTCGCTCCGCCCGCCATGCGCCGGGACCTGCTCACCTCGATCGCCTCGCGCCAGGTGATCGAAGAACTGGCCAACCGGCGCGCCGGCGAGGTGCTCGGCGCCGGACGGGCCGAGATCGGCGAGTCGCTTCGAGCCCGCATCGAGGCCGCCTTCGACACGCTCAACGCCGGCGTGCACGTGATGTTCGTCGGCGTGGTGGGGGCCCACCCCCCGATGGACCAGCAGGTCGCCCAGACGTACGAGCGCGTCGTGAGCGTCGAACAGGCCCGCGAAACCGAGATCGAACGCGCCCGCGCCGACGCCATCCGCACCCTCACACGCGTCGCCGGCAACGTCGACCTGGCCCGCGAGGTCGTCCGCGAACTGGACAACCTCGAGCGCCTCAGCGAGTCCGACTCCGGCGACGCCCGGGCCGCCGAACAGGAACTCAAGATCGAGGCCCTCATCGCCCGCGCCGGGGGAGAGGCCCAGTCCCTCATCGCCTCCGCCCGCGCCGACCGCTGGACCCGCCACATGGCCGAACGCGCCCGCGCCGCACGCCACGCCGGACGCGTCGCCGCCTACTCCGCCTCCCCCGCCGTCTTCCGCGTCGGCGAGTACCTCAACGCCCTGACCGACATGTCCCGCAACGCACGCGTCTACATCACCGCCTTCACCGATCCCCGCGTGCGGCTCAACCTCGAAGACAACCCCGACCTCGGCGGCCTGCCCCAGGCCGTCACTCCGAGAGAGGAGTAACCCCTCCGTGCGCTCGTCCCTCCTGCTCGCCATCGCCTCTCTCATCGTCCTGGGCTTCATCGCCTACTGGAGCACGTACACCGTCCGCTTCACCGAGGTGGCCGTCCTCACCACATTCGGCAAGGCCGGGGAGAACTCCGTCCGGCGCGAGCCCGGCCCCTACCTCAAGTGGCCCTATCCCATCCAGAGCGTCACCACCTACGACACCCGCGCCCGCTACCTCGCCACACGCAGCGAAACCCAGCAGACCGCCGACGACCGCCAGATCATCGTCGAGGGCTTCCTCGCCTGGCGCGTCAGCGACCCCCTCGCCTTCTACCAGCGCTACAGCGCCGCGGGCCCCGACGCCCGCGACCACTTCCGCGCCGCAGAACGCATCCTCGAATCGCTCCTCCGCGCCGCGATGTCCGAGGTCAGCCGCTTCCAACTCCGCGAACTCTTCGACCCCGCGCCCGGCGGTTCGCGCCTGGGCGAACTCGAACGCGCCGTCTTCGACCGGCTCTCGATGCCCGACCCTGCCACCGGCCAGCGCATGTCCGATTATGGCGTCGAGCCCGTGCTCATCGGCGTCAAGCGCATCGTCCTCCCCGAAGACACCACCCGCCAGGTCTTCGAGCGCATGAAGGCCACGCGCGACCGGCTCTCCGCCGAGGCCGAGAGCCAGGGCCAGGCCATCGCCAGCACCATCCGCAACCAGGCCCAGGCCGACGCGCAGCGCATCCGCGCCTTCGCCCAGCGGCGCGCCGAGGAGATCCGCGTCGCCGGCGACCGCGAGGCCGCCCGCTACCTCGCTTCCTTCGAAGAGCAGCCCGAACTCGCCGTCTTCCTCAAGAACATCGAGTTCCTCCGCAACGGGCTGGGTAAGAAGTCCACCCTCGTTCTGCCCACCACCATGCCCGGCATGGAACTGTTCAATCCCAACGCCATCGACGACTCCGGACGCATCCCCGTGTCGGCTTCCCCCGCTCCCCAGGAGCGCGCCGCCCCATGAGCCAGACTCCCGACCCGCCCTTCGACCCCATCGACGGCGATCCGGCGCCCAAGGAGCCGGCGCGCGCCGCCTCCGTCACGCTCCGAGGTCAGTCGGGCCCCTCTTCCGCGCAGCCGCTCTCGCTCGACCCCGCGCAGAAGTCCCTCGCCGAAGCCCTCCGCATCACCTTCTTCCTCCTGCAGATCGGCATGGTCGTCCTCGCCGGGCTCTTCGTCCTCAGCGGCGCACGCCAGATCCGCGAGGCCGAGCGCGGCATCAAACTCTTCCTCGGACGCGTCGTCGATCAGGACGTCCAGCCCGGCCTCCGCTTCGCATGGCCCTACCCCGTCGGCGAGTTCGTCACCGTCGAGACCGGACAGGTCTCCCTCGACGTCGCCGACTCCTTCTTCCCCCAACTGTCCGCGGCCCAGAAACTCCAGCCGCTCGACAACCTCAACCTCATCACCAGGGGAGGACTCCGCCCAGGACTCGACGGCGGCCTCATCACCGGCGACGGCAACATCGTCCACGCCCGCTGGGCCGTCGTGTACCGGCGCGACCAGCCCGCCTCCTTCGTCCGCAACGTCTACCCGCTCAACGAGGCCGACCTCGTCCGCGCCGCCATCGAGCGCGGCGTCGTCCGCACCGTCGCCGAGATGCCCATCGACGCAGTCCTCAAACAGGCGGCCGGCTCCGCCTCCCCCGCTCCGGCCTCGACCGGCGAGGCGCCGACCCCGTCCGCGCCGCCCGCGGCCGAAGACGCGCCGGCTGAGCAGCCCGCGCCCGCGGAGATCCCGGCCGCCGCGCCGGCGCTCGCCGCCGCCGCAGCAGCGGGCCCGGAGAGCACCATCGCCGCGCGTGTCCGCGAGATCGCGCAGGAGACGCTGGACGCGATGGATTCGGGCATCGTGATCGAGCGCGTGGTGATGGTCGAGCCCACGCCCCCGCTGCCCGTTCGGCGCAATTTCAACCAGGTGCAGGCGGCGCAGTCCACCGCCGAGAAGGAGCGCGAGCAGGCGGAGAAGGAACGTCGCGAGACGCTCAACGCCGTCGCCGGCGCCGCGCACGAGGTCCTGCTGGCGCGCATCGGCGACTACGAGCGGGCCCTGGAGCTCGGCGCCGAAGAGGAAGCGGAGAAGATCATCGCCGAGATCGACCGCATTCTTGAAGGCGGCGCGTCCGGCACGGGCCGGGCCGACGCCGTCATCTCCGGCGAGGCCGCGAACATCATCTCCGACGCCCGCCTCTACCGCACCGAGATCGTTTCGAGCAGCCGCCTGGCGGTCGAGACGTTCCGCGCCAAACTCGAGCAGTACCGCGTGAGCCCCGCGCTGCTGCTCAACCGCGAGTGGACCGACGCCTACCTCGCATTCCTGGGCAACCCCACCACGCAGGTCATGATGCTCCCGCCCGGATCCTCGCTGGAACTCTGGCTGAACTCCGACCCCGAGTTCGCCAAAGCCATCGAAGAGGCCCGCAACGCCGCCGAGATCCTCCGCTCCCTCACCGATCGCGAGCAGCAGTTCCGGCAACTGCAGCGCAGCCAGGACCGCCTCCGCGGCGGAGTGAGCGCCAATTGAGCCGACTCAGCGCCGACATCTCGACGCGCGCCCGCGCCTCGACCGACGCGCCCATCGTCGCCGCCCAAGGGCTGACCAAGGTCTTCCGCGACTTCTGGATGCGCAGCCGCGTCCGCGCCGTGGACTCCATCGACTTCCAGGTCCGCCGGGGCGAGATCTTCGGCCTGCTCGGGCCCAACGGCTCGGGCAAGTCCACGACGATCAAGATGATCCTCGGGCTGCTGCACAAGTCCTCCGGGCGGCTGGCGGTGTTCGGCAAGAACGCCTCCGACGTATCCATCAAGTCGCGCATCGGCTACCTGCCCGAAGAGTCCTACCTCTACCCCTTCCTCGACGCCCGCGAGACCCTCGACTACTACGCCAAACTCTTCCAGATCGACCACCGCACCCGGCGCCAGCGCATCGACGAACTCCTCGACATGGTCGGCCTCGCCGCCGTGCAGCGCCGTCAGGTCCGCGAGTACTCCAAGGG
>JACVCK010000139.1 GCA_016742055.1 Phycisphaerales bacterium
GCTCTGGCTTCTCCGGAGAAGCGTCCCGCGTGAGCAGCCCCGTCCATCGCTTCGGCTCCGTCAGCGTCGTCATTCCGGCGTACCGCGCCGAGGAGTGCATCGCGCGCACGCTGGACCTTGTGCAGGGTTTCCTCGAGTCCACGGGCGTCGATCACGAGGTCATCGTGGTTTCCGACGCCAGCCCCGACCGCACGGCGGACATCGTGACGGCGCGGGGGCGGGGCGTGCGACTGCTCGCCAACGCCACCAACCACGGCAAGGGCTACTCGGTCAAGCGGGGCATGCTCGCGTCCACCAAGGCATGGGCGGTGTTCACGGACGCGGACAACTCGACGTCGATCGAGCACCTGGAGCGGTTCGCGGCCCACGCGGACAGCGCGGATATGGTGATCGCTTCCCGACTGTTGCCGGACTCGAACATCGTCACGCCCCGGCCGTTCTCACGGCGAGTCATGGGGCGCGTGTTCCCGACGATCGTGAACGCGCTCGCGCCCACGGGCGTGGCGGACACCCAGTGCGGGTTCAAGTTGTTCCGACGCAGCGCGGTCGAGGCGCTGTTCCCCCTCCAGCGGATCGAGGGCTTCGCGTTCGACGTCGAACTGCTGCTGCTGGCGCGCCGGCTGGGGCTGCGCGTGGCGGAGGTTCCGATCGACTGGGACAACCCCGAGTCCACGACCATCCGCGCGTCGGTGGAGTCGCTGCGGATGCTGCGCGACGTGGTGAAGGCGGCGGCGCGGGTGCAGACGGGCGCGGCGCTCCGGGCGCCGGGGGGCGTCAGCGGCCCAGGGCGCTGAGCGCCCGGCTCGCGTGCTCGCGGGCGGCGGCGGACTGCTCGTCGGTGAATCGGGCCGAGAGGTCGAGGTAGCGCCGGAAGGCGTCGGCGGCTTCTGCGGCGCGCCCTTGTTCGGCGTAGAGGTTGCCCAGGTGGAACTGCGTGAGCGCCGCGGCGGGGCTGTCCTCGGCGGCGGCGAGGTCGCGGACGGCTTCGAGTTCGGACGCGATCTCGCCCTTGCGTCCCGCGTGATAGAGGAAGACGGCGAGTTTGCCGGTGAAGGCGGCGCGGTAGCCGGTGGTCTTCTCGCGGGCCTCACGGATGGCGTCGATCGCTTCGTCCGTGCGCCCCTGGAGCGCGAGCGCGTCGGGCAGGAACTCCCACGCACGGGGGTTGTCGGGGAAGTTGGCCAGCACGCGGCGCAGGTCCGCCTCCGCTTCTTCGACCCGGCCCTCGTGCAGCGAGAGCAGCGCGCGGTCCAGAAGGGCCGAGGTGACGGGCGCGATGCCGAGCGCGGCGTCGAACGCGGCGCGCGCCCCGGACGCGTCGCCCGCCTGCATGCGGGCGTTGCCCAGCAACGCCCAGTTCATCGCGGAGTTGGGGTCGGTGCGGACGCCACGCTCCCAGAGCGCGTCTTCGCTCGTCCACACGGGCACGTACGCGGCGGTCGCGGCCAAGAGTCCGATGGAGCCGGCCAGGAGCGCGCCGGATGTGACGACGGCTCCGGCGTGGTCGCGGTTGTGCGTCGGCAGGGAGCGGGACGCCCACCAGCGGCAGGCCTCGGCGAACAGGATCACCAGCCCGAGCATGGGCAGGTAGAGGTAGCGGTCCTGGACGATGCGATCCGCATGGAAGACCGCGATGTGCAGGGCGGGCGCCAGCGGCAGCGCGAACAGCGCCAGCCCGGCCACGCCCACGCGCCGGCGGACCGCCAGGAAGAGCATCGCGAGCCCGGCGACGAGCACGACCGCCAGCGGCACGAAGAAGTTGGAGGCGCTGAGCGCGCCGGGCTCAACGGCGCGGAGGGGGTAGGACGGCCCGAGCACGATCGGCGCCGCGGCCTGCTTGAGGTAGAACGCGCCGATCGCCGGCGCGGTCAGCGCGGTGGTGAGCAGTCCGGGCGCGTCGTCGAGGGTCTGCGTGACGGAGCCCAGCACGGCGGCACGGACGGCGAAGTACACCGCGCCCAGGAGCGCGAACGGCGCCGCGATGAACGCGGCGCGGCGCAGGCGCCTGCCGCCGGTGAGTTCTGGGGGCGCTGCGGCCCACACGGCGGCGCCGGCGAGGGCGAAGTGCACGATGGCGGCCTCTTTGGCGCCCTGCGCGAAGAGGTAGAGCGCGATCGCGCCGATCCACAGCGGGACGCTCGTCGGTCGGCGCGCCAGCCCGGCCACGCAGCAGAGCGAGCCCAGAACGCCGATGGCCATGAGCGGGTCGGGCGCGCCCGAGACCCACGCGACGGACTCCACACGCGTGGGGTGCGCTGCGAACACCACGGCGCCGGCGAACGCGACGAGACCGTGGAAACGCAGGCGGAGCAGGAACATGTAGGCGAGCACGGAGGCGAGGGCGTGGAGGGCGATGTTGGCGATGTGCCAGGGAGCGGCGCTGTCGACGCCGAAGGCGCGGGCGTTGGCGATCGTCCAGGCGGTGTAGACCGGCCGCCAGTAGTTGGCGAGGATCTGCTCGGCGGGGTCGGTGAACGCCCATACGCCGCTGGTGAGCGCTTCGCGCTCGCGCCCGGGCTCGAGGACGAGGGGGTTGTCGAGGATCTGGCGGACGTCGTCGTAAATGAAGTCGCCGCCGACCGAACCCCAGAATAGGCCGAAGCAGAGCAGCGTGAGCGCCGCGGCCGCCATGGCGTGCGGGCGGAGGCGACGGAGCGTGCTGGGGGATTTGGCCGGTTCGGTCATGGCTGCCGCGGAGTATCGGCGCGCTGGGGCCGGGCGCTGGAGGGATCAGCCCGGATCGTCGCGTTCTTCGGCGACGGAGCCGTCGGGCGCGTAGAGGTAGAGGCGCCCATCCTTCTCGACGGCGCAATGGCCCTTGTGGGAGCCGTCGCAGAAGGGGAACTTCTTCGACAGGCCGCAGGCGCAGACGAAGACGGGCTTGTCCTGCGGATCGATGCGGACGGGGCCTTTGAGGTCGTGCCTGACGAGTCGCGCCACGTGCGGGGGCTCCGATCCGGGCTCAGGCCGGGCTTTCGATGGATTCGACGATGGTCTGCATGATGCGTCCGGCGGCGCCTTCGCGTCCGCCGAAGCGCCCGTCGGCCACGAAGGAGCGCGGGACGATGCGGTGCGCGCAGACGGGGACGATGTTGGCCGTGACGTCCTCGGGGATGCAGTAGTCGCGCCCGTCCATGATTGCGGTGGCGCGGCAGGCCTGCGCGAGGGCGAGCGTGCCGCGGGGAGAGACGCCGATCTCAACCTCGTCGTGGGTGCGGGTGGCGTTGGCGAGGCGGATGATGTAGTCGACGAGGGAGCGGTCGAGGCGGACGTGGTCGACGCGGGACTGGAGATCGATGACCTCATCGCGCCCCATCACAGGGCCGAGACGGCGGAGCGCGCCGATCTGCCCGTTGCCCTCGACGGGGTCGGCGTCGACGGCGTGGGGATTGAGCCCCGGGCGCAGTTGCAGGACCCGCGCCTCGTCGTCGGGGTCGGGATAGCCCAGGTGGACGCGCATCAGGAAGCGGTCGAGTTGGCTCTCGGGCAGGGGGTACGTGCCCTCGAACTCGTGGGGGTTCTGCGTGGCGACGACCATGAACGGCGGGGCGATCTCGATGGCTCGCCCCTCGATCGAGACGCTGCCCTCGCTCATCGCCTCGAGCATCGCCGATTGGGTGCGGGGCGTCGTGCGGTTGATCTCGTCCGCGAGGACGATGTTGGCGAAGATCGGGCCGTGCTTGAGTTGGAACTGGCCGGTGTCGCGGTCGTAGATCGAGACGCCCAGCACGTCGCTGGGGAGCAGGTCGGGCGTGAGTTGGATGCGGGTGAAGGTGCAGTCCACTGAGCGGGCCAGAGCCGTCGCCAGGACGGTCTTGCCCACCCCCGGCACGTCCTCGATCAGCACGTGCCCTCGCGCCAGCAGGCAGCACACCACCCGGTCCACGGCCTCGGGGCGCCCGAAATAGACCTTCTGAATGTTCTCGCGCAGGCGTCGGATGGGGTCGAGCATCGGCATGTCCGCTGTACGGGCGGGATCGTCGCGGGGTTGAGGGTAGACTGGGCAGGATAGTGGACCAGCCCCCACAGGACGACCGCCCGATCCGTACCGACGGGCAGAACCGACCGGAAGCGCCCCCGCGCCCGGCGCAGGAGGCCGACCGCCTCGGGCTGTCCCTCCTGGGCAAACTCCCCTGCGTGGTGTGCGGCTACGACCTGCAGGGCCTGTCGGTCCGGGGCGTGTGCCCCGAGTGCGGCACGCGCGTCCGCGCCACCATCCTCCACGCCGTCGATCCCGACGCTGACGAACTCAAGCCCCTTCCCACGCCCCGACTCACCGCAGCGGGCCTGCTTGTCTGGTCGTTCGCGGGGCTCGCCGCCGTGCTGCTGTGCTGGGCGCCGAGGTTCGGCGACATGTTCGAGTACGCCTTTCCCACGTCGATCTCGTTCACGACCCCTGGTTGGCTGGGCCCCGCCGCCGCGGGGGCCGCGGCGCTGTCGGGCCTTGCGGCGCTGGGCATTCTTCGCCCCACGCTTGGCGTGACGCGCCGGGAATGCCTGCTGGCGATCGTTGGGATCGTCGCGTACGTGCCGCTGTGCTGGGCGATTCTGCGTATTGCGCTGCTGGATCGCTACGCGGCGCCGCGGTACATCACGGCGGCGCCGGACCCCGAGCGCATCGCGTTGCGCGTGCTGATGGCCGGGAGTCTGATCGCGCTGCTCCTGTGCATCCGGCCCTGCGCCCGGCGGCTGGCGCTTCGCTCGATGGCCCTTCGGTTGGGACGCGTGGACCGGCAGACGCTGCTGGCGATGGTGGCGGTGGTGACGCTCGCGGCGCTGGGCGATGGGCTGCGTCTGTTCTCGCTCCACGTGCCGGGCGGGGGGGCGAAACTCGTTCAGGACGCTGGCACGGTCCTGGTGGCCGTGGGCTCGGTCCTCTTTACTGGCGGCGCCATCGGCGTGGTGATCGACTCGGTCCGCATCGCCTCGGCGATCCGCAAGCCCGCTCCGGGCTACCGACAGATGCTCGGCCCGCGGGCGGGGACGCCCTGAGTCCGACTGCCGACTTGGCAGGCCCCAGCGCGCCGGGCGCCGGTTGACGCGCGGGTTGAGAGGGGGGACCGGCCCTCGAAACCCGCCTGGCGAGTCCGAAAGGGGGTCGGGCGGGGCACGCGCTGGGTGATTCCGGGCGCCGGGGGTGGCGCGCGGCTTGCCTCTCCCTCCCCGCCGGCGCGACGGCTGTCGCCGCCGGATCGGAACGATCCCAACCAACCCTCGGCCGGGCTCCAGGCGCCGGCCGACCTCGAAACTCTGCTCCCGGAGACCCAAGCCCATGGCCGTCAAGGAACTCGCCTTCGACACCGACGCACGTCAGGCCCTGCTCGCCGGGGTGGAGAAACTCGCCCGGGCCGTCAAGGCGACGCTCGGACCCCGCGGGCGCAACGCCGTGCTCGACAAGTCCTGGGGCGGTCCGACCGTGACCAAGGACGGCGTTTCGGTGGCGGAAGAGATCGAACTCCGCGACAAGGCCGAGAACATGGGCGCGCTGCTGGTCAAGCAGGCCGCGACCAAGACGGGCGACGACGCCGGCGACGGCACGACGACCGCGACGGTGCTCGCCGAGGCGCTGTTCCGGGAGGGTCTGAAGCACATCACCGCCGGCTGCGACCCCAACGCGCTGGTCCGCGGCATGAAGAAGGCGGTCGAGGCCGTCACCGCCGACATCCAGAAGCAGGCCAAGCCCATCAGCGGCAAGGCGGACATCCAGAACGTCGCGACGATCTCCGCCAACAACGACTCGCACATCGGCAAGTTCATGGCCGACGCCTTCGAGAAGGTCGGCAAGGACGGCGTCATCACCGTCGAAGAGGGCAAGTCGCTCGACACGACCGTGGACGTCGTCGAGGGCATGCAGTTCGATCGCGGCTACCTCTCCGCCAACTTCGTCACCGACCCCGACGACATGAAGGTCGTGATGGACAAGGCGCTCGTGCTCATCCACGAGGACAAGATCGACAACATCCAGAAACTCGTCCCCCTCCTCGAGAAGGTGATGCAGGCCAAGAAGCCCCTGCTCATCATCGCCGAGGACGTCGCGGGCGAGGCGCTCTCGACCCTCGTCATCAACAAACTCCGTGGCACGCTGCAGGTGTGCGCCGTCAAGGCGCCCGGCTACGGCGATCGTCGCAAGGCCATGCTCGAGGACATCGCCGTGCTCTGCGGCGCCGAGCCGATCATGAAGGACCTGGGCGTCGAACTCGATCAGGTGTCCCTCAAGCAGTTGGGCATGGTCAAGAAGGCCGAGATCGACGCCGACAACACGACCCTCCTCGAGGGCGCCGGCGACAGCAAGAAGATCCAGGCCCGCATCGCGCAGATCCGGAGCGAGATCGAGAAGGCCACCAGCGACTACGACCGCGAGAAACTGCAGGAGCGCCTCGCGAAACTCAGCGGCGGCGTGGCCCAGATCAACGTCGGCGCCGCGAGCGAGGCGGAACTCAAGGAGAAGAAGGCCCGCGTCGAGGACGCGCTGCACGCGACCCGCGCCGCGGTGGCCGAGGGCATCGTCCCCGGCGGCGGCGTGTCGTTCATCCGCGCCCGGCGCGCCATCGAGAAGCAGCCGGAGTGGAAGGCCGTCTTCGGCAAGAAGAGCGAGGTCACGGCCGACGAGATCGGGCACGTGAAGTTCGACTTCGCCGCGGGCATGGACGTGGTCTACAAGGCCCTGGCCGTCCCCGCGTTCACGATCGCCCACAACGCGGGCGAGAAGGGCGCCGTGGTGGTCGGCAGGATCGCCGACAACGACGACGCGGCCTTCGGCTTCAACGCCCTCACGCTCGAGTTCGGCGACATGATCAAGCAGGGCGTCATCACCCCCGCCAAGGTCGATCGCTCCGCGCTCATCAACGCCTCCAGCGTCGCGACCGTGCTGCTCACCAGCGCCTGCGTCATCACCGACAAGCCCGAACCCAAGGACGCGCACGCCGGCCATGGTCACGGCGGCGGCGGGATGGGCGTCGGCATGGGTGGCATGGGCGGGATGGGCGGCATGGGCGGCAAGGGTCGGATGGACTTCTAAAGCCACCCCAGCCACTCGCCCCAGAACTCTTACAGAACAAGCAAACTCGAATCGGCTATACGAACCATGCCCGTCAAACCCCTCGACGACCCCATCCTCGTCCAGCCCATCGACCCCGAGTCCAAACACGCCTCCGCCCTCTCCCTGCCCACAAGCCCCACGGAGCCCCCCGCCCAGGGCAAGTGCGTCCCGCTCGTGCCCAGCAAACCCCGGGACCAGCGCAAACGCCCCGGTAGTCCCGTAAAA
>JACVCK010000140.1 GCA_016742055.1 Phycisphaerales bacterium
GCGGTGGAGCGGGGGGGTTCCGGGGTGGGCGGGGTGGGCTGCTGCGGGGGCGGTGTTCCGGGCCGCTATGATGCCCCGAGGGAGGCCCTGAGTCGAGCGGAAGATCGCTCGCGGGGGCTCCGGTTCCCGAACAGGCCCCGGCCGCCGCCGTGGCCGGGCGAGGCGCTCGATGCGGATTCTTCTGGCCAACCCGCGTGGGTTCTGCGCGGGCGTTCACATGGCGATCGACGTGGTGGACCAGTTGCTGACGCTGTGCCCGGGCGAGCCGCTGTACGTGTTCCACGAGATCGTGCACAACAAGCACGTGGTGCAGCGGTTCGAGCGACGGGGCGTGTCGTTCGTGGAGGCGATCGAGGACGTTCCGGAGGGGGCGACCTTGGTGTTCTCGGCGCACGGGGTTTCGCCGGCGGTGCGCGATCTGGCGCGCCGTCGGAACCTGACGGCGATCGACGCGACGTGCCCGCTGGTGACCAAGGTCCACATGGAGGCGATCAGGTACGCGAAGCAGGGGTTCCAGATTCTGCTGGTGGGCCACGCGGACCACCAGGAGGTCGTGGGCACGCGGGGCGAGGCGCCGGACGCGATCCAGGTCGTCGAGCGCCCGGAGGACATCCCGGGGCTGCGGATCGCGGACCCCAACAAACTCGTGTACCTGACGCAGACGACGCTGAGCACGGACGACGCGGGGGTGATCATCGCGGCGCTGAAGCGGGCGTTCCCGAACATCAAGGAGCCGCCGAGCAGCGACATCTGCTACGCGACGACGAACCGTCAGGCGGCGGTGCGCCAGATCGCGCCCGAGTGCGACGTGGCGCTGGTGATCGGCTCGAAGAACTCGAGCAACTCGGTGCGCCTGACGGAGATCTCGCAGAACGTCGGGGTGCCGGCGTACCTGATCGACGACGTGGGCGAACTCCAGTCGGCGTGGTTCAAGGGGGGCGAGACGGTGCTGGTGACGGCGGGGGCGTCGGCGCCGGAGGACCTGGTGGCGGGCCTGTGCCGCACGCTGATCGAACGCTACGGCGGGACGATCGAGGTTCGGGACGTGTTCAACGAGGATGAGGAGTTCAACCTTCCGGCGACGCTCAAGCGGCTGATGCGTGAGCGCGGGGTGGACCCGGACGTCCGACGGATCCGTGTGGGGCATTACGAGATCACCGCCGAGCGGTACGGCGCGACGCCGCTGACGATCGGCGCCACCTGAGCGAGCCGTGCGCCACCCGGACCCTCACATCTTTGCGATGACGCCCCAGTCGCTGCGCGAGTGGTGGACGTCGCGCGGGCTGAGCGGCGGCGGCTTCCGGGCGGATCAGGTCCTCGACTGGGTGTACGCCAAGGGCGTGGCGGACCCGGCGCAGATGAGCAACCTCTCCAAGCGCGATCGGGAGGTTCTCGCGGCGGAGATGACGTTCCTGTCGGCGGACGTCGTGCGCCATCAGTTGGCGACGGACGGCACGCAGAAACTGCTGCTGGAGTGGCGCGATCCGGGCGCGCCGCCCGCGACGGGGCTCGGCCTGCCGATCCTGAGCGGCGGCGCGGCGGGCGATCCGTCGAGGCAGACCGAATGCGTGATGATCCCGTCGGAGGAGCGGCGGACGGTGTGCGTGTCGAGCCAGGTGGGCTGCCCGGTGGGCTGCCGCTTCTGCGCGTCGGGAATGGGCGGGCTGGACGGCTCGCTGAGCGCGGGACGGATCGTGGAGCAGGTTTGGCGGATGGCGAGGCTCGAGGGCGTAGGGCGCGTCTCGAACGTGGTGTTCATGGGGATGGGCGAGCCGCTGGCGAACTTCGCGGCGGTGATGCACGCCGTGCGGACGCTGGCGGCGCCCTGGGGCATGGGCATCTCGGCGCGGAAGATCACGATCTCGACGGTGGGCCTGCCGCAGGCGATCGAGCGCTTGGCGAACGAGATGGACCTGCCGGTGACGCTGGCGCTGTCGCTGCACGCGCCCAACGACGAGGTGCGCCGGCGGCTGATCCCCTGGGCGGAGTTCACGACCGTGGACGAGTTGCTGGGAGCGTGCGCCGCGTGGTTCAAGAAGACGGGGCGGGAGATCACGCTCGAATACACGCTGCTGCGGGGCGTGAACGACCGACCGGAGCAGGCGCGCGAACTCGTGGACGTCGTGCGCCGCATGCACGAGGAGGCGGGCGGCAGGGCCAATGTGAACCTCATCCGCTACAACGAGGTCGAGGGCGTGCCCTTCGAGCGGCCCCGGAGCGAGGATGTGGCGAAGTTCCAGGAGATCCTGCGGGCGGGCGGGGTGAACGCGCACATCCGGGCGAGCCGCGGGCGGGACATCGCCGCGGCGTGCGGGCAGTTGCGCCACGAGACGTCGGCGGGTCGAAACGGCGATGGGACGGGTCCGAATGATGGGCGGGCGTCCCTCCGCCGCGCTGAGGGAGCGGGCCGGTAGACCCTGAGCGCACCATGAACCTTCGATCGTTGCCGGCGGCCTTGATCAGCGTGGCGGCGCGTGGAGCCGGGGCGGCGCTGCGACGTCGTCCGCCGACGCTGGACGGCGTGCGCCTGGTGGACTACTGGACGGTGGGCGGGATCGGGCCCCGAACGGTCGATTTCCTGGCGGCGCAGATCGCGGCGCGCCGGCCTCGCCGGATTCTGGAGTGCGGGCCGGGGACTTCGACGGTCGCGATGGCGCGGGCGGCGGAGGCGCTGGGGATGGACACGACGATCACGTCCCTGGAGCACGACGAGGCGTGGGCGGCGGTGGTGCGGCGTCGGCTTCGGCGCGCGGGTCTGGAACGGCGGGTGGAGATCGTGGTTTCGCCGCTGGCGGCGCGGAGCGGGGAGCCGTTTCCCTGGTACCGCGACGCGGGGCGGGCGGCGGCGCGTGGACCGTTCGACCTGCTGTTCATCGACGGTCCCCCTGCGATCGACGGCGAGCCGCGCCGCTGGCCGGCGGCGCCGCGATTCTGGGACGCGCTGACGGACGGCGCGCTGATCGTGCTCGACGATGGCCGGCGCGCGGGCGAGCGGGAGTGCGTGCGCCTGTGGCGGGAGCAGTTCGGCGCGGGGCTGGAGGGGGACCTGGCGGCGGTGGAGAAGGGGCTGTGGGCGCTGGAGAAGCGCGCGCCGGCGATGCCGGACGCGGAGGTGGTGGTCGCGCCGTGGGTGAAGCGTGCGGCGGGCGCGCTGTGAGCGGATAGACTGCGCCGATGGAGATCAGCCCAGAGTCGCTGTCGATCGCGGACCGGTACAAGTTGCTGATCGGCGGGATCGTGCCGCGCCCCATCGCGTTTGTGTCGACGGTTTCGCCCGAGGGCCGTTTCAATCTCGCGCCGTTTTCGTTTTATTCGGGCGTGGCTTCGAACCCCATGACCGTGCTGTTCTGCCCGGCGAACGACGGCCAGGGGCGCGAGAAGGACACGCTGCGGAACTGCAAGCCGGTGGAGGAGGGAGGGACCGGCGAGTTCGTGGTGAACGCGGCGGTGGAGCGCTACGCGCCGGAGGTGGCTGCGTGCGCGGAGGCGCTGGCGTACGGGGAGAGCGAGTTTGCGTTGTGCGGGCTGACGCCGGCGCCCGCGGCGGCGGTTCGAGCGCCGCGGGTGAAGGAATCGCCGCTGTGCCTGGAGTGCCGCACGGTGCAGGTGGTGCGGACGAACCCGGGCGCGCCGTCGGGCGGGAACATCGTGATCGGGCGTGTGCTGCACGTGTTTGTGCGGGACGATGTGATCGACGCGCGGCATCGGATCGATCCGTCGGCGCTGGCGGCGTTCGGTCGGATGGGCGGCCCGACGTACACACGGACGCGGGAGCGGTTCGACATGCCGATGGGGCGCGGGGCGCTGGACCTTCGGGGTCAGACGCCGGGAGAGCGATCATGACAAGGGCGGAACTGGAGTCGGCGTTTCATGAAGCGATGCTGGGCGTCTACGCGAGAGCGCGCGATGAGGCGGGCTATAACGCCACTCGATTTCTCGTGATGGTGCGTCAGCACGGCGGCGTCGCCACAGCGAAGACGCTCATGTCGAGCCAGACGCCGTCCGAGGGGTGCATCGAACTGCTTCAACGAGGCCGCGCGGACTTGAGTGTAGAGGCGCTCGTGGCGGATCCGAAGTGGTCCAGTCTCTTCGACGAAGACCAGATTCGGCGGGCGCGGGAACGACTCCCTGAGGGTCGCTCATCGCACTGCGGTTGTGCTACTCAACCGGCTGATCGTCGTCCTTAGGCGGCGATTGCTTCGGCGCGGGCGCTTTGCGGATGACGGCCGAGCCGGTGAGGACGTCGGCGGGGTGGCGGGACATGGCGTCCAGGACCATGAACAGCGCCAGGGGCGGGCAGAGGTACTTGAGCGCCGAGCGCGCGAGCGCCTGCCAGGGGCTGGGGCGGCGTCCGTCGAGGGAGACAACGCGCAAGCCCAGGGCCCACTTGCCCAGGGTGCGCCCGGCGAGGCATTCCCCGACGGCGCTGTGCGCGATGGTGATGGCGATGGCGGTGAGGAAAGCGGCGACGTCGCGCATGAGCAGATCAGGAGAGAGCAGCGCGGCCGAGAGCATGTCCGCGGGGCGCACGCGGAACAGGGCGGCGCCGATGAGGAGCCCCGGCACGAGGTCGAGAGCGACGGCGGCGGCGCGCCGTGCTGGGCCGGCGAGGGACCAGCCCTCGGGCAGGGCGGTCGCCTGGCGCTGCGCGGCGTCGGGGCGCAGGGCGAAGATCATGACGGTCAGGAGGATGAAACCGATCATGAGCGCGAGGGTGTGGAGTTCTCGTCCGCTGACGATCGGGTCGGAGCCGACGGGGCCTGAGTAGAGGACTTCGCCGGTGAGGGAGGAAGCGACGGCGACGTAGAGTCGCGGGTCGCCGTCGGCGGCGCGCCAAACGGTGTAGACGCGTTCGCCGACGGGGAAGACGGCGCGATCGGCGCCGGGGACGTCGACGTTGGCGAGGCGGTGGGCGCCCGAGGTGCGGAGGGCGGTGAGCCGGACGTGGTCCGCGGGGCTGACGTCCGCGGCGATGACCTGGCCGGCGCTGAGCATGAAGAGGTTGGCGCCGGGCGCGTCCGGGAGCGTTTCGAGGCGCCACTGGGGCGCCGGGGGCGCGCTGCCCGCGCGGGCTCGGAGCGCCTCGGCGTCTGCGGACCAGACGCGCGTCGCGGCGCCGGGTTCGGTCTGCAGGAGGACGGCGCGTTGGTCGTCGGCAATGAGGCGTGCGGGGCGCGCGGGGTCGAGGTCGGCAGGGAGGGGAAGGGCCGACCATTCGAGGCCGCGGAGCGCCAGGAGGGTGCGGACGCCGGGTCCGGGCGATGCGTCGGAGGGCGTGAGGAGCGCCAGGGGCGTTGAGCCGGCGAGGGCGACGGCTTCGAGTCGTCCCCAGTTGGGGATCGATGGGAGGGTTTCTGGCGCGCGGTTGGCGGGGCGGTAGTCGAAGTAGCCCGGGGCGACGCCGGGGCGCACGCCGACGGCCTGCACGCGCCGCTGGGCGGGCGCGGCGGAGAAGCGCTCGGGCGCGTTGCCGGTGGTGGGCGCGGGCGGCGGCGGCGAGGCGATCTCGTCGGTGACGAGCAGGAGGCGGTCGGCGCCGGCGACCAGTTGGGTGGGCATGCCGACGAGGCGCGGTCCAGCGCGTGCGGCGCCGGGCTCGATGATGGAGGGGAAGTGGTATAGTCCGGCGATGCGCCCATCTTTGTCGGCGGGGAGCGCGACCCAGCCGTGCTCGGGGGAGCCCCCGGCGGGGAGGAAGGCGCCGAGCGCCGCGATCGCGAGCGCCTGGCCGAAGGCCCCGGATTCCCGCCGGAAAGCCAGCGGAACCGTGAACAGCAGCAGCACCTCCGCCGCGCCCATCACATCCGCGACGAGGACTCGCCACGGGCCGGGACCATGGATATCGCCGTAGAATTCCCAGGCCAGCGGCAGGATCTGCCAGACATAGGCCGGAAAGAAGACCGGGATCGCGGCGAGGTAGGCGGCCCAGACGCCCAGCATGAGCCACGGGACCGGATCGCGCCTGGCCTTGCCCGTGCCGCGCCGCAGCCACACGAGGCCCTCGACCAACAGGGGCACGGCCAGGAAGTAGGGCTTCAAGGCGAAGGCCAGCGCGGCGACGATCGCGACGGCCACGACCAGCCGCCGGTCCGTCGGCAGTCCCTCGATCCGGCGCGCAGCCAGGAGACAGTAGGGAAGCGCCGCCATGGCCATCAGCACGTCCCGCTGGCCGAAATCCGAGCCGGCGGCGAGCAGGAGCAGCGGCAGCACAGCGGTCAGGACCGCCGACTCGACCGGGCCCTCCTCGCGGTCGCGCCGCAGGGCCTCCGTCATTCGCCACAGCGCGAAGGCGAAGGCGAGCAGGCAGATGAGGATGGCCTGGCCCTGAGGCAGCACCGTCCACCGCGCGATCGCCGCGGGCAGAAGGTTCAGGACGAAGATGAGCGGCGGGTTGACGTCGATCAGGTCGGTATAGAGCGCCTCACCGGCGAGCCAGCGGCGGGAAAAGTCGAGCACCGCCGCGACATCGTGGTTCAGCGGCGGCAGCAGGATCGCGACCAGGAAGAAGATCGCCGGCGCGAAGGCGGCCAGCCGGAGCCGTCGCGCCCGCGTGCCGCGGTCCCTGGAGGAGACGAGGGCGGCGTCCGCATCCCGGTACGTGGCCGCCGGGGCGGATTCTGCGTTGCGGCGGAAAGGCATCATGGAAACGGCGCCCATCCTTAGGGCGTGCGTCGATGCATGCAACCATAAAGCGATTCATCCGGTCCGCAGGGCTGCCATGTTCCGGCCTTGCTGCGATGCGATGTAACGAAGCCGTGGAACCCGCCGAATACGACCTCATGGATGCGGCGGAGGAGCGCATGTGGTGGTACCGCGCCCTCCATGGCCGCGTGATGGATGCGCTCGCTCGCCGTCCAGGGCCGGCCGGCTGCGTTCTCGATGCCGGCTGCGGCACGGGCGGATTGCTCCGGCGGCTTGCGGCGCTCGGGCGACCGCTGGCGGGGCTCGACTACAATCCGGCCGCGGCCGGGCGCGCCCATGCGAAGTCAGGCGCGATCACCACGGCCGGCGATGCGAACCGCCTTCCCTTCGCCGACGGCGTCTTCGCGGCGCTCACCTCCTGCGACGTGCTGTGCCATCGTGCCGTGGAGCCGGCCGCGGCCCTCGCCGAGTTCCGGCGGGTCCTCGCGCCGGGCGGCACGCTGGGGCTCAACCTGCCGGCCTATGACTGGCTGCGCAGCGCCCATGACCTGCGGGGCCACAATGCCCGGCCCTTCACCCCCCCCGGCGCGACGCGCCTCCTGGCCCCGGCCGG
>JACVCK010000141.1 GCA_016742055.1 Phycisphaerales bacterium
CCCGCCGGTGCGGATCAGGTCCATGTCGTTGAGGAACTTGGCCGCGACGAGATTGATGATGATGATGGCGATGAACGACACGACGAAGGTATCGGTGGTGGCGCGTCCGACGCCCTCGGCGCCGGGCCGGCAGTTAAAGCCCTTGTAGCAGGCGATCAGGCCGATCGCGCCGCCGAACATCAGAGACTTGACGAGCCCGTTGAAGACGTCGAACCACGAGACGAACGCGGCGGTGAAACGCCAGTACTGTTCGGGGTTGGCGTCGTAGAAGCGGGTGGTCACGAGCCAGCCGCCTACGACGCCGCAGAGGTTCGACGCGACGGTGAGCGCGGGGATCATGACGACGCAGGCGACGACGCGCGGCGCGACAAGGACGCGCATGGGGTCGGCGGCCATGGCGCGCATGGCGTCGAGTTGCTCGGTCACGCGCATGGAGCCGATCTCGGCGGAGAGGGAGCAGCCCACGCGTCCCGCGAGCATCACCGCCGCCAGGACGGGGCCGATCTGCTTGACCAGCGAGATGTTGATGACCCCGCCGAGCCGGTCCTCCTGGCCGATCATGGCGAACTGGAGGTAGCCCTCGATCGCGAGGATGGCGCCGATGAACGCGCCGGTCAGCGCGATCACGGGGACCGACATGGCGCCGATGAAGAACAGTTGCGGCGCCAGGCGGCTCCAGCGCGCCCACTCCGGCGCCCCTACGGCGATGGCGGACGCCGTGCCCCCGGCGAACCGGGTGAAACGTCCGAACGCCACGATCGAGCGCGTGATCCGGCGGCCGAAGCGTTCGATGAGCGTGACCATGAGCCGGGAGGATAGTCGAGCGCGGGCGGTCAACGCTTGGACCGGCCCAGTTCGCGCCACTTGCGCACGGCCTCGGGTTCGCGCGGGTACAGCGGGGACAGATCGTCGGGGCCCGACTCCGGCATGCCCCGCGACGCCCGCAGCAGCGCCCCCGCCGTAAGCACGATGGGCGCGATCGGCACGCGCGACGTCTGGGCCCAGGCGCGGAAGCCCGGGGGGATGTGTTCATCGCCCACAAGGGCGCCCAGCGGCGCCGCTCGGTGGACGATCGCGAGGTCCGCGGGCTCCATCAGCGTTCCGACTTCGGCGCCATCGGATCCGAAGGTGGTGGCCCACGCCGATTCGCCCTTGCTGGCCAGGAGGACGACGAACCGCGGCGGAAGGCCCTCGGCGCCGGCCGCGACCAAGGCCGAGGGAACGCCCACGCAGCGCGCTCCGGTGGCCTCGGCGATCATCTTTGCGGCGGCGGTGGCGATGCGGAGGGCCGAGAAGCCGCCGGGTCCGATCGACACTGCGATGCGAGTCAGGTCCGTGGGGCGGAGGGACGCGTCGCGGAACAGACGGTCGATCGCGGGCGCGAGGGCGTCGTCGTGGCGGGCGGTGGGGGACAGCGACGCGCAAGAGAGCGTTACAATGGGCGCGACGGGGTCGGCCCAGTCCGGGCAGCGGGCCAGCGCCACCTCGCCGGATGCGCCGGTTTGGGCGGATGGGTTGCTGGTCTCAATGGCCAGGCAGAGGGCGTCGGCGGGCATCGTGCGGACTGTAGGGGGCGGAACGAGAAAGGCCTCGCGCCGGGGGACGACGCGAGGCCTTACGGATCAATCGATTGGAGGTGGGCTTACTTCACGGGCTCGACGGTGCGCGTCGGGGCGGAGGGCGCCGCGGGCGCGGGCTCGGAGGCCCCGCTGGGGATGTTGTTGCTGCCGGAGGGGACGAGGAAGATCTCGACGCGCCGGTTCTCGGTGGTTCCGCCGCGGCCTGCGCGGTTGGGGACGGCCGGGCGATACTCGCCCCATCCGCCGACTTCCATGCGGTCGCGGGAGACGCCGGTGGTGGCGAGCACGTCGCGGACGGAGATGGCGCGGTGGGCGGACAGGTGCGTATTGGTCGGGTGGCGGGAGGCCGTCGCGGAGGAGATCGGCACGTTGTCGGTGTGTCCGACGATGCGGAGGTCGTAGACGCTCGCGGCGGAGGAGGTCAGCACGCGGGCCAGGGCTTCGAGGGCCTGACGGCCGGCGGGCTGAACCTCGGTGGAGCCGAGGGCGAAGGTCAGGTCGCTGCTGAATCGGAGCATGCCGCGCCGGGCGTCGTAGGTGAGGACGCCGGGGTTGGACTCGGCCAACGCGCGGAGGGCGGCGTCGGTCTCAGGGTTGAGGACGACGTCCATGTTGTTGAGGCGGTTCTCGAGGTTGCGGTAGTCCTCGAGGAGTTTGGCCAGGCGCTGGCGGAGTTCGGCGTTGGTGCCCTCGGCGCCGGTCAGGCCGCCCTCCTGGTCGGACAGGCGGCGCTGGAGGAGGCGGATCTCCTGATTGAGCGCGTCGAGTTGGGCCTCGAGTTCCTGATTCTGAGCCAGGGTGCTGCGGTACGCCGCGTCAAGTTGGGCGTATTTCTGGTCGGTCGCACAGCCGGTGAGGGAGGCGACCGAAAGGCCAGTGAGGACGAGCGCGGGGAACAGCCGGTTCATCGAGGGCTCCTTAGGGGGCGATCGCGCCAGAGTTGCGCGGGTGCGCCGGAAACGGGGGAGCATATCCTGCGGCTCCTCCCGGGTTCTCGGTCCTGACAGATACCGCCGGAGAATCGGTTCTTTTCACCCCCCTGCATGAATCCTTCCCCAGAGATGCGGTTGAGCGAACGGCCGACATTGCTGATCGGCGCGGCGCTGGCCTGTCCGGCGGGATTCGACGGAGTTCCGGCCCCCGGGGCCGTGCTGGCGTCGGTGGAGGGGGGGCGGCTGCGCATTCTCGCCTCGGGCGAGGTGGGGGAGGTCGAGCGACACCCCGCGGCCCGGGACGCCCGGCGCGTGGACCTGCCCGGGCACGCCATCCTTCCGGGCCTGGTCAACGCCCATAGCCACCTGGACCTGACCCATGCGGGCGCGAGGCCGTTCGACCGGGCTGGGGGCTTCCGCGGCTGGCTGGAGATGGTGCTGCACGTTCGCGTGCGCGAGGCCGACGCGGTTCGCGCGAGCGTGCGCGACGGTGTGGCACGCTCGATGCTGGGGGGCGTGGTGGCGGTGGGGGACATCGCCGGCGTGGAGCGGATGGAGCCGACGGAGGAGTTGCGGTCGTCGGACCTGATCGGCGATTCGTTCCATGAGTTCTTTGGCGTGGGTGAGCGGCAGGCGACGACGGCGGCGCGGGTGGGCGCGACGCTGGAGGCGCACGCGGGCGAGGCCGCGGGCGTGCGGCTGGGGCTCTCGCCCCACGCGCCGTACACGGTGGGGCTGCGGCTGTACGACCACGCGCAGCGTGAGGCGGAGCGGCGGAACGTTCCGGTGGCGACGCACTTGGCGGAGGGCGCGGAGGAGCGGGAGTTCGTCGCGACGGGGCGCGGGCTCTTTCGCGAACTGCTCGAGCGGCTGGGGGTGTGGGACGACACGGCGCTGGACGATGTGGGCGGGGGACGCTCGCCGATCGCGCACCTGGAATCGGCCCTGCTGCGCCGCCCCATGCTGCTGGCGCACGTGAACGACTGCCCGGACGCGGACATCGAGCGTCTCGCGCTGGCGCGGGCGAGCGTGGCGTACTGCGCGAGGTGTTCGGACTATTTCCTGCGCCACGAGGAGTTCGGGGCGCATCGGTACCTCGAGATGCTGGCGGCGGGCGTGAACGTGTGCCTGGGCACGGATTCGGTGATCAACCTGCCGCCCGAGGAGGCGGAGAGACTCAGCACGCTGGACGACGCGAGGTTCTTGTTCGCGCGGGACGGCGCCGATCCTCGTTTGCTCCTGCGCATGGCGACAACGCACGGCGCGCGGGCGCTGGGGCTCGAAGAGGGGTTGTTCACGCTGGCGCCGGGCGAGGCGGCGGGGCTGGTGGCGGTGGACGTCGAGGGCTGCGCCGGCCGGACGGCGGCGGAGCGCGTGATGCGCTCGGGCGCTCC
The DNA here is from genome assembly GCA_016742055.1 of Phycisphaerales bacterium. Classification (GTDB taxonomy): domain Bacteria; phylum Planctomycetota; class Phycisphaerae; order Phycisphaerales; family UBA1924; genus JACVCK01. Next base: position 3,907 of record JACVCK010000141.1, read on the forward strand.
GGCGCGCCTCCTGGCGGTGGGCAAACCGGGCCGGGCGCGGTTCGTGGGGATGGCGCTGCGATGACGGGCACGCGCTGGGATGCGCGCCGGTTCGCGGTGGACGCCGAGACGCTGGCGCGGCGCCTGCTCGGGGCGCGCCTGGTGAGCGTGACGCGCGCGGGGACGCGGGTCGCGGGAGTCATCGTGGAGACCGAGGCGTACATCGGCGTGCACGACATGGCATCGCACGCCGCGAGAGGCCGAAGGACGGCGCGCAACGAGGCGATGTACGCCCGGCCGGGCACGGCGTACGTGTACTTCACCTACGGCATGCACCACTGCTTCAACGTGGTGTGCGGGGCCGAGGGGGAGCCCGCGGCGGTCCTCATCCGGGCGTTGCGCCCGGAAGAGGGGTTGGCGCTGATGCGCCGTCGGCGTGGTCCTCAGGCGGACGAGCGGTCGCTGTGCGCCGGGCCGGGGCGGCTGTGTCGGGCGCTGGCGATCGACCGGCGCCGCAACGGGCTGGACCTGACCCAAAGCCCCTGGTTGTTCATCGAGGCCGGACGGGCGGCGCGAAACCCGGTGCGGACGGCCCGGATCGGGGTCGGGTACGCCGGCGAATGGGCCTCGGCGCCGCTGCGGTGGCTTGTCAGGGGCGACCCGCACGTGAGCGTGGGGGTGAAAGGGGGGCGCAATCTGCTGCCGGCGACGGGGGAGGGCCGATAGGATGAGCCGGCCTGCGGGGCGGAGCGTCGCCACGAAGGATCGGGCCGGTCGGGAGCGCGTTCGGTGAGCGGATCGATGGATCGCCTTGGCTTGGAGTTCGGGCCGTACCCGCCCGAGGCGTATCAGTTCGTTCGTGAGGGGCTCGAGCACACCTCGAGCGCTGTGCACGGCGATGCGACGGCGGCCACGACGGCGCCCCCGGGCAGCCGGCACGTAGACGGCCGTCAACTGTGCATCGGGCTGCGCGACTACGCGATCGACCAGTTTGGGCTGATGGCCCTGACGGTGCTCCGGCGCTGGCACATCCGGCGGACGGAGGACTTCGGGCGGATCGTGTTCAACATGGTCGAGGCGGGCCTTCTGAGCAAGACGGACGACGACCGGCTGACGGATTTCGAGGGCGTGTACGACTTCGACGAGGCGTTCGGCCTGGTCGAGGTCGGTTGAGCCGGTCCGGCGGTCGGGGGCCCTTGGAACTCGGTACGCTGCCCGCCACCCGTCCCGAGGGAGGTTCGCCCGAGCCATGAACCAGCGCCCCGCGTCGCAGCACGTGACGAATCGATCCGAACCGCAGTGGTTCCGGCTGCACCTGTGGCAACTCCAGCCGGTTCGTGATGTGGCGCTGGTCGCGGCGCTGCTGGGGATCGTCTACCTCGGCTCGCTCATGAGCGTCGTGACCGTCCCGCTGCTGCTGGGGCTCACGCTCGCGTACCTGTTTGAGCCGATCATCGCGTGGCTTTCGAAGCGGATGAGCCGGCACGCCGCGGCGGCGCTGGTGATCGCGACGGCCTATGTGTCGATCGGCGTGCCGCTGATTCTCGGGACGGGGTTCGCCGTGGTGCAGGGGGCGGCGTTTGTGCGCGACCTTCGCGAGGACCTGCCCGCGATCCGGGAGCAGTTGCTGGAGTATCGCGCGCGGGCGGAGGAGTGGGGGCTGTGGAGCAGCGATCCGGCGCCCGCTCCGGCGAACGGGGCGTCGGCGCCGCAAGGGGAGGAAGCCGGCGCGGGCGCCGAGGAGCCGCAGGCCGCCGAAGCGCCCCGGAACGGGCTGAACCTCGACGTGTGGTCGATCCTCGAGGCGTGGCTGAACCAGAACTCGCAGTCGGTGGCCGGCGTGGTGGCGGGGGGCGGCGCGAACGCGATGCGGATTGGCTGGCAGTTCCTGGGCTCGCTGGGCTACATCGCGTTCATGGGTCTGTTCCTGACGCCGCTGTTTTTCTTCTTCCTGTCGGTGGCGTTCGGGAAGGTGCGGGCGCTGGGGGCGTCGATGATCCCGGAGCGTGATCGGGACAAGTGGCTGACGATCCTGCAGAAGATGGACCGAGCGATCTCGGGCTTCGTGCGCGGGCGGATCGTGATCTCGGCCATCGTGGGGACGATCCTGACGATCGGCTGGTGGATCGTGGGCGTGCCGGCGCCGCTGATCTTGGGCCCGGTGACGGGCGCGATGAACATCGTGCCGTACCTGGGCCTGGTCGGCTGGATCGTGTCGGTGCTGGCGTTCTGGATCAGCCAGGCGGGCTCCACGGAGCCGGCGACATGGTGGCTGATCCTGCTGCTGCCGACGGCGGTGTACTGGACGGCGCAGACCGCCGACGACTACCTGCTGACCCCGCTGATTCAGGGCAAGAGCACGGGGCTGAGCACGCCGATGGTGATCGTGGCGGTGTTCGGCGGGGCGTCGCTGGGCGGGATCTACGGCCTGCTGCTGGCGATCCCGGTGGCGGCGTGCCTGAAGATCTTCGTGACCGAGGTCGCCTGGCCGCGGTACCGGCAGTGGGTGGAGGGCCAGGCGCGGGACCCGTTGCCCATCGAGAACACCGAGGAAAAACCGACGTCGGCGTGAGCGGGGGGCCGGCGGTCAGCGCTTGCGCTTTTTGAACTTGGCCTTTGGGCTCTGGGTGTGCGTGGAGCCCTTGGTGCGCAGGCCGCCGAGCGCGGCGAGGGGGTCGCCGCCCATCGCGGCGCTCTGGAGTTGCTTGGCCGCCTTCATCTGGCCGAGCATGCCCATGCCGGCCATCTGCTTGCTGATCTTGGCGATCATGTCGAACTGCTTGAAGAGTTGTGAGACGTCGTTCTGCTGGACGGCGGCGCCCGAGGCGATGCGCCGGCGTCGCGAGTTGTTGACGATGGAGGCGTTGCGCCGCTCGTGGGGCGTCATCGAGTTGATCATGCCCTCGATGCGGTTGAACTGGCCCTCGTCCACGCTGACGTCCTTGAGCGCGTTGCCGACTCCCGGGAGCATGCCCAGGAGTTGCTTCATCGGGCCCATGCGCCGGATGGCGCGGAGTTGGCCGAGGAAATCGTCCATCGTGAACTGGCCCTTGGCCATGCGCTCGGCGAGTTCTTCCGCCTCCTCTTCGGAGACCTGTTCGCGGGCCTTCTCGACCAGCGAGACCACGTCGCCCATGCCCAGGATGCGCCCCGCGACGCGCTCGGGGTGGAACTCCTCGAGGGCGTCGATCTTCTCGCCGGCGCCGATGAAGCGGATGGGCGCGCCGGTGACGCGCCGGACGCTGAGCGCGGCGCCGCCGCGGGTGTCGCTGTCGAACTTGCTCAGGATCACCGAGTCAACTC
>JACVCK010000142.1 GCA_016742055.1 Phycisphaerales bacterium
GGCGCGGATCGCCTCACGCGTCGGGGCGACCTCGATGTGAAACGTCAGGTGGTTCGCGCCGGCCTTGGCGAAGGGCTCGATGTACTGGCCCGGGTCGGTCACCATGAGATGGACGTCGAGGAAGGCGTCCGGGCAGGCGCGCCGGACGGCGCGGCACATGTCGGGCCCCATCGTCAGGTTCGGCACGAAGTGGCCGTCCATCACGTCCAGGTGCAGCAAGTCGGCCCCGGCGTCGAGGACCTGGCGGCAATCGGCCGCCATGTGCCCGAAATCCGCGGACAGGATGGACGGCGCAATCAGCGGGCGCTGGAGGGGGCGTTGGAAGAGGTTCACGCCGGGACGATAGTCGGGCGCGTGCCCGAGCGCGAGGCCGCGGCCTCGCGGGCGCGATCGATCAGCGCACGAAACAGCCCGTCGGCCAGGGGGTCTTCGGCGTGGGGCGCGCGTTCGGGGTGCCATTGGACGCCGAGGTAGAAGGGCCGGGACGGGTCGTCGATGGCCTCGATGACGCCGTCGTCGCTCCGTGCTACGGCGCGCAGGCGTCCGGGGTCGCGCAGGGCCTGGTGGTGCCAGGAGGGGACCGGCGCGCCGCCGCGGACGATGAGCGGGTGGTCGATGGTCGGCGTGACGGCGTGGAGATGGTCGCCGGCGTGGTCCCGGGCGGAGGCGAGGTGGTCGGGCAGGTGCTGATCGAGGCGTGCGCCGTGGTGGAGGCCCATGAGTTGCATGCCCAGGCAGACGCCCAGAACTGGAGTCGCCTGTCGGGCGGGCTCGTCGAGGACCCGGAGGAGCGCGGTTTCGTAGGCCTGTCTCGCGGGGTGCATGGTCTTGGCGGCGGGATGGGTGGGCTGGCCGAAGGGCTCCGTGCGCGGATCGGCGCCGCCGGTGAAGACGACGGCGTCCACGGCGTCGGCGTGCCTGCGGGCGAGGGCGTCCGCCAGTTCAGGGTCGTCGGGCGGGCAGAGGAGGATGGGGGCGCCGCCGGCGCGGAGGATGGCCTCGGCGTAAGCGCGCCGGCTGGTGAACGAACGATCGTCGACATCGCACGTCACACCCACGATGGGCCGCGGTTGCATGGGCAGTGGTCCTGCTGGCGCTGGGGGCGGATACTGGACCGGGACGTTCCCGGGCGCGATGGCGCGGAGGAGTCTACGGATGATGATCGGCGTTTCTTCATCGACCCGGACCGGGGCGCGGCTCGCGTGGATCGTGGCGCTGGCGGTTTCTCTGGGCGCCGCGGGCTGCGGTCCGGGGTACGAGTCCACCGCCGACCTGTACGAGCCGGTGTCCGTGGAGACGTTCCCGCCGCTTCCCGAGACGGCCTTCGTGCCGGTGGCGGACGAGGCGCCGTTCCAGCGCCCTTACAAGGTGATCGGGAGGATCGAGTTTTCGACGACCCGCGGCCCGCGCTGGATCGAGGGCGCCCTGCAGTGGCACGCGCGCCGGGTCGGCGCCGACGCCGTGCTCGTGCGCCGGCGCGAGTCGCGCCAGGAGCAGTACACCCGGTACTCATCCGGCTACCCGTACGGGCCACGCGTGCGCCTGGGCACGGTGTACACCCGCGGCGGAAAGCACGGATACGTCGCGACCTACTACGACTGGTGGGACCCCTGGTACGACCGGGGCTACTACGAGTCGGCCGTCCGGACGCGCGTCAGCGTCGAGGCGGACTTCGTGGTCATGCTGGACCGCGCGACGTTCGGCTGGATCGGGCTCCGCCCGCTCGAGGTGGGCAACACGCGGGAGATCATCGTGGACGATGTGGACCCGCAAGGCCCCGCGGCCCGGGCGGGGATTCTGCCGGGCGACATCGTGGTGCGCGTGGGCGAGTTCGTCGCCGATCGAGGCCTGCGGGACTTCCTCCGAAACGCCCCGGCGCCGCGGATCGGCGAGCCCGTGGAGGTGGAGGTGCGCCGCGCCGCCCGCGCGATGGTGTTCATGGTCGTCCCGGAGCGCGAGCCGGGGCGGTGATGCTCAGGGCGCGTCGATCTGCCGGAGGATGTCGGGGTCGGTGATCTTGTCGTCGTCCGCAAGGAGGATCGCCTTGCTGAGGATGACCGAGAGGGTGTGGTCGCCCTCGAAGGGGAGGAAAAGCGAGTCCTGATCTCGCTTGGATGGGCCCCGCCGGGGTGAACCGATGTTGAGAAGCCGATCCGATGGCGGCATCAGCGTCTTTCCGCTCCCGATGTGGATCTTGTACGCGCGCCGCTTGCCGAGCACCACGAGGAAGGGATCGGTGATCGTGCAGGCGGGCGCGATTCGAAGCCGCGGCATCAGCGATTGGAGAATTTCGAGTCGTTCCTTGCCGGAAGGGCCCAGCGGGCCCACGACGTAGAGACTCCAGTAGTGCTTGTGCCGGTCGCGCACTCCGCCGTCCTGCCAGTCGAGCGAAGCGCCGAGGTCCGACACGCTCACCATCAGGTCAATGTCGCGAAAGACCTCGCTGAGCACGATGTTGGGAACGTCCTGCAGTCGCATCGGCTGATTCTGGGGGGCATCGGCCTTGTGCGAGCCGCGCAGGAGCACGTCGCTGGCGGCGCCCTCGCGTAGGGCGTCGATGTGATAGAAGCGGACCTGGTCGGTGGAGAGGTTGCGATATCCGGCGCCGTCGACTTCGTCGCCGTCCCCCTGCACCCAGAACTCGGCGCGAATTCCCCAGTGAGGCAGGAGGCGGTGCGTGGGCGGAAAGCAGCCGTCGTTCATATGCCGCAGCGGATCACGCCACCGGCGTTCATGTGCAAGCCCGCGATAAATGCGTTGTCGGAGGACCCGGCCCGCGAATCGGTTGGAGTACACCGCGTCGCCTTGCTCGTGTTCAGAGAGTGGATAGATCTCGCGGTGCGCCTGTTTGAAGGGCTGGCGGATCCTGTGGGCCTCGTAGAAGGCTCGCCACTCGGCGATGTCGGCGCGGGGGCGTCCACCTTCGCCAGCGTCCAGCGGAAACCACAGCGAGACCCTGGCGTGAGGCGCAGGATCGAACGCAGACCCGTCGGCGCGCACGAGCGCGCCGCGGGAATGAGGCGGCGCTTTCGGATCCTCGCGCAGCCAGGCCGCGGCCGTGACGCTGGAGCCCTCGTCAAAGAGCCAGATCAGGCGCCTGGCCACGATGCCCACAAGAGGATGATCGAGGTAGCGTTCCCGCCAGATCGGCACGACCCACGAGCGGGGCTCGAGGATGAGGTTCTCGATGCGGTCCCTCTGCGCAGGGAGCAGTTTCCGCATGTCCTGGAGCGCGTCGCTGAGTTCTTTGAGTTCTTCGGGACGCTGCGCCCTCACCGCGGCGGGCGCCGCCTTCAATCGCTTCCCGGAGGCGTCCGTCCACTGGATCGTGGCGCCCGCGATCGAGTCGCCGTCGATCCGAAGCGCCGCGGCGCATCCCTCGAGCGTCCGCTCGAGTCGACCCACCTCGCACATGCCAAGCGTGGGGGCGGCGATCTCTTCGATCTCGTCGGGGGGGACTCCTTCCCGCTCCGCCACGGCGGCGAGCGCCTTGGCGATCATGCGCTGCCCCGTGACGAACTTCACCTTCGCCCGCAAGGCCGCAAGGTGCGCGAGGGCGACGGGGCCGGGCATCAAGCCGAGTGCGAGGACGCCCGCGTTCCCTGCCTTGACGCATCGTTCCCGCCCAGGCCGCTTGCGGTAGCCCGCCAAAACCACGTCGCGAAGGGCTCTGGCCAGATCATCGTGTCTGTGCAGCCCCGCGATCCAGCACAGCCCGCGCAGCACGTCAGCGTGATGCGGCCAAACTTCGAAGCGAAAATGGCGGTTGTACTCGGGATTGACGTACGGCCAGTCGTCGGTGCGCGGAAGCGCGAAGAGCGGCAGCCATCGCAGAAGGCGATCCTGCGCGCGTGGAAGCCCGATGACATCAAGCAGCCGCGCGATGTCGCGCGTCCACTTGGCGCCGGGGGCGCTTCCCGGCGCGTCGCGGCAGAGGTGCAGCAGATCGAGCCAGGGCAGCCGTTCGCTCGCGGGCATCTCCTGAAGATCGGCGAGCACGGCGTCGGTCCAGCCCTCGCCGGGATCGATCGGGAACGCGTTGAGCGGATCCAGAAGACGTTCGACGCCGACCGCGAAGTCGCCGGACTTCCCAGCGGAGTATCGGAAAGCGCGCGGTTTGCGTTCGAGGCGCCGAGCGAACACCGCGAGTTGCGTCAGATTGGCCCGCACGTCCGGGCAGTCGGACAGTTCCGGCCACCGAGACCGAACAACGGCGAAGAGCGCGTGGATATGAGGCGTAAACCAGTCCGACACGTCGCCGAAGCGGACGGACTGGTCCAGGAGTTCGCGGATGTGGCCGACGGTGAGCGAAGGATTCTTCCGCTTCAGCAGCAGAGCGCCGAAGTCGCTCACGGCCGCGGCGTGGGGGGCGAAGTCATAGGGGTGAATGTCCCAAGGCGGCGGTCCGTGCGTCGCAGTGAGATTCGCGACGATCTCGCCTGCGGACCGGAAGAGCGCCACGGCCGCGTCGGCCGCGACGACGCCGCTCATGGCGCCGCATTCCCGGATGAACGGCGTCAGTTCCGGCCCCCACGCGATCCGGTTGCCCCGTGCCGAAGCCCGCAAGCGGTCCACAAAGTCCAGCGCGACGGGGTTGGAGAACGGCTCCGTCGTCATCCGCGCCCCACAATGGGGGTCAATTGCAGAAAGATCACTTCCGTTCCGCTTGCGAGGGTGACGACCTCATCCAGCGACAGGGTTTCACGCGGTCCGACCAGCACGAGGATCGCCCGGCGCTCGTACGCAGCCAGCGCGGCGTCGAACTCCCTGCGCCAGTCGATCGAGCGCGACGGAGGCGGCAGGTCGGCGTCGGGGACGCGGACCCAAGCCCAGGCCCCCGGCGCGATAGGCGCCTCGCGCAAGCCGCGGTTGTAGTCGTCCACTTCCTCGTACACCCATCGCCTGATCAACTCTCGAACGGTGACGCGCTCGTCCGAGAACTCCCATTCGCAGGGCCGATCATCGCCGCAGAGCCCGGGACGCTGGTTGCGGATGGTGACGGTGAAAGTCAACGCCGCGGCTCCGAAGGACACAGAGCACGGGGCGCCTTCGCCGGCCCCCGTTCTCTCCGAAGCAGAGTATCCATGACATCTCGGCGATGCAATGCAATTTATTGCACCGCCTCGAACGTCGCGAAGTCCTCGTGCGCCTCTTTGAGCGTGTCGAGGCGGACAAACTCGCAGCAGGCGTCGAAGCGCATCCAGAGGGCCAGGACCTCGGGCGTCTGATGGGCGCGGGCGATGGCCGCTTCGCTCGCCCATTCCGAGACGTCGAGGATGACCCCGCTGTGGGAGCGCATGGTCACGTTGGGCCGGTCGGTGGCCAGGCCGAGCCGGCGGAGCAGCGGGAGCCGGTCGGCGATGACGGCCATGAGTTCGGCCTCGCGTCCGGGCTTGGGCTTGAAGGCGGCGATGGTGATGCGGGGCATGATGGGGCTCCGTGGGGGCGCGGGTCAGTCCGCCGGCATGTACCGCCCCCGCGCCCACGCGCGAAAGGCGCTCATGCGCTCGTGCTGCTGCACGCTCAGCGGCGGCGAAGCCGCCAGTTGGGCCAGCAGCGCATCGGTGTCGAGCGGCCGGCGCGTCGCGAACGACTCGTGCAGCGCGCTCAGGATCGCCTGCTCGATCTCGGCCCCGCTGTGGCCCTCGCTCGCCTGCGCCAGGACGTCGAGGTCGAACAGCGCAGGGTCCTTGCGCCGCCGGCGAAGGTGGATGTCGAAGATCGTGCGCCGCGCCGCCGCGCCGGGCAGGTCCACGAAGAAAATCTCGTCGAACCGCCCCTTGCGGAGCAGTTCCGGCGGCAGCGCGTCGATGTCGTTCGCCGTCGCCACGACGAACACCGACGCCGTCCGCTCCTGCATCCACGTCAGCAGCGCGCCGAACATGCGCTGGCTCAAACCCCCGTCCACGCTGCGGCTCGCGGCCGAGGCGAAGCCCTTCTCGATCTCGTCGATCCACAACACCGCCGGCGCCATCGCCTCCGCCTGGTGCAGCGCATCGCGCAGACGCCGCTCGCTCTCGCCGACGAACCGGTCGTACAGCGCCCCCGGATCAAGCCGCAGCAAGGGCCGGCGCCACGCCGTCGCGATCGCCTTGGCCGCCAGAGACTTGCCCGAGCCCTGCACGCCCAGCAGCAGCACGCCCCGGGGCGCCGACAGACCCGCGGCCACGGCCTCAGGCGTGAACGCCCGGGCCCGGTGCGTCACCCACTGCTTGAGACGCGAGAGCCCCCCGATGTCCTCGAGCGACGCGGGCGTGTCCACCGGCGCCAGCACGCCCAGGCCCGACAGCAGGTCGCGCTTCGCGCGAAGAATCGAGTCGAGGTCCTCCGCCGTGAGGCGACGGTCGTTGGCCACGGCCGCGGCGACCAGTTGCCGGACCTGCCGCCTCGACAGCCCCCGCAGGTTCTCCACGAACGCGCGGAACACCGCGGGCGTGACCGGCGTCTCGATCGGCGCCTCCCGGTGCATCTCCCGGATCGTGCGCCGGATGATCGCCTCGATCTCGGCGTCGTCCGGCAGCGCAGGACGGATCAGCGTCGAAGCCGCGGCGATCGGCGCCGGCACATCGTCGCGATGATCGATCATCGCGACGTGCGCGGCGTCGCGCGTGCCCAGCCGCGACTCGAACGCCTCGATGACCTCGCGCAGCGCGCGGGCGGCGATGGGCTCGGCGAGGTGGTCGGCCAGGTCGAGCGTGATCAGGAGCGTGCGCGAACGGGCGTTGAGGAGCACATAGTGCAGCGCGCCCGCCGCGTTCCGCGTGTCGGGCACGGGCTGCGAGTCCAGTGGCCCGATGCGCAGGCCGTGCGTCGCGGACCACACCCAGGGCTCAAGGTCGAGCGACAGCGCCGCGGAAAGCGCCGCGTCGCGGGCGGCGGCGAGCAGCTTGAGGCCGTCCTCTTTCATCCCCTGGAAGCTGTAGGGACTGGTGCGCGGCTTGAACGCCCCGCCGCGGAGCGCCGTCGCGCCGGCTTCCTTCACCGCCTTCGCCGAGGCGAGAATCTGCTCTTCGCTTTCCACCGAGCAGGGGCCGGCCATCACGCCGATGTTCAGCCCGCCAACCTTCATTTCCAGTGCCTGAACCACCGTCGGCTTGGCCTTCAGCCCGCGACTGGCGAGCTTCAAGGGCGCCAGAATCGGCAC
>JACVCK010000143.1 GCA_016742055.1 Phycisphaerales bacterium
AAACAACGTCCGACGCTGGCCGTCCTCGTTCGTGTAGCCCTTGGACAGCCCGTTGGTCATCACCACCATGTCGCCCGAGCGCGGCGCCTTGGGCAGTTCGATCTGGAAACTCGACAACTCCACCGGACGCTCCAGCGTCCGCTGCTCCTTCTCGCTCTCCAGACGCTTCTCGCGCCCCTTGGCCTGCTTGGCCCGCTGGCCGGCCTTGTAGCGCTGGATGTACGCCTCCTGCTGCCGGAACTTCGTCTGCTGCTTGTCGTGCGCCCGCGCCTGCGTCAGCCGGCGCTGGGCGCGGATCTCGACGAACGCCTCGTACCCGCCCGGGTAGTCGATCAGCCGGCCCTGCTCGACCTCCACAATCCGGTTCACCACGTTGTCCAGCAGCCGCCGGTCGTGGCTGACCATCACCACCGCGCCCCGATACTCGCGCGTCAGGAACTCCTCGAGCCACATCCGCCCCGTGATGTCCAGGTGGTTCGTCGGCTCGTCCAGCAGCAGGAGATCCGGCTCCTCCAGAAGCAGGCGCGCCAGCGCCAGCCGGCCCTTCTGCCCGCCTGAAAGCCCCTCCACCGGAACGCCGAACTCCTTGTCCGTCAGGCCCACGCCGTGCAGCATCGCGTCGATCTTGTGGTCGATCGCGTAGCCGCCCAGCAATTCCGCCTCCCGCTCCAGCGACGCCTGCCGCTGCATCAGACGTTCCAGTTCGCCCGCGTTGTCCCCCGCCGCCGCCATCGCGTCGAACACCTTGTGCATCTCCGCGTGCACCCGGTGCAACTCCGCGAACGCCCCCTCCGCCGCGTCCCGAAGCGTCTCGCCCGGCGTGAACACCGGGTCCTGATGCAGGTACCCCGCCCGCCGCCCGCGCATCAGCGACACTTCGCCCGAGTCCGCGGGCATCAGCCCGCCGAGGATCTTCAGCAGCGTGCTCTTGCCCTGCCCGTTCCGCCCGACCAGCCCCACCCGCTCGCCGTCCTCGATGGAAATAGACACCCCCTCGAGGACGATGTCCACGCCGTAGTTCTTCTTGATGTTGGTCGCGGCGATCAGGGGCATGGCGGGGCGGATGGTAGGGCGGTGACCGCAGGATCAAACCCGCCGCCCAAGGGAAATCCTTGCGTTTCCGGGTTCGCTGGGGTACTTTGCGATCGAAGCATCGGGGGCGAAAGGACCGAGGGGATCTGAATGGCCGCAAGAAGCCGAGCGCCCATAGGTCTTTTCATCGCTGCGGCCGTCGCGCTGGTCGGCGCATGGCTGGCGTACCGCGCCCTGACCCCGGGATCACCTCGATCGTCGGCGATCGAACATGCGTCGCCGCGCTCCGACGCGCCCGGTGGCAATGCGGAAGGCCCCCACCACCCAGCCGACCTTCCCCCCTGGAGACAACTGAAGTTCCGCGATCTTCCGAACTCGGAGGCGCTGGCCTCCATCGCGGAGCGGTTGGACGCCGACGACGCCTGGGCACACACGGACCTGACGACCCGCGATCGCGAGGCGTTGCGTGAGCGCGCCCTGGCGCGGATCGCGTACGTCCTCGGGGGCTCCGTCGAAGGCCACCGCGCCCAGGCCGCGGCGCAGGGCGCGATCCGCCTCGACCCGCCGGAGGGGCTTCAGGAACAGTCCATCATGCACCTGTCCAAGTGGCCGGACGTCTGGCGCGATGCGCCGATCGACCCCGACCGGATCGTCGTCCGCAGCATCGACCTCTCTTCGGACGACGCGTACACGCGAAGTCTAACCTCGATCGTCTCCCGTTCCGCCCTCAGCGCCGAGTACCCGGCGTGGCGAAAGGATGCCGCGATGGAAGTGATCGAGGTCGTCGTCCCGGTTCGGCCGCGTGACACCCGCGATCCGTCACGCCGCGTTCCCGCTTTCCTGGGCGTTTCCTTCGAACGCCCGAGCGCCGGTGGAGAGTGGCGACCAAGGCGCATCTCCGTCTACCAGGACCGACAGCCCGGGGTCAACCAACCCGTCATCCCGCCGCCTACCTGAAAATGACCCGCGCACCGAACTCACGCCGCGCCTACACCCTCACCGAACTGCTGATTTCCATCGGCATCCTCGGCGTGCTCATCGCCCTGACGGTCCCCGCGCTCCGTGGCGCTCGCGGCGCCTCCCTCGCCACCGTCTCCATTGCCAATCTCCGCTCCATCGGCCAGACGCTTGAGCATCACCGCGCCGCCAACAACGACCTCCCGCCATATCCCCCGCAGAACAACGGCGTCAGCTTTGGTCCATTTTACTGGGAGCCGAACCCGCCCGCCGAGCCCGAGAACTCACACTGGGTGACGCCCGGGCCTTGGGGAACAGCGCGCTTCTGGCCCGGCCTGCGCAGCATCCACGATGTCGCGCCATGGCCCGAACACTTTGAAACCTGGCTTTCTCCCGGATATCGCCTGCCGCCGAACGCGCCCGGCGACTTCGATTGGCCGGGCACGATCTCGTACCACTACAGCAACTCCTTCCTCGCCTCGCCCCGCGTCTGGAACGGCGACGGGTCTGGCTCCGCTCAGGACATCGGCCCCGTCCGCGGCTCCACCGTCGCGTTCCCATCCTCCAAGGTCGTGATGTACGACGCCGAGCGCGCGTACCTCGTCCCCAAGCAGATGGCCGCGGCGCCGCGCCCTGTCCTGTTTGTCGACGGCTCCGCCTCGCTCAAGAAGGACGCCGACGCTTCCGTCCCCGTGCCCAACCCGCTCAATGACAACTCGCAACGCCGCTACCACGACACGCGGGACGGATCCCAGGGCCGCGACTTCTGATCGATTCGGAGTGAGTAGTGCGGGCCCACCGGGAAGCGCCGCCTCAGCCCTGCGGCGCCGTCTTCTTCGCGTGCTTCTCGCGCAGCGTCTCGCGCCAGCGCCCGTGCACGCCCTGGGTCATCTTCTCGAGGAAGTCGCACAGGCGCAGGACCGGCTCGGGCTGGGCGCCGTCGCTGCGCAGGCGTTCGATCACCGCCGTCATGGGGACCTCGCCCCGGAACAGCGACTTGTACGCCGTCCGCAGCGCCTCGACCTGCTCCACCGGCCACAGGCGGCGCACCAGCGCCGTCGTGTTGACCTTGCGGGGCTCGGCGGGGTTGCCCTCGACGACCAGGAACGGGGGCACGTCCTTGCTGATGCGCGCCAGGCCGCCGACGAACGCCAGGCGCCCGACCGTCGCGAAGTGGTGGATCCCCGCGCCGCCGGCGATCGTGGCGCCGTGCTCGATCAGGCAGTGCCCGCCGAGCATCACCGCGTTGGCCAGGATGACCTCGTCCTCCAGCACGCAGTCGTGCGCCACGTGCGCGCCGACCATGATCAGGCAGTCGCTGCCCACCACCGTCTTGCCGCCGCCCACGCCCGTGCCCCGGTGCAGCGTCGCGTGCTCGCGGATGGTGTTCCGCTCGCCGATGATCAGTTCGGTGTCCTCGCCCCGGTACTTGAGGTCCTGCGGGTCCGCGCCCAGGACCGCGAAGGGGAACACCGCCGTGCCCGCGCCCACGCTCGTCCGCTCCTGCACGCTCACGTGGCTGTGCAGCACGACGCCCGCCCCGATCGTCACGTGCGGACCCACCACGCAGTAGGGGCCGATCGTCGCCGTCGCGTCCACCTCCGCCGTGCGGTCCACCACCGCCGTCGGGTGGATCCCCGCGCGACGCGCCGGGCGCTTGTCGGCCTCCGCTTCGCCGGCCGGGGTCGGCTGCGGGCTGATGCGTCCGGCGACGGCGTGGCTCATCGCTCCGCCTCCGCGTCCACCATCATGAACTTCACCCGCGCCTCGGCCACAAGGCGCCCGTCCACGCGGGCTTTGCACTGCACGTCGCCGAATCGCTCCGACGCCTTGATGGTCTCGGTCTCCATCACCAACTGGTCTCCGGGGTGAACCGGCTTCCGCAGTTTCACCCGGTCCATGCTCAACAGGACCGCGATCTTACCCGTTCGCTCCAACTTCTGGCTGAGCATCAGCCCCGCCAACTGGCTCATCGCCTCCACGATCAGCACCCCCGGCATGATCGGCGACCCCGGATAATGCCCCTGAAAGAAGGGCTCGTTCACCGTCACGTTCTTGATCCCCACCGCGCGGCGGTCCCCGTCGATCTCCAGCACCCGGTCCACCAGCACCATCGGGTACCGGTGCGGCAGCAGACGCAGCACGTCCTTGATGTCCATCGCGGCCGGCTGAGCCCCAACATCGCCCAAACGACGCGCGAACCGCTCCCGCCGCCTCGCCTGCTCCACCAGCGCCCGCGCCAGGCGCTGATTCAGCGCGTGGCCCGAACGGCTGGCGATGATCCGCCCCTGGATCGGCCGCCCCGCCAGCGCCAGGTCCCCGAGAAGGTCCAGCAACTTGTGCCGCGCCGGCTCGTCCGCGAAACGGTACTCGTTGTCCACCGGGCCCTCGTCGCCGATCACCAGCATGTCCCGCGGCGAGACGTGCGCGAAGAGCCCCTTGGCGCGCATCGCCTGCGCCTCGGCCAGGAGCGCGAAACTCCGCGCCGGCGCCACGTCGGTGATGTACGGGCTGGCGCGGAACGCGTCGACCGCGCTCGCAGCGCCGTTCGAGCCCGGCCCGTGCGCCGCGCCCGCCATCACGCCGGCGAACGCCGCGGGCTGCTGGGCGTACGCCAGCGTGAACGCCGCGACCTGCCGGCGCAGGGGCCCGGAGGATCCGAAGTCCAGGTCGTAGACCAGTTCGAGCGCCGGCGCATCGTTGGGCAGCGCGATCAGCACGCCCTCGATGCCCGCGCCCGCGGGCGCGCGGACCGTGACCGGCTCGGTGACGACCAGGGGTCGGCGCGGCGCGTCCTGCTCGTCCACGCCCGCGCGCTCGATGAGTTCGATGAACGGCAGCGCCGAGCCGTCGCCGATGGGCAGTTCCTCGGCGTCCAGTTCGATCAGCGCGTTGTCCACGCCCAGCCCCGCCAGCGCCGACAGGCAGTGCTCCACGGTCTCGACGACCGGTCCGCCCTGCTCGGGGTCGCTCGCGGGCGCCTTGATCGCCGTGCGCCGCGCGCGGTCCACCACGTGGTCGATGCGCACGGGGATCAGCGGCGAGCCCGGCAGGTCCACACGCCGAAAGACCACGCCGTGGTCCGCGGGCGCCGGACGCAGCGTCACCGTCACCGGCCGCCCGCTGAACAGGCCCACGCCCTCCAGGCTCGCCGGGCGGGCGAGCGTGCGCTGCTTCTGTTCCAGGGTGGACTCGGGCATTGGGATTCGATCGGTCGCCGGGGCCGTTACGGGTTCGCGTCGCCGCCGAGGGCGGACTTCATCGCGCGCCGGACCTCGCCCATCAGGTCGGGCAACTGCTTCATCGCGGCGACGATGCGCATCGTCTGCTTCCACGGCGCCGCGGGGTAGCCCACCCACGTCTCACCGTCGGGGATGTTGTCCATCACGCCCGACCGCGCCCCGACCTTGGCCCGGGCGCCGATGTGCATGTTGTCGGCCACGCCCACGCCGCCTGCCAGCACCGCGCCGTCGCCGACGGTGACCGAGCCGGCCAGCGCGCAGCAGCCGCAGATGATGCACCCGCGCCCGATGCGGCAGTTGTGCCCGATCTGCACGAGGTTGTCGATCTTCGTCCCCGCGCCCACGGTCGTCGCGCCGAACTTGCCACGGTCAATGGTGGTGCCCGCGCCGATCTCCGCGTCGTCGCCGACCTCCACGTGCCCGGCGTGCGGGATCTTGACGAGGCTCCGCCCGTCCTTGCTGGGGCGGTAGCCGAAGCCGTCCGAACCGATCACGCAGTTGGGATGAAGCCGCACCCGCGCGCCGATCACGCAGCGGTCCTCCACCACCACGCCCGAGCGCAGTTCCGACTCGGCCCCGATCGTCACGTCCGCGCCGACCGTCACGTTCGCGTGCAGCGACGCGCCGGCGCCGATCACCGCGCGGGGACCCACGTACGCCCCGGGCCCGATGCTCGCCGTCGGGTCGACCGTCGCGCTCGGATCGACGCTCGCGCCCGCCGAAACCCCCCGGGGCAGGTGCGACGCGGGCGTCAGGATCTCCAGCACCTCGATCAGCGCGTGGTCCGCGTCCTGCACGAACAGCAGCGCCCGGCCCGGGCCCGGCTCGGCCTCCACGCGCCGCGACACGATCGCCGCCGCCGCGCGGCTGCTCCCCCAGCGCTCGGCGTTCCGCGCGTCGCGGATGAACGTCAGCGTCACGTCGTCGGCCCGCTCCAGGGCGTCCAGGCGCGCGATGCGGATGTCCGCCGGGCCCACCAGGTCCGCCCGCAGCATCGCCGCGAGTTCACCCGTGGTCCAGCGGCAGCCGTTCGCCGGGTGAGCCCCCGGCGACGCCGGCGCGACGCCCGCCGCGTTCATCAGCGGGCCCCCATCTTGTGGTCGTTGTTGAGCATCTGCACCAGGTCGTTCGTCGCGTCCACCGACTCCGACGTGTAGAAGATCCGGCGCGAGACGATCATCCCGCGGATGTTCTGCTCGGAGCCGCCCTGCGGGATCTCCGCCGCGCTGTCGCTGCTGATCACCATGTCGTAGCCGGCCTGCTTGGCCAGCCGCCCGCACGCGTCATGAATCTTCCTGAACAGCCGCGCGTAGATCTCGCCCCGCTTCTCGTCGATCCGCTGCTGGGCCCACTCGGCCTCGATGCGCAGGTCCAGGAGCAGACGGCGCAGTTCGTCCTGCTTGGCGCGGCGCTCGGGGCTCTCGGCCGGCAGCAACTCCACCGCGCTCTTGGCGTCCGCGACCTTCTTGTCGATGGACTCGACCCGGGCCTTGAGTTGCGCGCCCAGGTTCTCAAGGTCGCGCTCGCGGTCCTTGAGTTCGTCCAGGCCGTTGATCACGCGCTGGATGTCCACCACCGCGACCACCGACGGGCGCGACTGCATCGCCACCCGGCGCGCCTCGGCACGCCACTGCGCCAACGCCGTCGTCGCCACCAGCGCAACCAGCAGCGCCGTCAACATCCCGTTCCGCTTCATCGACGTCTCCATCGTGCGTGCGCCCCCGCGCCCGCCGGGCGGCGCCGAAAGCCCCGGCGCGGCTCACGAGAGCCCACGCCCGGCTCCGGTCCGGCTCCCCGACGGCTCCGGGAACGAACAAGGGCCAAATAC
>JACVCK010000144.1 GCA_016742055.1 Phycisphaerales bacterium
GCGTAAGGGACGGGCCGGGCGGGCTTCATCGTGCGGGAAGAGGTTGTACCGAGGCGGGGCGGATTGTGAAACCTGGGGTGTGAAGGGTTGATGAAGGGAGCGGTGGGCGGAGCGAGCGCGGGGCCGGCGGGAGGTATACTGGGCGGCTTTCCATCAGGGAGTGATCCGCATGATGCGTCGCGTGTTGGCGTCGGTTCTGGTGTTCGGGATGTCGAGCGTCGCGGCGGCGGAGGCGCCCCGACTGGGCCGCGCGGAGCCGCCCGCCAAGCGTGAGGGGTCGATCCGGCTGGCGACGTACAACGTGCTGAACCTGTTCGATGGGCACGACGATCCGACTCTGACGGGTGATCGGGACGACATGCGGTCGGTGAAGCCCGAGCAGGAGAAGGCGGCGCTGGCCGAGGCGCTGCAGCGGCTGGACGCGGACATCGTGGCGCTGCAGGAGGTGGAGTCGCTGCAGGCGCTGGTGGAGTTCCGCAACGAGCACCTTCAGGGGCTGGGGTACGACTACGTGGCGTCGATCGACGCGGGGGACGACCGGGGGATCGAGCAGGCGGCGCTGTCGCGGTTCCCGATCACGCAGGCGACGGTGTTCCCGAGCATGCCGCTGGGCGGGGTGCATCCCGAGAAGTACGGCAATGAGGCGAACTGGCTGGCTGGCGAGCCGATCGAGTGTCGGCGTTCGCCGCTGGTGGTGGTGGTGAGCGTCCCGGGCGACGAGGGCGCGGCGCCCTACGAGTTGACGCTCTTCGTGGTGCACCACAAGAGCGGGCGGTACAGCGACTACTGGCGGGAGCGGGAGTCGGCGCGGTTCGCGGCGATCGTGCAGGAGATGCAGGAGGCCGATCCGGCGCGGAACATCGCCGTGCTGGGGGATTTCAACGCGCTGCCGACGGACGCTTCGGTGCGGACCTACGCGGACGCCGCGGGGCTGATGGACGTGTTCGGGGAGCGCTCGCCAGGCGACACGACCCTGCTGACGCACGAGAGCGACCGGGTGATCGACATGATCTGGGTGAACGGGGCGCTGGCGAAGGAGTTGATCCCCGGGAGCGCGTTCGTGATGGGCACGCCGATGCGGGCGAAGGGGGCGGACTGGCGGACGGTCCCCCCGCCTGCGGGGTACGCGTCGGACCACCTGCCGGTGGCGGTGGACCTGACGCCGGTGGACCGTTGAGTGGATTGCCGGGCGGGACTTCAGGCCCCCCCATGGGCGGGCCGATAACCGGAGCATGAAGCACAAGGCCTCCCGGTCCGCCATCGAGGTTTGGTACGCCATCCCGTCCGCGAACCCGGAGAACTGCCGCGCTCGCCTGCCGGTGTGGCGGGAGAAGGGCTACCGCGTGGCGGTCCTGCAGAACTGGAAGCGGGGCGAGATCCCCGCGGACCTTGTGGTGTGGTCGGACACGTACCCGGGCTGGCCGGGGTCGGTGAACATCCTGTGCCGCGAGATCGTGCCGAAGACGGCGACGATCGTGGTGTCGGGCGGCGACGACATGCTGCCCGATCCGAACTTCACCGCGCAGGAGTTGGCCGAACAGTTCCTCGAGCGCTTCCCGGACACGTTCGGCGTGATGCAGCCGACGGGGGACGGGTTCATGTCGTGCGACGGCTACTGCGGCTCGCCGTGGTTGGGGCGGGCGTGGTTCGAGCGGGCGTACGGCGGGAAGGGCCCGATGTGGGGCGAGTACCACCACAACTGGGCCGACAAGGAACTGCACTGGGTGGCGAAGGGTCTGGGGGCGCTGTGGCAGCGGCCTGACCTGACGCACCGTCACGAGCACTTCACGCGGGGCGGGGACGACCGGCCCGACTATTGGGCGGCGACGGTTGCGCCCAAGGACCAGCACGACGTGGAACTGTTCCTGTCGCGCAAGTGGGCGCAGTTTCCCGGGCACGAGCCCCTGGGCGAGGCGCGGAAGTACAACCATGCGCTGGCGGCCAGGGGCGACGATCGCACGGCGGAGCAGCACTGGAGCAACCTGTACGGGCCCCAGTGCGCGCCGGGTTCGTGGCTGCAGCGGATGCGGGCGGCGCTGGAATCCTGCGCCGTGCGCGGGATGCGGCGCGTGGCGCTGTACGGCGCGGGCACGCACACGCGCACCTGCGCGCCGGCGCTGGCCGAGCCGCCTGTGGAAATCGCCGCGATCATCGACGACAACGCCAAGTCGCACGGCAAGCGCCTGTTCGGCTTCCCGATCGTCTCGCTGGAGCAGGCGTGCGCGCTGCGGCTGGACGCGGTGATCCTGTCGGCCAATAGCCACGAGGAGACGCTGTGGGAGCGGAGCGAGCCGCTCCGCCGCGTGGGCGTCGAGGTGATCCGACTCTACAAGCCCACGGGCGAGGTGGACCCGGCGATGGTGCGCAGCGGCGAGGTATCCCCCGCCGTCGTCAGGCAGGCGACGCCGCTGCTGGAGCAGGACGCCTACGTGATGATGACGCGCGTCATCGACGCGTCCAAGCCGGCGGTGATCCTGGACATCGGGGCGAACGTCGGCGCGACGGTCGAGCGGCTGCGCTCGCAGTTCCGCAAGCCGACGATCTACGCCTTCGAGCCGGCGCCGGACGTGTTCGAGCGGCTGTGCGAGAGGGCCGCGGAGTGGCCGGAGGTTCGGCCGATCCGGGCGGCGGTGGGGGCGTCCAACGGCGAGGTGGAGTTCCGCCTGACGGCGAACCGTCTGATGTCGAGCGTGCTTCCGGCGAGCGCGATGGGCGCCTCGTTCCACGGGGATGGCATCCGGGAGGAGACGCGCGTGCGGGCGCCGATGGTCACGATCGACGCGTGGGCGGAATCGAACGGGATCGCCCGCGTGGACGCCGTCAAACTCGACGTGCAGGGGCTGGAGTTGGCGGCGCTCCGGGGCGCGCGCCGGACCCTGACCGAGCGCGGCGTGATGGCGGTGAACTGCGAGGCGCAACTGGCGCCGGAGTACGAGGGCGCCGACACGTTCTCGGAGATCGACCTGTTCCTGCGGGAGTGCGGGTTCGGGCTGTACCAGGTGCACGAGATCTGGTCGCACGGTCCGGAGCAGCGGACGACGTGCGTCGATGCGTTGTGGGTGCGGCGCGAGGCGCTGGACTGGCTGCGCGTCCAGCCGGAGCGCGCCTGGGAGGTGGGGGAGCGATCGAAGAAGGCGTCGAGCGGCAGAGCGCCTGAACTCTGCACGGAGGCGGCATGAGCCCCGGCGCATCGGTGACGGCTCATCCGGCGACGTGGCGCGACGACAAGGCCCCGGCCAAGCGGCCCCAGTCGCCGGCGGAGTCGTTCCGCTTTCCCTATTACCAGCGGCTGAACCAGCGACGCCTGGAGCACCTGGCTTCCCTCGGGCTGCCGCTGCAAGGGCGGAGCGTGCTCGAGGTGGGCGCGGGCGTCGGGGACCTGACGACGTTCTGGCTCGATCGGGGCTGCCGCGTCCATGCGACCGACGGCAGGCCCGCGCACGAAGCCATCCTCCGGCAGACCTTCGCTGGCGATCCGCGGCTGACGGCGGGAACGCTCGATCTGGACGAACCGGGCGCCGATGGCGCCGAGTTCGAGATCGTGTTCTGTTATGGCCTGCTGTACCACCTGCGCGACCCGCTGCGCGGCCTCGAGCACATGAGCAGCGTCTGCTCCGACCTGCTCCTGATCGAGACGTGCGTGTCGGTTGGCGAGGGCGAGGCGATCAATCCCGTGGAGGAAGATTGCAAGGTCTACTCGCAGGCGATCAGCGGCCAGGGCTGCCGCCCGACTCGCGCCTGGGTGTTCAACCGGTTGCGGGAGCGGTTCGCGCACGTCTACTGCCCCGTCACGCAGCCGGCGCACGAGGAGTTCCCGCTGGATTGGTCGCGGCCTGCGCCGGCGGGCGCGCTGACGCGGGCGGTGTTCGTGGCCTCGCGAAAACCGCTTGATCTGCCAGCGCTGGCCCCCGGCCTGCCTCCGCGCCAGCGCTGGTGAGCGCATTTCGTGCGTTGCGGCTCGGATGGCGTCAGGCGTCGCGCCGTCGCTCGGGCGGGCCCGGCCAGCGACGCTCCGCGGCTGCGGGGGACGCGGGTCCGCCGAGCCGGTCGTGAATAAAGCCGAGGAGGCGATGCACGATCGCGTCGGTGGTCATGCGCTCCGACATGCGCTGGGCCATGGCCTGCGACCGTGAGCGGCGCCACTGGGGCTCGTCGATCGCCCGGGTCAGCGCCGATTCGAGCGATGCCCGGTCGAAAAAGCAGGTCTCGGCAAGCCCGGCGTAGAGCCAGTGCGCCAGGCGCTCCGGCTGCATGGGCCCGATGCGCCGGAGCGCGGCCTCGGCCCAATCCTCGAGTTCGACCATAGTTTCGCTCGGCCGGCCGAGTTGATCGCAGAGCGAGGTGTATTCGACGAGGGGCGCGTGGTTGGCCGCGATCCACTGGGGTCGGCGCGACGCGAGCGAGCAGCAGTCAGGCGGGGCCTGGGCCGAAGCGAGGGAGAGCAGCCAGTAGCGCGTGGAGTGGATCTCGTCGATGTTGCAGCGCACGAGCGGCAGCCCGCCGGAAAGGGCGCATTCGACGGGGCGCTGGTGGACGGGGCTGAGGATCGCGGCGTGCAGGTGCGCGCGGGCGGACTGGTAGCACGCGCGGAGTTCCTCGCCGTGATCGACCGGACCTCGGGCGTAGGCGCCAAGCGTGGGATGGCGCTCCCAGCCGCGCCCGAAGATCCGGAGGCGCCACCGCCGGGATTCGGCGATGGCCGCGGCCCATTCCAGGGTTTCGTGGCGGTAAGCGCGGTCGGCCAGGGGCGTGGCGTACTGGTTGAGCAGGAGCGAGAAGAGGCGCGGGTCGGGCTCTGCGCCGGAGACGTCGCGGATGGAGCCGCGCACGGCGTCGTCGATTCGGGCGTGGATCACGCCGGACATGGGGGCGGCGGCGATGGCCAGGACACGAGGCCTGATGAGGTCGAGCACGCGCCGGATCGCGGGGTTGCGCCCCAGCGCCTCGGACTGGCGGGCGTGGAAGTCGTCCACCGTTTCGCTCTGGTGGCCGACGTACGCGATCTCGCAGTCGAACTCGGGCCGCGCCGCGGCCGGCGCGTCATGGAACTTGCGGGGCGACACACCGATCGACGTGTAGAAGGCGCGCTCGCGCAGGTGGCCGAAGTCGGTGAAGAGCCGATCGGCGGTGTAGCCGGCGAGGAAGTCGAGCGGGCCGCTCGCGGCGCCGGCGTTCTTGTCGAAGAGTTGCGCCATTGCGTCCTGCACCCAGCACACGAAGGGGACCTTCGCGCCGCCGGCGGGGCCGAGGGCGGAGCGCGTGTAGTTGATCATCAGCACGAGGTCGGGCTCGAACGACTCGAACGCGCGGAGGTAGGCGACGCTCGACATCCGCGAGAATTCGTCGGGCTCCATCAGCACGAGCGCCTCATGGCCGAGCGCGCGGCAAGCGTCGGCCAGGTCCTCGGCCGAGTGGCGCACGAAGGTCGAGTAGCGGCAGGTGGGCACGAGCACGCGCAGCGGCGGGCTGGAGCCGGCGAGCGCGCCGTCGAAGCGGCGGCGCCAGAAGTCGGGGCTTCGGGCGCCGTACTTCGCGGCGGTCTGGCGGGTGAGCCGTTCGTGCTCGTCGCCCTGCTCGCGGGCGGCGTCGGCGATCGTGGGCTCGACGGCGGGTGAAGCGCTCGTGCGGAGCGCGGGGTTGCGGATCAGGGGGCCGGCGATGATGGTGTCGAAGCGGGCGCGGAGGTCGGCGCGCAGCGCGGCGGAGCAGGCGCCGCCGATGAAGCAGCGCACGCGCCCGTCTCGCAGGTGGGGGCCGAGGTCGGCGCAGGCGAGGGCGTCGAAGAACTCGGCCGGGTCGGCCTGGACCACGCGGATCGGGACGCGGTGGCCGTTCTGCGTGGGCGGGGTCGCCTCGAGGAGCCGGAGGAGAATCCAAGGGGGGTCGAGGCCTTCGAGGGTGATCGGGCGAGAGGTCTGGAGGTCGGAGGAGGCGATGTCCGGCGGGAGTGGGAGTGCGGCCGCGGCGGCGCGGTCGTCGGCGAAGCGGGTCCACGCACCGCCGTCGCGCTCCCGTCGAACGACGTTGGCGCAGGTGGTGGCGAACCACTCCTGCTCGTCAAGGCGGCGGGTCCACCCGTCGAGGGCTGGTGCGAGCGATCGCGGGAGCGCGGGATCGAGGGAGGCGAGGTTGGCCGCGACGCGGGCGAGGCGGGTGTCGGCGGTGATGCGGTCGTCGGGGAGGGCTTGGGCGGCCTGTCGGAGGGCTGGCGCGTGCGGGTCGGCGCCGGTGTGGGCGAGGGCTTCGAGGCAGGGGGTGCGGAGCCCGAGTTGGAGGTAGGCGGAGGCGCGGAGGAGGTATGCGTCGGGGCTGTCGGGTGCGGCGAACGCGGTGCGGGCGGCGTCCCACGGGCGGCCGGCGCTGAGGGCGCTGGCCGCGGCGGCGAGGGCCGGACTGGGAGGGGTGTGCGGCGCTGCGGGCACGGGTTTGTATCGACGCAAGGGGGCCGGGCGCGGGAGTTTCCGGCGTGGTGCAGGGTCCGAAGGCGGCGCGGATTCGGGCATGTTCCTAGACTTGGCGGCCGACCCGACCCGTCCGGCCGATCCCTTCCGTGAGACCAGACCCATCACCAGCCAGCGGCCCCCGACCGGACCGTGCGCCCCCCGGCGCCGGCGGAGGGGGGCACGCGGCGCGAGATTCCGCGAAGCCAGCCATGACGCCAGCCACCGCAGCCCCATCCCGACCGACCGGCCCGACGGCCGCCCGGCGCCCGTCCGCGGCGCTGTCCAGCGAGCGTCTGCACGAGTTCCTGCGTCAGATGCAACTGATTCGGGAGTTCGAGAACCGGACGATGCAGGCGTACCAGCAGGCGAAGATCGGCGGGTTCTGCCACGTGTACACGGGGCAGGAGGCGCTGGCGGTGGGGACAATCGGCGCCGTGGAGCACGATGATCCGATCGTGACGGCGTACCGCGACCATGGGCACGCGCTGGCGCGTGGCATGAGCCCGCGGGCGTGCATGGCGGAGATGTTTGGTCGGACCACGGGTTGTGCGAAGGGCAAGGGCGGCTCGATGCACATGTTCGCCAAGCCGAACCATCTGTATGGCGGG
>JACVCK010000145.1:0-1233 GCA_016742055.1 Phycisphaerales bacterium
GCGCTGCACCTTGAGCAACTCCATCAGCGCCGCGCCGATGTCCGTGCCGTGCGACGACGCCTCGAACGACAGCGCCTCGCGGATGATCCGCATCGAGTGGCGCACGCCCTTGTCCGGCGGCAGGTGCAGTTCGACGCGGTCGGTGAAGATCATCAGCCCGACCTTGTCGTTGTTCTTCTGCGCCGCCAGCGCCATCACGGCGCACAACTCGGCCACCATCTCCTGCTTGGTGCGCGCCCCCGTCCCGAACCGCCCCGAGCCGCTCAGGTCCGCCAGCAGCACGACCGTCAGTTCGCGCTCCTCCTGGAAACGCTTGACGAACGGCCGGCCCGTCCGCGCCGTGACGTTCCAGTCGATCGAACGCACGTCGTCCCCGGGCTGGTACTCGCGCACCTCCGCGAACTCCATCCCCAGCCCGCGGAACGCGCTGTGGTACTCGCCCGCGAACAACTCGTCCACCCGCCGACCGATCACGATGCGCAGCCGGCGCACCTGAGCCATGAGTTCTTCGGTGTTCATCGGCATCGACGCGGGCTCCTCACGGCGCCGGAACGTGCTCCAGCGTCTCCCGCACGACGTCGTCGGAGGTCACGCCCTCCGCCTCCCCCTCGTACCCCACGATCACCCGGTGACGCAGCACGTCCGGCGCGATCGTCTTGACGTCCTGAGGCGTCACGAACCCCCGCCCGTCCAGGAACGCCGCCGCACGCGAGGCCAGCGTCAGCGCGATCGACGCCCGGGGCGACGCCCCGAACTCGATCAGCCGCTTGTGGCTCTTGAGCCCGTAGGCCTCCGGCTCGCGCGTGGCGTGCACGAGGTCCACGATGTAGTCGCGCACCTTGTCGTCCACATAGATCGAGTCCACCACGCGGCGCGCCCGCAGGACCTCCTCCGGCGTCACCACCGCGTCCACCTTCGTGTCCGGTCGCGTGAACGCCATGCGGTCCACGATCCGCCGCTCCTCGTCCTTGGTCGGGTAGCCCACCTTCAGTTTCAGCATGAAGCGGTCCACCTGCGCCTCGGGCAGCGGGTACGTGCCCTCCTGCTCCACCGGGTTCTGCGTCGCGAGCACCAGGAACGGCTCGGGCAGCGTGTGCGTCTCGTCGCCGATCGTCACGCGCCGCTCCTGCATCGCCTCCAGGAGCGCGCTCTGCACCTTCTGACTCTTCTTCCCACCTGTCCCTCGCGCCTGCCTCCCCCGCCTGTCCCCTCCGCCTCCCGCCCCCCCACCCC
>JACVCK010000145.1:1243-7007 GCA_016742055.1 Phycisphaerales bacterium
CCGCTCCTGCATCGCCTCAAGGAGCGCGCTCTGCACCTTCGCCGGCGCGCGGTTGATCTCGTCCGCCAGCACGATGTTCGCGAAGATCGGCCCCCGCCGAACCGTGAACACGCCCTCGCGAGGGTTGTAGATCAGCGTGCCCACCAGGTCCGCGGGCAGGAGGTCCGGCGTGAACTGGATCCGCTTGAACGTCGCGTCCAGCGCCCCCGCCAGCGCCGTCACCGTCAGCGTCTTGGCCAGCCCCGGCACGCCCTCGAGCAGCACGTGCCCCCCCGCCAGCAGACCCACCATCAGCCGGTCCACCATGTACCGCTGGCCGATCACCACACGTTCCACCTGCGACACGATCGCCCGGATCGGGCGGCTGTGCTCCTCAACCTCACGTGCAATCTGCTTGACGTCGGCGGCGGCGTATGCCATCTCCGGGGTCACTCCTTGCGGGGCTGCGGGCCGGCGGGCGACGGTCGGACCTGGCGGGGACCGGCGGCTCCACCCATCGAGACGCTCGCGGCGCCCCGATCTGTCAGCCCATTTCTACCGCGCCCAGCCCGACGCGTGGCGCCCCCCGGAGGTTCCCACCCGGTATCCTCACCCCCGATGCCCGACCACTCGCCCCACCAAGGCCCCAACCCCCGCGCCAAGGAGACCTTCAAACAGTCCGCCATCGGGCTCATCATCTCCTTCGCCCTCGTCCTGGCCTTCCGCGGCTTCGTCTTCGAACCCTTCCACATCCCCACCGGCTCCATGGCCCCCACGCTCATGGGCCAGCACATGCGCCCGCGCTCGCCCCACAGCGGCTTCGACTGGTCCATCAACCCCTACGCCGAACAGATCCCCGGCACGCGCATGCTCCGTTTCGGCGCGCCCCCCACCCTCAACCTCGCCCGCGAGCCCGTCACCAACCTCCCCTACTCCGAGGCCTCGCCCGCACTCCGCGCCGGCGACCGCATCGGCATCCTCAAATACAACCCCCTGTACCACCCCCGGCGCTTCGACGTGGTCGTCGTCAAGTGGCCCTCCTCGCCCCGCGAGAACTACATCAAGCGCCTCGTCGGCATGCCCGGCGAACAACTCTGGCTCATCGACGGCGACGCCTTCGTCCGAACCCCCGATTCGCCCGACGAGGCCCAACGCGCCTGGCGCATCCTCCGCAAGCCCGCCCGCGTCCAGGAAACCCTCTGGTGGCCGCTGTTCTCCGGCGAGTTCACCCCGCTGGACGAATCCCACGACGGACGGCCTTGGCGCGCGCCCTGGCGCCCCGATAAGGATCTCTGGACCCTCGAACGCGGGCGCTACCGCTTCGCTGGCGGACCCTACGGCGAACTCGCCTGGGACTCCGAGCGCTGGCCCATCACCGACTGGCAGCCCTACAACGACTACCAGCAGGACGGGCGCTCGATGACCGAGTTCATCCCGCGTTTCCCCATCTCCGACCTCCGCGTCCGCGCCTCGGTCCTCCCCGAAACCGCCGAGAGCGAGGTCTACTTCGAGATCAGCGCGCGAGGCCAGCACTTCCTCGCCTCCTTCGAGCCCTCGCGCCTCCGGCTCATGTACTACCACCGCGACCCCGCCAACGCAGGACGCATCCGCACCACCGAAGTCGCCGTCCTCAACTCCCGCGCCCTGCCCGTCGGAAAGGTCTCCGAAATCGCCTTCTGCCACGTCGATCAGTCCCTCCAACTCTGGATCGACGGCCGACTCGTCCTCGAAGGCGAATACAACTGGAACCCCGCCGAACGACTCCGCTGGTCCACCAACCTCCCCGCCGCCGTCGTGGACGCGCTCGCCGCGGGCGATACCGCCGACATCCGCGGCAATCCGCTCGCCGAACCCTCCATCTACACCGGGCCCGGCGTCAAACTCATCTGCCAGGCCGGGCCCTCCACGTTCTGGCGCGTCGGACTCGACCGCGACGTCTACTACCAGCCCCGCGAATACCCCCCCGGCACGCGCCTGGCCGGTCGCCCCGCGCTCGCCACCCATCCCGCGGCGCCGGCCACCATGGGCCCCGACGAGTTCTTCCTCCTCGGCGACAACTCCGCCAACAGCGCCGACTCCCGCCTCGTCGACGCCGTGGACCCCTGGGTTCAGGCCACCGTCGACTCCAACCTCGGCCTCATCCACCGCAAGATGATGACCGGGCGCGCCGTCGTCGTGTTCTGGCCCGCCGCGCACCCGCTCCGACTCGGCGCGTCACGGTTCTCCTTCATCCCCGACTTCGGACGCATGCGCTTCATCTGGTGAACACCCCTCGGAGACGCGACCATGCGCCTTGACCTCACAGGAAAGCGAGCCGTGGTCTGCGGCTCCACGCAGGGCATCGGCCTCGCCCGCGCGCACGAGATCGCGCTCCTCGGCGCCGAAGTCACCCTCCTCGCCCGCGACGAGGCCCGGCTCCACGAAGCCGCCGCCGCCCTCCCCCGGCCCGCCGGGCAAGCCCACGCGGTCGCCGTCGCCGACTTCGCCGTGGACGCCTCCCTCCGGCGCGCCGCCGAATCCCTCGCCGACGCCGGCGGCGCGCAGATCCTCGTCCACAACACCGGCGGACCGCCGCCCGGCCAGGCCATCGACGCCGACCCCGAAGACTTCGTCCGCGCCTTCCGCATGCACATCGTCAGCGGGCACGCGCTCGTGCAGGCCCTCCTGCCCGCCATGAAGGCCGCGAAGTACGGACGAGTCATCAACATCGTCTCCACCTCCGTCCGCCAGCCCATCCCGGGGCTGGGCGTCTCCAACACGGTCCGCGGCGCCGTCGCCTCGTGGGCCAAGACCCTCTCCATGGAGTTGGGACGCCACAACGTCACCGTCAACAACATCCTCCCCGGCTACACCGAGACCGAGCGCCTCCGCTCCCTCGTCAACGGACGCGCCGCCGCACGCAGCGCCGACCCCAAGGCCGTCGCCGACGAACTCCGCGCCACCATCCCGCTCGGACGTTTCGGCGAAGCCGCCGAGATCGGCGCCGTCGCCGCTTTCCTCGCCTCCCCCGCCGCCTCATACGTCTCCGGCCAGAGCATCGCCGTCGACGGCGGACGCACCAGCACGATCTGACAACGGCGCCACCCGATGCAGACGATCCTGAACTTCATCGACGGCCGCTTCGCTCCCGCGGCGTCCGGGCGCACGATCGACAACCCCGAACCCGCCACCGGCGAGGTCTACTCCACGCTGCCCGACTCCGACGCGCAGGACGTCGCCGCCGCCGTCGCCGCCGCGAAAAAAGCCCTGCCCGCATGGGCCGCCACGCCCGCCGAAGAGCGCTCGCGCATCCTCCTCCGCGTCGCCGACCTCATCGACGCCAACCTCGAACGCCTCGCCCGCGCCGAATCCATCGACTCCGGAAAGCCCCTCGCGCTCGCCCGCTCCGTGGACATCCCCCGCGCCGCGGCGAACTTCCGCTTCTTCGCCACCGCCATCCTCCACACCCGCTCCGATCTCCACCAGACCGGCGCGAACGTGCTGAACTACACCCTGCGCCAGCCCGTGGGCGTGTGCGCGCTCATCTCCCCTTGGAACCTGCCCCTCTACCTGTTCACCTGGAAGGTGGCCCCCGCGCTCGCCTGCGGCTGCACCGGCGTCGGAAAACCCTCCGAAGTCACCCCCATGACCGCTTTCCTCCTCAGCGAACTGCTCGCCGAGGCCGGACTGCCGCCCGGAGCGCTCAACATCGTCCACGGGCGCGGCGCCACGGCCGGCGCCCCGCTCATCGAACACCCCGACGTCCGCGCCATCTCCTTCACCGGCGGCACGTCCACCGGCGCCGCCATCGCCAGGGCCGCGGCGCCGAAGTTCAAGAAACTCTCCCTCGAACTCGGCGGCAAGAACCCCAACATCGTCTTCGCCGACGCGGACCTCGACGCCGCCGCCGACGCCGCGCTCCGCGCCGCGTTCACCAATCAGGGGCAGATCTGCCTCTGCGGCTCGCGCGTCTTCGTCGAGCGCCCCATCTACGAGCGCTTCGTGGACCGACTTGTCGAGGGCGCCCGCTCGCTCCGCGTCGGAGACCCCCTCGACGCAGCCACCCAGCAAGGCGCCGTCGTCTCCCGCGAGCACCACGCCAAGATTGCCGCCGCCGTCGAACAGGCCCGGCGCGACGGCGCGCGCGTCCGCTGCGGCGGAGGCCCGCCGAGCGCCCCCGTCTCTCCACGCTGCGCCGACGGCTCGTTTTACCTGCCCACCGTCCTGACCGACGCGCCGCCGACCTGCGCCGCGATGCAGGAGGAAATCTTCGGCCCCGTCGTCACCGTCACGCCATTCGACACCGAGGCCGAAGCCCTCGCGCTCGCCAACGGCGTCCGCTACGGGCTGGCCTCGATGGTCTGGACGCGCGGCCTCGACCGCGCGCACCGCGTCGCGGCGCGCCTGGAGGCCGGCATCGTCTGGATCAACTGCTGGATGGTCCGCGACCTGCGCACGCCCTTCGGCGGCATGAAGGACTCCGGCGTCGGACGCGAGGGAGGCGACGAGGCCCTCCGATTCTTCACCGAACCCCGCAACGTCTGCGTCCAACTCCGGGAACACACGCCATGAACAAGCCCATCCCCGACGGCTCCACCTTCGTCAGCCCCCGAGGCCCCAGCCCCGTCGGCGCCTACCCGCACTGCCGACGCGTCGGCAACCTCCTGTTCGTCTCCGGCATCGGCCCGCGCCGGCTCGGCGAGGCCGTCATCCCCGGCGTCACCATGAACGGCCGCGGAGAAGTCACCGGCTACGACATCGCCGAGCAGGCCCGCGCCGTCTTCCACAACCTGCGCGTCATCGTCGAGGACGCCGGCAGCGCGTGGGAGAACATCGTGGACGTCACATCGTTCCTGACCAACATGGAGCAGGACTTCGAGGGCTACAACCGCGAGTACGCCGCGCACTTCAAGCACGGGCCCACGCGCACCACCGTCGAGGTCAATGCGCTGCCCACCAGGATCAACATCGAACTCAAGATCATCGCGACGATCGGCTGACCTTCTTGCGCGGCGCCTCCGGCGGCGGCTGGTCGATCGTCCGCAGCACGGCCCGCACCGGGCTCGCGTCGAAGCCCATCAGTTTCAGCGGCAGCGCGATCAGTTCGTACCGCCCGTCCGGCACATCCTTGAGCACGAGCCCCTCGAGGATCGCCATGTCGTGCGCCAGGACCATCTTGTGCGAGGGCAGGTCCTTCGAGTCGATCAGGTCCACGCTGGGCGTGTCGATCCCCACCGTCGCCACGCCGCGCTTGGCGAGCATTTCGATCAGCGCCGGGTCCAGCGCCGCGAAGTCGTTGTTGAAGTTCTCCGGGTCGGGAAACGTGCCCGTCTTGAAGAGGATGCGCTTCTCGGAGAGGTCGAACCCGCGCGGGAGCATCGCCGCCGTGGCGCGCTGGCCCCGGCCCACCGCCACGCTCACCACCTGGCACGGCCCCAGGTACAGACCCAGGTGCCGCTCGCCGATCCCCGGCGACGCCGTGCCGTAATGGTTCGGCCCGTCCGCGTGCGCGCCCAGGTGCACCGTGGCGCGCAGCGTCGAGAGCGTGATGTTGTCGCCCTTCTCAACGTCCAGCAGCACCTCGCGGGACATCGGGTTGTCCCCCGGCCACACCCCAAGGCGCGCGGTGATCGGCGGCGTGACCGGATTGCGGGACGGGGACCGCCTGCTGCTGGTGCTGCATCGCGGCCAGCCGGTGGTGCGCGAATGCCGCGTCACGGGCACCTCGCTGTCCGGGATCGAGCTGGAACACTTCGGCACCGGGATGCTGGCCGAGGCCGCCATCGCCTAGGCCGGGGCAGGCTCG
>JACVCK010000146.1 GCA_016742055.1 Phycisphaerales bacterium
GTACTGCACGCGGACGGCCGAGTCGGCCACGATCGTGCCGATGCCCATGCGGTGCAGCGTGGCGATCCGGCGTTCGCGCACCCGCCAGCGCCCGTCTTCGCCGGGGCCGACGCGGGCGTACTCGGGGTAGGCGGTGAGCGCCGGCCCGCCGCGGCCGACGAAGTCCAGCGTCCAGCCCCATTCCTCGTCGGTCAGATCGGCGAAGGCGTAGGTGGTGCGGACTTCCTGGAGCAGTTCGCTTGCATCGAAGCCGCCGCCCATGCCGGCGGTGACCAGGTGCTGCGCGAGCACGTCCAGCGGCTTGCGGAGCGGGGGGCGGGATTCGAGTTCGCCCGCCTCGATCGCGTCGCGCGCGGCGGCGAACTCGATGAGTTCGAGGGCGTTCGAGGGGATGCACACGATGCGGCTGGGGGCGCCGGGCCGGTGGCCGCTCCGCCCGGCGCGCTGGACGAACCGCGCCACGCCCTTGGGGCTGCCGACCTGGATCACTTGATCGACCGGGCCGAAGTCCACGCCGAGGTCGAGACTGGACGTGCAGACGACGCAGCGCAGGGACGACTCCCGCCCGCGCCCGGCGCGGAGCAGGCGCTCGATCTCCGCCCGGATGTCCTGATCGAGCGAGCCGTGGTGGAGGGCGATGCGCCCGAGCAGGTCGGGGCGCATGCCCAGGAGCGTTCGGAACCAGATCTCGGCCTGGGAACGGGTGTTGGTGAAGAGGAGGGTCGTCCCGGCGCGGTCGATGGCGTCGAGAGCCCGCTCGGCGAGGGCCGTGCCGATGTGCCCGGACCAGGGGAAGCGGTCCAGGGAGGCGGGCAGGAGGGTTTCGACCTCGACGCGCTTGGGCGCGGCGCCCCGGACGATGCGGGCGGAGTGGTTCGTGCCGACCAGCGCCGCGGCGGCCTCTTCGATGTTTCCGAGCGTGGCCGACACGCCCCAGGTGCGCAGTTCGGGGCAGACGGCGCGGAGTCGGGCGAGGGCGAGTTCGGTCTGCACGCCGCGTTTGGTTCCGAGGAGTTCGTGCCACTCGTCCACAACGACGCAGCGGACGGAGCGGAGGCGGGCCGGCCAATCCTCATAAGACATCAGGATGGAGAGACTCTCTGGCGTGGTGACCAGGGCGCTGGGGGGGCGATCGCGCTGGAGGGACTTGCGGCGGGAGGGCGTGTCGCCGGTGCGGACGTCGATGGTCCAGTGCGAGCCCAGGGCGGAGGCGGCTTCGGCGAGGGCGTCGGCGGTGTCGCCGGCGAGCGCGCGCAGGGGCGTGATCCAGATGACCCGCGCGCCGTGGGCGGCGAGGTCGTCTTTGCGGATGGATTCGAGGATCGGTCCGAGCCACACGGCGAGGGTCTTGCCCGTTCCGGTGGGCGCGTGGAGCAGTCCGGATTCGCCCGCGAGGTAGGCGCGCCAGCAGTCGCGCTGGAACTGAAAGGGAGTCCAGCGGCGGGAGGCGAACCAGCGCTCGGCGAGGTCGAGGGGCATGGGGACGCGGTGGAGTCTTGGGGGGCTGTCGCCAGAGCGGCGGGCGCTGGGGGATGGAAAGATCAGCGGCGATCAAAAAGGGAGCGATGTATCCGTATAAAGGCCTCCCGGGGCGAATCGAGGGGCGAACCGGGGGCGGCGGGCCACCGGGTTCGAATGTTCTAATTCGATTCGTTACAGTTATTTACGGCGTTTTTCAGGGGCCAGATGGTCGGATATCCTATCAAAGAGCGAACGGGGAGGGCATGGGGCTCGGGGATCGTCCCCAACCTTCGTTCCGGCACAAAAAATACTTGGCATCTCGGGGGTTGCGCTATTGCAAGGGCGGCTTTGCGCTGTAGATTCGTGGTTGGTTCGCCGGTGCGTTTCGCCGGCGGAGACGGGCTGGGAGGAACACGTCCCCTCTCCAGCGCAGATTTGGGAGTTCTCCGTGGCCCGACCGTCTCGGGTGTACGGGGAAGCGCCGCTTCGCGGTCGTCCGACGTAGGCCGACCGACAGAGCGACGTGTATCGAGGCGCCTTTAGGAGAGAAGAACACATGAAGAAGTTCCTGCTCAGCGCGGCCGTTCTCACGGTCTCCGCCGGTGCGGCGGTTGCTTCGCCCCTCTCGACGAACTTCGTCGGCGGCAAGGGCAAGACCGCGGTCCCCGTCGACACGTTCAGCGGCCCCCGTGGCACGACGAACACGATCTACGCGATCAACGTCGCGAACCTGACCAGCGTTGACGGCCTCAGCAGCCCCAACAACACGGTCATGCTGTACGACATCGGCGCCTTCATCGGCAACGCCGGCGGCACGGTCACCATGACCTCCATCGGCTGGGACGTCACCGGCGAGGCGCTCGGCGCTTCCTGGCAGTCCGAGATGCGTTTCTACTTCGACGACAACGTCGCCCCGGACCTCACGGGCCTCTTCCTCCGTCCGCTCTCGGCCAACGCCCCCGGCGTCGGCTCCAACGCGTCCGGCGGCCAGATCGACCTCACGGACAACGCCATCCCGAACATCGTCCTCCCCAACGGCATCCTGCGCCTCGAGCTCTTCGAGTCGTTCGATGACGGCCCCGGCGTGGACGGCATCTGGCGCTCCGGCTTCCTCTACGTCGGCATCCAGGAGGTCGTCCCGACCCCCGGCGCCACGGCGCTCTTCGGCCTCGCCGGCCTCGCCGGCCTGCGTCGTCGTCGCTAATCGTTGAGAAGCCTCGATCGTTTCCCGAATCAAGGCGCGGCCCCGGCTTGCCGGGGCCGCGTTCTTTTTGGATCTGCCGGCGGCGCCGCTCGGCGCTGTACAACTGGGGAGCCGGGTCGAAAGGAGGCGCCGTGGACATCGATCGGGTGCTTCGAGAGGTGCGCGTCGAGCCGGGACGGCGAGCGGGGCTCGCGCAGCGCCCGACGGACTGGCGCGAAGAGCCGGAACTGCGGCGCCTGAACTCGGAGGAACTCGAGGCGAGGGCCCGCTCGGTGATCGCCGCGAGTCTGGAGGACCTGCGCGGGGCGCAGGAGATGCTCTGGGCGGACGACCGCTGGTCGCTGCTGGTGGTGTTGCAGGCAATGGACGCGGCGGGCAAGGACGGCGCGATCAAGCACGTGATGTCGGGGGTGAACCCGCAGGGATGTTCGGTTCATCCGTTCAAGGCGCCGTCGGCGGAGGAATTGGACCACACGTTTTTGTGGAGGTGCATGAAGGCGGCGCCGGCGCGGGGGCAGATCGTCATCTTCAACCGCTCGCACTACGAAGAGGTCCTGGTGGCGCGGGTCCATCCGGAGGTCCTTGAGCGGCAGCGGCTGCCGGAGGGCAAGCGGGGCCGGAAGTTCTGGCAGGAAAGGTTCGAGGACATCAACGCGTTCGAGCGGCACATGGCCCGGAATGGCGTGCGGATCGTGAAGTTCTTCCTGCACATCTCCAAGGGCGAGCAGAAGAAGCGGCTGCTGGCGCGATTGGACGACCCGGACAAGCGCTGGAAGTTCGACCCGGGCGACGTCTCGGAGCGCCGGCGGTGGGACGACTACATGGAGGCGTACGAGGACGCGATCACGCAGACGAGCACGGAATGGGCGCCGTGGCACGTGGTCCCTGCGGACCACAAGTGGGTGTCCCGTGCGATCCTCGCGTCCGTGATCGCCCACGAGATCCGCGCGCTCGACCTGTCGTTCCCGAGCGTGGGCCCCGAGCAGCGGCGTCGGCTGGAGCAAGCCCGGCTGGACCTTGAGTCGGAGTGACGTCAGGCGCCGGGTGCGGGCTGCGGCGCGGGATCGGGGGCGCGCCGGCGTCGGAGGAGGGCGCCCAGGTCGTCCAGGAGGGAGTACGCGACGGGCGTGACCAGGAGGGTCAACAGGAGGCAGAGCGACTGACCCCCGATGACCACGACGGCGACGGCGCGGCGTTCTTCGGCGCCGGGCCCGGAGCCCAGGGCGAGGGGGAGCATGCCGGCCACGAGCGAGAGCGTGGTCATGAGGATCGGGCGGAGCCGGTCCCGGTTGCCCTGCACGATGGCGTCGAGGCGCTCCATCCCGCGGGCGCGGAGGCCGTTCATGTGGTCGATCTGCAGGATCGCGTTTTTCTTCACCACGCCGAAGAGCACGAGGATGCCCAGCACGCTGAAGAGGTTGAGCGCGCCGCCGGTGGCGTAGAGCGCCAGGAGCGCGAAGGGCACCGACAGCGGCAGGGAGAGCAGGATCGTGAAGGGGTGCGTCACGCTCTCGAACTGCGAGGCGAGGATCAGGTACATGAACACGATCGACAGCAGGAACGCCAGGCCGAACTCGGCGAACGTGCGTTCGAGTTCGCGGCTGCGACCGGTCAGGCCGGTGGTGTAGCCGGCGGGCATATTCAGGTCGCCGGCGATGCGCTGGAGGGCCTCGAGCCGATCGCCCAGGGCGTATCCGGGCGCCACGCCGCCCCGCACGCTGACCATGCGCTGGCGGTCGAGCCGGTCGATGCGCGACGCGGCCTCGATGGGTTCGACGGCCGCGACGCTGCTGAGTTCGACGAGCCCTCCGCCGGCGCGGGGGAGTTTGAGTTGGTCGATGATCTCGGGGCGGTTGCGGTCCTCCTCGTCGAGCCGCAGGCGGACTTCGTACTGCTCGTTGGTGGCGGGGTCGCGGAAGCGTGAGACTTCTTCGTCGCCGCCGACCATGAGTCGGAGGGCCGTGCCCAGGTCGCGGGCGGAGATGCCCAGGTCGGCGGCGCGGTCGCGGTCGATGCGGACGCGGAGTTCGGGCTTGTTGAGCCGGAGGGAGGTGTCCAGGCCGCGGAATCCGCCCTCGGCGATGGCGCGGTCGCGGAGTTGTTCGGCGTAGTCGCTGAGGGCTTCGAGGTCGGGGCCCTTGATGAGGAAGTTGACGTCGAAGGGGCCGCCGCCGAGGTTGAAGGCGGAGTAGTTTCGGACGGAGGAGCGCAGGTCGCGGAAGGACTTGAGCCGCCGGTCGATCTCGGTCATGACCTCCTGCTGGGCGTAGTTGCCCTCGAAGGCGCGCGCCGGGGCGCCCTTGAGGGTTTCGCGCCAGAGGCGTCCGAAGGAGAAGATGCGTTCCTCGTGCGGGGCGATGCGGACGTAGAAGTTGGCGGAGTTGGACTGGGTGCCGCCGAACCCGCCGCTGGTCAGCAGCACGTCGCGCACGCCTCGGACGCTCAGGATCTCGCGTTCGACGTCGCGCATGGCGGCGTCCATGGCGGCGACGCTGGCGCCTTCGGGGGCGGTGACGGAGACGGCGAACTCGGCTTCGTCGACGTCGGCGGGGGTGAACTCGCGTCCGACCACGCTCAGGAGCGGGACGGTGGAGGCGATGGTGGCGGCGGCGACGGCCATCACGATCCAGCGGCGGCGCATGGACCAGCGGATGGCGGCCTCGTAGGCGCGGTCGATGACTGCGTAGAAGCCGCGCCGGGAGCGGGCTTTGGCTTCGCGGGCCTCGCCGGCGCGTGGCGCGGGGGATTTGAGCAGGCGCGACGCCATCATGGGCGTGAGCGTGAAGGAGACGAGGAGGCTGACCATGACCGCGACGGCGGCGGTGATGCCGAACTGGTAGAGGAAGCGTCCGGCGACGCTGGACATGAACGAGACGGGCACGAAGATGACCACGAGACTGAGCGTGGTGGCCAGCACGGCGAGGCCGATCTCGGCGGTGGCCTCGCGCGCGGCCTGCATGGGGGGCATGCCCTTTTCCTCGATGAACCGGAAGATGTTCTCGAGGACGACGATGGCGTCGTCGATGACCACGCCGACCATGAGCACGAGTGCGAGCATGGTGATGGCGTTGAGGGTGAAGCCCATGGCGTCCATGACGCCGAAGGTGGCGATGACGGAGGTGGGGATGGCGACGGCGGCGATGAGGGTGGAGCGCCAGGAGCGCATGAACAGCAGCACGACGATGCTCGCCAGCACGCTGCCGAGGATCAGGTGCAGGTTGATCTCGTGCAGCGCCGCGTAGATGTAGCGGGACTGGTCGCGGATGACGATGGCGCCCACGTCGGGGGGGAGTTCGTCCTCGAGCGCCGCGAGCGCGGCCTTGACGCCCTCGACGACGGCGACGGTGTTGGCGTCCGACTGGCGGACGACCTCGAGCACGACGGTGGGCTGGCCGTTGAGGCGGGCGATGGTGCGTTGCTCGGCGGCGCCGTCTTCGGCGCGTCCGACGTCGCGGACGCGGATCGGCGCGCCGTTCACCGTGGTGAGGATGAGGTCGTTGAACCCATCGGCGCCGGTGAAGCGTCCGGCGATGCGGAGGGCGAGTTCGCGGTCCGCCGCGGTGACGTTGCCGCCGGGGATGTCGGCGTTCTGGCTGGCCAGGGCGTTGCGGACCTGGGTGATCGACAGGCCGTAGGCGTCGAGCCGGTCGGCGTCGATCCAGACGTTCATCGTGCGTCGGAGCCCGCCGGTGAGTTGGACCTCTCCGACGCCTGGCGATCGCTCGATGCGGACGCGCACGAGTTTGTCGGCGATCTCGGTGAGTTCGCGGACGGTGCGGGGCCCGGAGACGGCGATGGTGAGGACGGGGTCGGAGTCGTTGTCGACCTTGGAGACCACGGGCGGGTCGGTGTCGGCGGGCAGGTCGCGCTGCACGGGCGCGACGCGGTCGCGGACGTCCTGCGCCGCGATGTCGGCGTTGCGGCTGAGGTTGAAGTTGGCGATGACGATGGAGCGGTCGGGCAGGGAGATGGAGCGGAGTTCGTCGATGCCTTCGACGGTGTTGACCGCCTCTTCGACGAGGTCGGAGAGTTCGATCTCCACTTCCTCGGGCGAGGCGCCGGGCAGGCGCGTGGAGACGCGGACGGTCGGCACGTCCACCGACGGCAGGCGGTCCACGCCCAGGCGGGTGTAGGAGACGAGCCCGACGATGATCAGCGCGAGGTTGAGCATCGCCGCGAAGACCGGGCGCTTGACGTGCAGGCTAAGGTCATCGACCTCGCCCAGCCCCGCCACAGCATCCTCGACCAGACGCGTAACCTGGGTTTCCAGCTCGGTCGGGGCCGCGCCCGACTGCACCACCGTCACGGCCACGACCGGCAGTTCCACGTCGGGG
>JACVCK010000147.1 GCA_016742055.1 Phycisphaerales bacterium
CTCGGGCAGCGATCGAAGCATGAGCGAGGCGCCCGGGGCGATGGCGCCGCCCTGGAACACGCCCTCGCCGTCCACGAAGTCCACCGTGACGGCGGTCCCGGCGTCCACCACGACGCAGGCCTGCTTCACGCCCTCGAACGCCGCGAGCGCCGCCAGCAGGCGGTCCTGCCCCACCGTCTTCGCGCCGGAGGCGTCCAGGGCGTGAAGCATGGGCACGCCGATGTCGCGCCCGATGCGGTAGGTCTCGGGCTCCGTGTCGTCGAGCGCGCCCTCGAGGCGGTCGGCGAGCGGGTCGTTCACGGACGCGAACACCACGGCGTTCCGAGAGTCGTCGGCGCCGAGGGAGGCGGCCGCCGCGCGGAGGGCCTCTATCAGCGGCTCCACGGGCTCGTTCGGCATGGCGGTCAGCGTCTCACGCTTCCAGTCGCGGAAAACCGCGAAGGAGGTGCGAGAGTTGCCGACGTTCACCGCGAGGAGGGCTGTCGTCGCGTCGTTCATGGGCAAGTGTACGCCGCCGGGGCGCGATGTCAGGCCCGGGACGGCGAGGGAGCGGCGTCGCGCTCCAGCGACTCGACCAGCAGGCGCAGGAGCCGGGTCGCTTGCGGACCGGGCTCGCCCCCGCCAACAGGGCGCCCGTCGAGCCGCACCACCGAGGCGACCATCGTCGCCGTGCCGATGAGCATGACCTCATCCGCCCGGCGCAGTTCTTCGAGGCCGATCGGTCGCTCCACGATGCCCGAGCCGGACTCCAGCAGCAGGCGGCGCGTCACGCCCGCGAGGATCCGGCCCTGACCGATCGGCGGCGTCGAAACCCGCCCGCCCGAGGCCACCAGCACGTTCGTCGCCACGCCCTCGGACACCAGTCCGTCGCGGACGAGGATCGGCTCGTCCGCGCCGTCCTCCTGCGCCTCGTACGCGGCGATGACGCCGCCCATCAGCGAGATGGACTTGAGGTGCCCGCGAAGCCATCGGGTGTCCTCACACACCCGGGCCGTCCGCGCGCGGGGCGTGCGGTACGTGGACACCGCGGGCAGCGGGGTGGCGAATCCGAACACCGTCGGGCGCAAGGCGCCGGACCGCGGCGCCCGAGCGCGGAGTTCCGCCGTGCCCGCGCCTTGCACCGGAGCGCAGCCACGTGAAACCTGCCAATAGAGGAACGCGTCAGCAAGCCCGTTCGCCCGCAGCAGCGCCGCGGAGAGTTCCCCCAGCCGTTCAGGGTCGAAACCCTCGATCCTCGCCTCGCTCAGGCCTGCGCGCATCCGCTCGGCGTGCGGGCCGAGCCCTGCCACCACGCCC
This sequence comes from Phycisphaerales bacterium, assembly GCA_016742055.1. Classification (GTDB taxonomy): domain Bacteria; phylum Planctomycetota; class Phycisphaerae; order Phycisphaerales; family UBA1924; genus JACVCK01. The sequence continues at coordinate 1,297 of JACVCK010000147.1, forward strand.
CCGACGGCGCGGAGGCCTTCGTACACCCCGTCGCCGAACATGAAGGCGCGGTCAAAGGGCGACACCCTGGCGTCCTCCGCGCGCACGAGTTGTCCGTCGAGGTGCACGATCACGGCAGGAGAATATCGGTCCGGTTCAGCGCTCGCGCTGACCGCCTCGCCCACGTTTCGCAGTTTTCTTTCGCGCGCCCTCGGCCTTCGCGGGACGCTCCGAACCCGGCGCCCGACGCGAGGGGCGCGCGCTGCTGGCCGGCTGAGGGCGCGAGGCCTCGCCGCCGTCCGCGGCCGGGGCGCGCCGCGGGCGCGGCGCGGCCTTCGGCGGCGCCATCACGCGCCCGGGGCCGGGCGTTGAGAGCACGCGGCTTGGGCGCTTGGGGTCGGCGCCGGCCAGTTTTCCCGACGCCGCGGCGCGGATCAGGCGAACCTCGTCGCGGGTGAGTTCCCGCCACTGGCCGATCGCCAGCCCGCGGAGCGAGAGCGGGCCCATCGCCACCCGCACCAGACGCTTCACCGGGCAGCCGACCTGCGCCAGCATGCGGCGGACCTGACGGTTGCGCCCCTCGGCCAGCGTGATCTCCACGACGGATCGGTCGCGGTCGGAACTGATGACTCGAAGCGACACCGGCGCGGCCCGTTCGGCGCCGACGGTCCGCCCCTCCTTTCGATAGGCCAGGTAGACGCCCTTCTCGAGGTCGCGCAGCGCCTCCTCGGTGGGGCGGCCCTTGACGAGCGCGCGGTAGGTCTTCTTCACCCCGTAGCGGGGGTGCGTCAACCTGTTGGCCAGTTCCCCGTCGTTGGTCATCAGCAGGAGGCCCTGCGAATCGAAGTCCAGCCGCCCGACCGGGAACAGGCGCGCGCCGGAGGGATGCCGCACCAGGTCGACCGCGGTGCGCCGGCCCTCTGGGTCGGACGCGGTGGTCACGGTGTCGCGGGGCTTGTGCAGCATCACATACACCAGACGGGCGGGCTCTTTCCCGCGCTTCTTGCTGGTGGGCTTGACCTCGGGCCGGGCGACAACCCGCCCGCCGATGCGGATCTCGTCCTCGGGCGTCACCCAGGCGGGCAGATCGGTCACCAACTCGCCGTTGACCTCCACGCGCCCCTCGCGGATCAGGTCCTCGCAGTGGCGGCGAGACGCCACGCCCAAGTCGGCCAGGACGCGCTGCAGGCGGTCGGCCCCGGGTCGGGACGCGTCGCGCAGGGGGTCGGAGCCGGCATCGGTGGCGCGGGGGGGCATGGCCGGGACTCTAGCCGCCACCCCGCGGTCCTCACGTCCGACTCCTCGGTTTTCGCCCCGCTCGCGCCGATTCGCCGATCTCCCGAACGGACCTCCCCGCCCGTTGGACCCATCCGAGCCGCCGCCGCATGACCCAGACGAACCGCGCCGCCCCAGCCCAGACCATCGTCGAGGACGTCTTCCTGTCCCCCCGGGTGGTGGACCACGACGCCTTCCTGGCGTTCGCGCGCCGGCTGCGGGAGTTGGTGGCCGAGTCTGACGAGGCCCGCGCCTCGCTGGCCGTCGCCGCGGAGGAGGCCCGCGCCGCGCACGAGTCGCTCCGCCGGGAGTGGACGGGCCACGGCGAACAGTGGCGCCGGCTGGACGCGGTGCAGACGCTCGCCGCCGACGTGGACCGGCGCCTGCGCGAAGCGCACGCGCTGCTCGACCGCGCCGTCGGCGCGGAGGACGCCGCCGAGGCCATCTCCCGCGAGCGCGCCGCCTTCGAGGAGCGGCTCGCCGAACTCCACGGGGCGTGGAACGGCGCCATCGGGCAAGCGAGAGAGGAGGCCGCGCAGAAACTCGCCGCGCTCATCTCCAGTTCCGCCTCCATCGAAGCCCGCGCCCTCGAGCGTGTGGCGGAGGCGGAGCGGCGCACGGACGAGGCCATCGAATCGGGCGTGAAGCGCCTGACCGAGGCGGTCGCGCGGGCGCAGGCCTCCCACGAGGACGTCTCCGCCCCCATCGCCCAGTCCCTCGATCGGATCGAGCGCCGTTTCCACGACATGCAGGGGCAGTTCGAGCGTCGATTCGCGGCGCTGGAGCAGACCATCGGCGAGCGGGCCGCGCGAGTGGAGCGCGAGACGGTGGACCGTATTGAGACGCGCCTGCACCAATCGCTGGAGCGGCTGTCCGACGCCGCGGGCCACGCCGACGCGAGCGCCCGCCGCATCGAGCAGGAATCCTCTCGCGCGCTCGACCGGATCGCCGAATCGGCGGCGTCTCTGACGGCGGAGCGGAAGCGCTCTCTGGACGCGGTGCAGGCGGCGCTGCGGGAGTGCGAGGCGCGCCTGGCGTTCGCGGAGGAGGAATCGCGCCAGCGGATCGCCGACACCTCGCGCGCCGGGGCTGGCGAAGCGCAGCGAGCCGCCGAGCAACTCGACGCCTCGCTCACGCGGGTCGAAGCCGCGGAACGGCGCGCCGCCGAGGGGCTGGGCCAGACCCTGCGGAACATCGTGGCGCGGGTGGAGTCCGTCGCCGCCGACGCCGAGAAGCGGCTGGCGTCGCTGGAGTCCGGCGCCGCGAAGCGCATCGACGAATCCATGGCCCGGCTGTCGTCCGAAGCGGGCGAAGCGCTGGGCTCGGTGGCGCAGGCGACGACGCGCCTGCGCAACGCCGAGCGCGAGGCGGCGGACGCCGTCGCGGGCGCCATCGAGGCCGCCGAGGCCCGCATCGACGCCGCTGCGGAGCACGCCGCCGCCGAGGTCCACGCGCGCCTGGACCGCACGCTGACGGAATCCGCGGCGCTTCTGTCCGCCGCCGACGGGCGTCTCGCCGAGGCGCGCCGGCTGCAGGACGAATGCCACCGGCTCGCCGCGTCGTCGCTGGGAGACGCCCGAACGAAACTGGCCGCGGCGGTGGACGAGGGCGTCCACGAAGCGGCCCGGGCGGGTGGGCGTGCGTTCGAGGCCGTCGCCGCAGCCGAACAGGCCGAAGCCCGCGCCCTGACCGCGCGCGCGGAGGCCGACCGCGCCGCGGAGGCGCTGACCTCGCGGCTCGACAAAGCCCTCGCCGACCGGACGGGCGCCGCCGCCGACGCCCTCTCGGAGAAGATCGACGCGCAGATCCGCACGCTGATCGAGGAGTACGAGCAGCGCGCCGGCGCAGCCCGCGCCGCCTCCGACGCCGCCGCGGCCGACGCCGATCAGGCCGCCGACAACCTCCGCGCCGCCGTCGCCGACATCGAGCGCCGGAGCGCCGAAGCCGCGGCCGAGTTCGAGCGCAAGGCCGACGAGCGCCAGCGGCGCATGGAATTGGCCCTGAAGAAGGCGGACTCCATCGTCGGCGAGCAGAAGCCCGGCGTGGACCCCGTGCCCGGCACGCTGGCCGACCTTGTGAACCGGGGCGAAAAGGTCCGCACCGCGGCAGCGGCGTCCTCGGCGCAACTGGCGGCGCTGCGATCGCAGACCGACGTCGTCCGCACCGGGCTCGCCAACGCCGTGCTGGAGGCCGCCCAGGCGCTCGAACGACTGCAGAAGCAGCGCGACGCGCTGCTCGCGTCTTCGCCCGCGCCGAGCGAACCCGACGTTCAGACCGGCGAGGCGCCCGCGGATCCGGCCTGATCCACCGGCGCCAGCGCCACCTCCACGTCGTCCCGCTCGCGGTCCGGGCGCACCGTCACGGCGCGGCGCCGGATAAGTTCGAGCAGGGCCAGGAACATGCCGATCGCCTCGCCCCGGCTCTTGCCGCTGAGCGCCTCGCGCAATCCGATGCGCCCCGCCGGCGCGCCGGCCGACTCGGCGCGCCGCAGACGGTCGAGCAGGTCCTCGGCGTGGAGTTCGATGGGCGTGTCGTCGTAGGCGACCTCGTGGGCGCCGCGGATCGCGCGGTCGAGGTCCACGGTGGCGATGATCCGCGCGAACGCTTCGACGAGGTCGAAGAGTTGGAGGTCCTCCAGTTCGACGGGGGCGTCGTCGCTCTCGGCGGCCTCGGGCTTTTCTTCGATCGCGCCGATCGGCCCGGCGCCATAGCGCCGCTCCCAGTCGTGCCGCGCGGTTTCGAGCGCGTCGGCCGCGTCTCGGAAGCGCTTGTAGGCCAGGAGTTGCTGCACGAGTTCGGCGCGGGGATCCATGGCGGAGCCGGCGGCGCCGTCGCCCGGCTGCGTGTCGCCGTCCTCGCCGGCGGCGCGCTCGGGCGGGGAGATCATCTTGGACTTGATCTCCATCAGCGTCGCCGCGAGCACCAGGAACTCGGCCGCCTGCTCGATGTCGATGTCCTCGAGGCCCTGGAGGTGGCGGATGTACTGGTCGGCGATGGCGGCGATGGGGATGTCGTGGATGTCCACCTCGGCCTTGCGGATGAGGTGGAGGAGCAGGTCCATCGGCCCCTCGAACCGGTCCAGGCGAACGATGTATTCGTCGGTGGGGATCACGGCGGGATCGGCGTGCCGGGCGGGGAGCAAGTCCGGGCGGAAGGCCCGGGGTGACGGGGATTCCGGGGGAAAACCGGACGGGCGCGGGCCGCCCGGGGCTATCCTAGCAGACGTGCAGCACGCCCCCGCCCAAGCCCATCCGCCCAGCAACCCCTCGGCCCAGGAACGCGACTTCGTCGCCTCCGTCATCCGCGCCGAGGCCGACACCCTGCGCCACCTGATCGACCGGCTGGGCCCGGAGGTCCATGACGCGGTGGACCTGATCACCCGCACCGCCGACGCGGGCGGCAGCGTGATCGTCGCGGGGCTGGGCAAGTCCGGCCTGATCGGCAAGAAGATCTCCGCGACTCTCGCGAGTCTGGGCATCCCCTCGCACGACCTGCACCCGGCGGACGCCGCCCACGGCGACCTGGGGCGCGTGAGCCGCAGCGACAGCCTGCTGGCGCTCTCCTACTCCGGCGAGACCGACGAGGTCGTCGCCCTCGCCTCGCTGGTCCGTGCCGACGGCGCCTCCGTGGTCTCGATGACCGGCGGCGAGAACGGCCGGCGCTCCGCGCTGGCGCGGGCGTCCACCGTGAACCTGTGGATCGGCGCCGTCGAAGAGGCCTGCAACCTCACGCTCGCGCCCACGTCCTCCACCACCGCCATGCTCGCGCTGGGCGACGCCCTCGCCCTCGCCGCGAGCCGCCGGCGCGCGTTCACCTCGGAAGATTTCCACAAACGCCATCCGGGCGGCGGCCTCGGGGGCCTTTTGCGGCCCGTGACGGACCTGCTCCGCTTCGTGGTGGGCCGGAACCTCCCGGTGGTGCCCGAAACGCACACGGTGGGCGAGGCGCTGCGCGAGGCGCAGGCCGCGGGACGCAGGCCGGGCGCCCTGATCCTCGTGAACGCCCAAGGCGCGCTGGCCGGGCTGTTCACCGACGGCGACCTGCGCCGGCTCGTGCTCGCGCAGGAGCCCTTGGAACTCGCCCTCCGCCGGCCCATCCGTGAGGTGATGACCCGCGCGCCCCGCACCCTTCCGCACACCAGCGTCGTGCGCGACGCGGTCCGCATGTTCCGCGAGTTCCGGCAGGACGAGATCCCGGTCGTAGACGAGAAGGGCCGGCCCATCGGCATCCTCGACGTGCAGGACCTGGTCGCCATCCGCGCCATTCAGGACTGAGCCAGCCCTTACCATGCGCCCCGCATGAACCACCGGCGCCCACACGCTTCCGCGCACGCCTACACCA
>JACVCK010000148.1 GCA_016742055.1 Phycisphaerales bacterium
TGCGGCACGGGGCGACGGTGGTGGACATCAACATGGGCTGCCCGGTGGACAAGGTGACGAAGAAGGACGGCGGCTCGAAACTGATGTGCAGCGCGGGGAACACGGTGAAGATCGCGGAGGCGATCGTGCGCGCCGTGGAGGAGGAATCCGGCGGGCGTGTGCCGGTGACGGCGAAGATGCGGCTGGGGTGGGAGTATCCGATCGACTCGCAGGGGCGCGTGGATCACGAGCGGGACGCGGCGCCCGCGCTGGCGGCGGGGCTGGCGGGGGTGGGCATCCGCGCGGTGACGGTGCACGGGCGATACGCGCAGCAACGATTCACTGGCGAGTGCCATCGCGAGGGCATCCGTCGCGTGGTGGAGGCGGTGGCGAACTCTACTAACCCGATCCCGGTGATCGGCAACGGCGACGTGCGGAGCGCGGAGGATGCGTTGTCGATGATGCGCGAGACGGGGTGCGCGGGCGTGATGATCGGGCGCGCCGCGTTCGCGGCGCCGTGGATCTTCCGTGATGCGTGGACGCTGCAGACGATGGGACACGTCCCGCCGGAGCCGACGGAGAGGGAAAAGATCGCGCTGATCCGGCGGTACTTCGAGTGGATGCTGGAGTTTCGCGACGAGCGCTACGCGATGACGCACATCCGGCGGCGGATCACGTGGTTCGGCAAGCGCCTGGGGCCGTGCAAGCCCTTGAAGGAGGCGGTGCGGACGGCGGACAACCCCGCGGCGGTGTTCGCGGCGCTGGAGGAGTTCCGGGGCGGGGGGCTGCGGGCGTTCGCGGGCTGCGATCCGGCAGGGCGCGACGAGTCCTTGGTTTACTGACGGCACGGAATTATGGGACGGCTTGAAGGGCTTGTGGGTTCGCCAGACGGAATTCTCTTGCACCTCGGTCGGTCGGGCGGTACCCTGAACCGGGTCCCATTCGCACGCCAGGGCGAGGGAACTCGTGGTCAGAACCTAGAGGAGTGCATTCGTGACGCAATGCCGAGATTGGACGGGCGCTGCTCTATTCGTGAGCGCAGGCGCGACGCTCGCGAGCGGGGGGATCGTCTACACAGACATACCGGACATCACGTTGCTCGAGGGGGAAGTCGCCGACCTCGATGTCGATGGGGATGGCGGCGTTGACATCACCATGCAAACGTACGTCGGAGGGTCCGAGATCTATGGTCGCTTCGGCGCTGAGATCTACTGCGATTCTTATCCGGCGGCCGCCATCATCGAGTCCGGATCTCCAATCGGATCATCGCTCTCCGATCCGGGTTTCTTGTGGTTCAACTTCGGAGCCATCGACGCCAACTTTGGGAAGGGCACGTACGACTGGCCCGACCACGGGGCATATCTCGCGTTCCGATTAGACGCCGGTGATGATTGGCGGTACGGATGGATGTTCGTCGCATCCACGATCAATCCATCCAATCCTGGCGGCGCTCTCACGATCTTTGACTTCGCGTTCGAGTCCACGCCGAACGAGTCAATCCTCGCCGGCGCCGTCCCCGCGCCCGGAACGCTCGGCGCCCTTGCGCTCGGCGCCGCGGCGTTGGCTCGCCGCGGACAGCGCATGCATCCCCAGAAAGGGGTTTATCGATGACCCAGCAACGACCCTGGTTGGGCCTGGCCGCGATCGGCGGCGTGGCCGGACCGACGGCGATCGGCGCCATCCTCTACAAAGACGTCCCCGACATCGTCCTGGGGCTGCACAATGGCCCGACGAGCGCCACGATCGATGTCAATCACGATGGAGTCCACGATTTCATTGTGAGCGTCGATACGATCACACCAACCAACGGCTACGTGATCGCGGACGGCGAGGGCGACATCTTCGAACTGCAGCGCCTCGACTTCGGAACGCCGATCCAGGAAATCATGCCCAGCGCTCCGAGCGGGCTTGTCGGATGGCACGACTATGGAATCTTCAAACCGAGCTGGCCGGACGACGGCGGATACTTGGGGTTTCGTATATCGATCGACGGCGAGTGGCGCCATGGCTGGATGTTCGCCGCGTACGGCCCATTTGAAGGCGACCCCGCGGTCTTGAGAATCTTCGATTTCGCCTACGAAACAGCGCCGAACCGGCCCATCCTCGCCGGCGCCGTCCCCGCGCCCGGAACGCTCGGCGCGCTCGCCCTCGGCGCCGCGGCGTTCGTGCGCCGTGAGAAGCGCTCGGCGTGAGCCGGCGACTGGCGCTCATCCACATCCGCGGCGGCGCCGTCCGCGGCTGGCGCGACATGCTTCGCCAAACGCGATGGCCCCGCCTCGCCCGACTTGCCGCGGCCGGAGCCCTGGTCGAACTCGAACCGTTCTCATTCCAAGGCGCCGCGGCGTCGGTTTCCGTCGCCACGGGCTGCCTCCCGGACGCCCACGGCGTGCTCCTCGACGAGGAGATCCGCCCCGATGGCCTCGCGCTCCGGCCCGCGTCATGCGAGCGACGCCGCCGGTCCACCGTCTGGGAGATCGCGCACCGGCATGGGCTGGCGGCCGCGGCCGTCGGTTGGCCGGCGACGCACCCAGCCCGTCCGGGCGACGGCGTCATCGTGACGGATCGGTTCGCCGTTCATAACTCCCGACGCGCCGACTCGTGGCCCATGGACGACGGATGTGTTCAGCCGGAATCGATGCGGGCCGAACTGAGCGAACTGCGTCTTTCGGCGCTGGATATCACGGGTGAGCAGATCGGCGCCTTGGCGCCGGGCTGCGCGGGCGTCGATCAAGGGCGCGAGGACGTCGTCGTGCAACTCGGCGCGGCGCTCGCGCGGTGCGCGAGCGATCACGCCGTCGGCACGTTTCTGGCGGAGCGTTTCCGACCGGACCTGTTCTCTGTGCATTTCTCGCTGGCCGACGTGGCCGCCCGACTCCGAGCGGAGTGGCGACCGGGGCCGGGCTCCGATCCGCACGCGCTGGACGACGCGCCGTACGACGCGCTCCGATTCGTTGATCTGGCGATCGGTCGGTACATGCATCTCTGTGGCCCGGAAGCGACATACCTGATCTCGGCCGATGCGACCGCCGGCGAAATCGGCGAGGGCTTTCTGATCGGGCATGGCCCCGGCGTTCGCGCCGGCGAGGCCGGGCGCGCTTCGCTGATCGACGTCGCGCCGACGGCGCTCGCGCTGCTCGGCATTGAGCAGGCATGGGACATCGATGGCTGCGCCATCGAAGCCGTCCTTGACCTACCGGCGCCGTCCGGACAGGTCTGGACGCACGAACCGCCGCCCCCTTATGTCGGCGCGACATCCGGGGCGGAGACTGAGCGCCACAAGGCGATGCTGGAGGACTTGCGGGCGCTCGGATTCGGTCCGCCGGCGCTCCGCGCGGCGGAGGGAATCGCGAAACACAGGACTGCGCTGGCGCAGAGCGCTGTGCTCGCGAGTCTGGCCCGGTCCCATTGGCGGGAGCGTCAGAGGTCCCGCACGTAGCGCCACAGCGACGAGATGGCCTCGCCGCCGGCGCGCTCGGCGAGCCGCGCGGTGTCGCGATGCGCCTCGCCCGCTTCGAACGTGATCCATCGGGCGCCCCGCGACCGCGCCGCCTGGAGCGCATCGTGCATCAGCGCGACATTGACCATCGAGCCGCGTAACTCCGGCGCCACGACCTTTGTGTCCACGTGCACAGTTCGCTGGTCGGTCCACCGGCACAGCACCAATCCGCCGACGCGGCCGTCGGGGAGCATCGCCGCGACGGCGACCTCGGGCGCGTACTCGCCCGAATCCAGACGCGCCTGGATCGCCTCGCCGGGCGCGCCCAGGTGCAGGCGCTGGAGCGCCAGAAGTTCCGTGCGCGGCGCCTGTGCGGCGGGCGCGAGTCGAAAACGCAGCGCGCCCCCTTTCCGCCCGGCGCCCCGCCGCCAAAGGGGCGCCACCACGCACCAGAGCGCCTCGGCGTCGCACCGGAATCGGCGCATCGACACGCGTCCCCTGAAGCCCAGTCGGCGACACGCTTCGCCCGCCTCGCTCCCCTCTTCGACAGGACCCCAAGAGGCCAGAGCGGGCGCTCCCCACCGACGGGCGGCGAGGCCGGCCTCGTTGACGAGGCGGCGCCCCAGACCTCGCCGCCGCTCGTTCTCCAAAACGAAGACGTCCAGCGGCGCCGCCGCTGGCGCGGCGGGGGGAATGGCGCACGCAAGCGCCGCGGCTCCCAGCATCCGTCTCCCGTCGGCGCTGAGCGCGACGAACACGGCGGGCTCGAAGGCGACGCCGAGCGACGAGTGCGCCAGCGACCGAGGCAGGAGAAACGCCGCCAGAGAACGCTCCACGGCGTCGGCTTCTCGCACGACCACGTCTTGCCGATCGGGCGGCATGGCCCCCAGCATAACGGCCTCATCAAGCGACCCGGGGCGGGTCCGGCGCAGGCCGATTTGCGTCGATGGCCTTGGACTCGTCAGAATCCCCTCATGACCACCCCGAGCCCCACGGTTGCTCCGGCCAAGCGTCGGCGCGGCGTTCTGGACCTGATCGAGTTCATCGGCAACAAACTGCCGGACCCGGCGATCATCTTCATGATCGGCGCCGCGCTGGTGATCGCGTTGTCGGCGTTCGGCGCCGCGCAGGGCTGGTCGGTGGAGGAGTTGCGTCCGGTGGTGCGCGTGGACGACGCGGGTCAGCGGTCGATGATCCTTGAGAAAACGGGGACCATCCTGCGCCCGGTGAGCCTGATGTCGGCGGACGGGGTGTACTGGATGATCTCGACGATGGTGTCGAACTTCATCAACTTCCCGCCGCTGGGCATCGTGCTGGTGGGGATGCTGGGGATCGGCGTGGCGGAGCGGACGGGGATGATCGAGGCGTCGCTCAAGGCGATGATGCTGGTGACGCCGCTGAAACTGCTGACGCCCATGATGGTGTTCCTGGGCGTGCTGTCGTCGCTGGGCTCGGACGCGGGGTACATCATCCTGCCGCCGCTGGCGGCGGCGTTGTACAAGAGCGTGGGGCGTTCGCCGTTGGCGGGGATCGCGGCGGTGTTCGCGGGTGTTTCGGGGGGGTTCAGCGCGAACTTCTTCCCGTCGGGCGGCGACGTGGTGATGGCAGGCCTGACGAACGTGGGCGCGCACATCATCGACCCGGGCTACAATGTGGTGGCGACGGCGAACATTTTCTTCATGAGCGCGTCGGTGTTCCTGCTGACGTTCGTGGGCTGGGCGGTGACGGCGTGGTTCGTCGAGCCGCGACTGGCGAACCGGACGCCGGAGGAGGGCGGCCCGAGCCCGGCGCAGAAGGTGGACCTGAGCGCCGAGGGCCTGAGCGGCGCCGAGAAGCGGGGCCTCCTGCTGGCGTTCCTGGCGATCGTCGTGACGCTGGGCATCGGCGCCGCGTGCATCTTCGCGCCCGGCTGGCCCCTGTATGGGAAGGTCCCGGGGGGCGCTCTGGCGCGCTGGCCTCAGGGCGTGGTGCCGCTGGTGTTCTTCGCGTTCCTGGCGCCGGGCGTGGCGTACGGCGTGGCGACTGGGACGGTGAAAAAGGGGGCCAACGTCATCCACCTGATGGTGGAGTCGATGAAGGCGATGGGGCCGATCATCGTGCTGGCGTTCTTCGCGGCCCAGTTCATCGGGTACTTCAACCACTCGAACATCGGGCGGATGATGGCGATGGCGGGGGGCGAGGCGCTGGCGTCGGCCGAGATGCCGCAGGAACTGCTGATCCTGGTGTTCGTGGCGCTGTCGGCGTTCTTCAACCTGTTCATTGGTTCGATGAGCGCGAAGTACGCGATCCTGGCGCCAATCTTCGTGCCGATGTTCATGCTGGTGGGGATCTCGCCGGAGATGACGCAGATGTCCTACCGCATCGGCGACTCGGTGACGAACATCATCACGCCGCTGAACTCGTACATGGTGATCATCCTCGTGGTCATGCAGCGGTTCGCGCCCAAGGGGGGCATGGGCACGATGATCGCGATGATGCTGCCGTACACGGTGTGCTTCCTGCTCGCGTGGTCGGCGATGATCATCATCTGGCTGGAGTTCGGCTGGGACCTGGGCATCGGCGGGCCGCTGCAGTACGTGCCGAGCGAGGCGATTTCGGCGCCGGCGGCGCCGTAGCCGACTCCGGATGGAGCCGTGGAGCGGGCGTCCCGCCCGCTGGCCCCAGCGGATTTCGCATGCGGACTCGGCCGATCAGTCCAGCCCTTCGCTGTCGATGCCCGCGCTCTCGCCCTTCAGGCGCTTCTCGGTGAAGCGCTTGATCCAGTTTTCGAACGTCTTGCCGTGCGCCATGTCGCGCCCGGTGAACTCGACGCGCTCGATCTCGCTGAATCGCACGGCCACCTTCTCGGCGGCGTTCTCGGGGAGCAGGCGGACGACGGACTCTCCGAGCGTCGCGGCGCGCTTGCGGTCGAAGATGTAGCCGCTGACGCAGCGGCCCGTGGTGAGCGTCAGCGTCACGTCGCCGCGGTAGTCGAAGGCCTTCTCCAGCGCGTCGATCAGCGCGGCCTCGTGCTCGCGGGTGGCGATCAGGCCCTGCAGCGAGGGCTTGTCGGAGGGGTTCGTCGGGGGCTGGGCTTTGACATCCTGGGGCATCAGTTCGGCGCTCCAAAGACCCGGCCGGTGTCGGGGTCCATCAGTTTCCAGCCGGTCTGCTTGCAGATGTTCTGGAGGACGGCCCAGGCGATCTCGTCCTCGTTGATCGCGACGAGGACCTGGTTGACGTCGTCCGAGGCGCCGCCGGACATGGGGAACTGGACGACCATCCCGGGGCCGTAGGCGATGGTGTCGCCGCCCTTGGCGCCGTCGGGCGCGGTGTTGAAGCGGGCGAGGGTTTTGAGGATGTCGCGCTTGGGGCCGAGGGGGCGCATCTTGCCGGCGCCGGAGGGCGCGGGCGCGCCCGGTGGCGGCGGCTCGCTGGCGAACAGGATGACCTGACGGAACTTGGCCATGGGTGAGGCCCCGCTTCGCCG
>JACVCK010000149.1 GCA_016742055.1 Phycisphaerales bacterium
GCGGGGGCGCGGGATGGGCGTGTTCCGTGGGTTTGCGCCCACGGCTACGTGCCTGCGCCGCTTCGCGGCCCGGGCTCCTCTGGGCTGGCCTTAGACCCCAACCCCCAGCAGCGACAGCGCGTTGTCGACGATGTGCTTGTGGGTCAGGCCGAGCATCTGCAGGATGTCGTCCGGCTCCTTCGCCGACTTGGGGATCTCGCGGACGTACATCTGCTTGAGGGTGAAGGCGTCGCCGGACTCGGCGAGCGCCTCGGCCACGGCCGCGCCCAGCGCCCCGCCGTAGTTGTCCTCGATGGTCAGCACGTACCCGTTGTTCGCGTTCGCCAGGTCGAGCATCGCCTCGGCGTCGAAGGGGATGGAGTAGGCGTCCACGAGCGTGGCGGTCACGCCCGCGCGGTCGAGGCCTTCGAGGGCCTTGTTGGCCTCGTGGACCATGTAGCCCGCGGCGACGATGAGGATGTCGCGACCTTCGTTGAGGACCTCGAAGCCGCCGAGGTTGAACACGACGTCGTCGGAGTAGAGGAATTCGGTCTCCGGGCGGAGGGTGCGCATGTAGCACATGCCCTCGTACTCGGCCATGACGCCGGTGAGCGCGTAGGCCGCGTAGGCGTCGGAGGGCTGCAGGATGTAGCAGCCGGGGTTTCCGCGATGGTCGCGCGCGGAGGCGAGGGAGCGGAACCACGCGACGTCGGGGAGGGACATCTGCGAGGGCCCGTCGGCGGCCAGGGTCACGCCGGCGTGGGAGCCGATGATCTTGAGGTTGGCGCCGGAGTTCATCGCCATCTCGATCTGGTCGTACCCGCGGGTGACGAACTTGGCGAAGGTCGAGCAGAAGGGGATCTTGCCCGCGGCGGAGAGGCCGGCGCCCACCGAGTACATGTTCTGTTCGGCGATCTTGCACTCAAGGAATCGCTGGGCGAGGGCGGGGTCCTTGCGGAAGGACTCGGCGAAGGTGGAGTTGGAGACGTCGGCGTCGAGGACGACGACGCGGTCGTTGACGTGGCCCAGGGCCTTGAGGGCCACGCCGTAGGCCTTGCGCGTCGCCATCCGCCCGGCGTGCATGACGGACTCCATGTCCAGTTTTTTCATCGTCTGGGAGAACGGCGGCAGTTCGCCGATGCGGTACTCCTTGACGGGGGCCTGGCCGGGGGTCTGGATGGTGAAGCGGTCGGTGGTGACCAGGGCGCTGGTCAGTTCGATGCGACGCTCGTCGAGTTCGCGCTTGGCCTTTTCGAGGGCTTCGCCGGTGGCGGGCTTGCCGTGCCAGCCGGAGCCCTGCATGGCCGTGGAGCCCCAGCCCTTCACGGTGCGGGCGACCACCGCCATGGGTTTTTCGGCGGTTTCGGGGAGGGCGCGGAAGGCATCGAAGGCGGCCTTGATCTCTTCGGGGGCATGCCCGTCGATCGACTTGACGGTGAAGCCCATGGCCTCGAGCCGGGCGGCCATGCGCTCGGGCGATTGCTGGCCGGAGACGCGGTCGGTCTGCCCGTAGCCGTTGCAGTTGAAGATTGGCAGGACGCGCACGAGTTTGCGGTCCACGATGTAGTCGAGCGCCTCGGTGATCTGGCCCTCACGGGACTCGCCGTCGCCGATGATGCAGTAGATGTGCTTGTCGTAGCCGTCCAGACGGGCCGCTTCGGCCAGACCGGCGGCGACGGAGAGGCCCTGGCCCAGCGAGCCGGTCGCGGCGTCGAAGAAGGGGAAGCCCTCCATCGGATTGGGGTGGCCGTCCACCTCGGAGTCGGCCTCGCGCAGGCGCATGGCGTCCTGGATGGTCATGGGCCGGCGGGCGGTGGGGTCCTGGCCGATGCGGACGCCCAGTTTGGCGCACGCGGCGTAGACGATCGGGCAGGCGTGGCCCTCGGACAGCACCAGTCGGTCGGAAGTCGGGTAGTCCGGCTGGTCGGGGGACCATCGCATCGTGTGGAACATGAGGACGGTGACGATGTGCCCCAGGGACATCGCGGTCGAGGGGTGCCCGCTGCCCGCGGCGGCGCACATGTCGAGGGAGAGTTGGTCGAGTTCGATGGCTTGGGCGTGGACAGCGGCTTCAAAGGACATGCGCGCACCTCGATTGAGGCCCGAAAGGGGCCGTGAAGAGCCGGGATCGGCGCCGCGCCGGCGTGGGAGGCCGGGCGGAGGGAACACGAGCGGGGACAGGGTATCGGGCCGGGGCGGGCTCGCCAAGCGGCGGGGGTGGAAAGGCTGGTGGTTGTGGGGGATAGGCGCCCCGAGATATCGCGGGGCTGGTGGCCGCCGGGTACACTCTATAGAGGATTGAGGTTCGCCCGGTTCGGGGGTCGGGCGGGCGGTTTTCCAAGGGAGACGAACCGAGATGAAGGTTGTCTGCGATCGTCCTGCGCTCCTGGAGGCGGTGAACCTGGTGTCCGGGGCCGTGGCCGCTCGGTCGCCCAAGCCCCACCTGACGTGCGTGCGCCTGACGGCGACGAAGGAAGGCGGCGTGGGCACGCTGACGCTCGCGGCGACGGACGCGGAGGTGTCGCTGCGCCTGGCCACCACCCAGGTGGACGTGCAGAAGCCCGGCGAGGCGCTCATCCCCGCGGACAAACTCCGCCAGATCGTCCAGGCCGAGGACGACAGCACGCTGACGCTCGAGAGCGACGGCGACGTGGTGAACATCCGCGGCGGGGACGCGCGGTTCAAGGTCTTTGGCTTCCCGGCCAGCGAGCACCCGGCCATCCCCGATTTCCCCGCCAAGGGCGCCAAGGGCGTTTTCGCGCTGACCACCGGCGAACTGAACGGGCTGGTGGGCCGGACGATCTTCGCCGCGGCCCGGGAGACCAGCCGGTATGCGATCAACGGCGTTCTGCTGAAGCGCGACGGCAAGAAACTGGAGATGGTGGCGACGGACGGGCGGCGGTTGGCGATCGCGCGGGCGACGCTGACCGGCGCCGCGAGCGGCGAGCAGGCCACGTGCATCGTGCCGACCAAGGCGCTGAACCTGGTGATGAAACTGATGGGCTCGAGCGACCAGCCGGTTCGTGTGGCGGTGACGGACAGCCAGATCGTCTTCGGCTTCGGCGACGAAGGCGACGCGCGGCGTGCGACGCTGGCTTCGAACCTGGTCGAGGGCGTGTTCCCGCCCTACGAGGACGTGGTGCCGAAGGAGCAGGACAAGAAGGCCGCGTTCGACCGCGACATGCTGATGAGCGGGGTGCGCCGGGCGGCGCTGCTGACGAACGAGGAGAGCCGGGGGGTGCGTCTGGAGTTGAACAAGGAGCGCCTGCGTCTGACCAGCCGCGCGCCGGAGATGGGCGAGTCGGAGATCGACGTTCCGGTGAGCACGTTCGACGGCGAGGCGATCGAGATCGGCTTCAACCCGGCGTTCCTGACGGACGCGCTGAAGGTGATGCAGGAATCGCAGGTGGTGATGGAGTTGAAGGCGCCGAACAAGCCGGGCCTGATCCGTTCGGGGAACGACTTCCTGTATGTGGTGATGCCGGTGAACCTGCAGTAAGACGCGATCTGGGATGACCGGCACGCTCCCTCTCTCTGTGGCCATCGTCTGCCGCGACAACGGGGCGACGATCGGGCGCACGCTCGAGAGCGTGGCGGGGTGGGCGTCGGAGATTGTGGCGCTGGATTCGGGCTCGACGGATGGGACGATCCCTCTCCTGGAGCGGTTCGGCGCGCGGGTGGAGCGGGTCGAGTGGCGGGGGCACATCCGGACCAAGCAGATGGCGCTGGAGCGGTGTTCGCGGCCGTGGGCGCTGTCGCTGGACAGCGATGAGTCGGTCACGCCGGAACTTCGGGCGTCGATCGAGCGGGCGCTGCAAGAGAGCGACGACGGCGTCGGCGGGTTCGAGGTCAATCGGAAGGTCTGGTGGGCGGGGGCGTATCTTGAGCATGCTTGGCAGCCGGAGTGGCGCCTGCGCCTGGTTCGCGCGGGTTGCGCCGCGTGGACGGGGGTGGATCCGCACGACCGGCTGGAGATGCTCCCCGGCGGCGCGGCGGCGCGGGTGGAGCGTCTGGCCGGCGACCTGCGTCACGACGCCTTCGCCGACCTTTCCGAGTTCTTCGACAAGCAGGTGCGCCTGTCGCGGATCGCGGCGCGGGCGCTGCACGAGCAGGGCCGGCGCGGGAGCGCGTGGGCGCTGGCGACGCGCCCGGCGGCGGCGTGGCTGAAGCAGGTGGCGCTGCGGGGCGCGTGGCGCGACGGCTGGCGCGGGTGGTGCGCCGCGTCGGCGGTGGCGTGCGCGGCGCTCATGAAGCACGCGATGCTGATCGAGCGCACGGCGGGGGGCGGCGACGGCGCGCAGCCCCGCCCGGGAGAGGACGGGGCGCGATGAACGACGCGGCGCGCTGGGCGATCGTGTACGCGGGCGCGTACCTGGTGGGCTCGATCCCGTTCGGGCTGATCCTGGGCCTGATGCGCGGCGTGGACATCCGCGCGCACGGCTCGGGCAACATCGGCGCGACCAACGCGATGCGCGTCCTGGGCAGGAAGTTGGGCGCGCTGTGCTTCGCGCTGGACGTCCTCAAGGGCGCGCTGCCGGTGGCGCTGGGCGGGATGTGGATGGGGCTGTTCGGCGTGGCGGACGTGGCGGCGCGCGAGGCATGGATGTGGATGGGCGTCGCCGCGGCGGCGGTGGCGGGGCACATGTTCAGCCCGTGGATTGGCTTCAAGGGCGGCAAGGGCGTGGCGACGGGCTTCGGCGCGATGGTGGGCATGTGGCCCCACACGACGTGGCCGGCGCTCCTGGCGCTGGCGGTGTTCGCGCTGTCGGCGCGGCTGACCCGGTACGTGGGGATCTCCTCGTGCTTCGCGGCGCTGAGTCTTCCGGCGTGGGTGGCGCTGGCGCGGTTCTCGGGCGTGGTGGGGGACATCGGCGCCGGTGGGCGTCTGGCGAACGTGGAGCGGGGCTGGGCGCACATCGCCGCGACGGCGCTGCTGGGGGCGGTGGTGATCTGGAAGCATCGCGGGAACATCCGCCGAACGCTGGGGGGCACGGAGCGGCGCATCGGGGAGCGGATAACGTCGGCGTCGGGGGACTCTGCGGGGGGTTGAGTTCGCGGACCGTGCGTCGTCGTGCGGCATCGTCGGAGGATTCGTCACAGAGGTGCGCCGCTTGTGCGGGTCGTGCGGGGCTCGCTTGCGTGCAAACGGGGGGTTCGGCGTCCGCGGGCTGTGGCGGGGCGGCGGCAGACTCGATGATGGTGGCGGCAGATGAGTGGAGGCCGCGCCATGACGAAGTTGAAGTTCACAGGTCGTTCGGATGACACGGAAGCGCGGGATTCGTTCCCGTTCCCCGGCTCGATCCGGGACCTCCTGTCCCGGGCGGACCCTCGGGCGATCTCCCCGATGGACCTGGCCGCCTCGATGGGCCAGACGCTGGACCGGATGCAGTTGAAGTTGAGCGAACTGCGCCGGGAACTGGACGGGGACTACCGGATCGGCTCGGCCGACGCGGTGGACAACGGCCATCGCCCGGCCGCCTGAGGGCTGGCGGCGCCGGAGGGAAGGCCGGCCCGGCCAGGGGCATGGACGCCGTCATGGGTCTGGGGCGTTGAGCAGCAGGGAAGCAGGCATCTCACGCCGCGCGCAGGGCCGCAGTTCGGGGCCTTGTCGCGCGGCGTCCGTTTGTGTCGAATGTCGGCATGAGCGGACCATCCCCTGAGAGCCGGAAGTCGCTGGCGTTGTCGGCGGCGTCGTCGCTGGAGTCGAACCGATCGCGGGCGTCGTCGATGACGGCGGTGGTGGGTTTCGACGTGATGGTGGACTCGATCATCCGCGTGGTGGACACGAAGGATGCGCAGGGCTTCACGCCGATGCGTCGGATCGAGCAGTTCGCCGAGCGCGTGGCGAAGGCGGCGGGGCGCTCGATCAATATCGAGTTCCGCGTGGAGCTGGAGAAACTGGGCGGCAACGGCGCGCTGATGGGCGAGGGCCTCGCTCGCGCGGGGGCGCGGGTGTCGTTCATCGGCTCGATCGGCGGCGACGGGCCCGGCGGCGTTCACCCGGTGTTCGCGGACTTCGCCCGGCGCTGCGAGCGCGTGTGCGCCACGGGCGGCCCGGGGTTCACCGACGCGCTGGAGTTCGACGACGGCAAGGTGCTGCTGGGGCGCACCGCGGCGCTGGAGAGCATCACCTGGAAGAACGTCGTGCGGGCCGCGGGCGGGGTGGACGCGCTGCGCGGGATGATCGACGGCGCGGGCTGCCTCGTGCCGGTGTCGTGGACGCAGGTTCCGCACATGGACGAGGTCTGGAAGGGCCTGATCCGCGACGTGCTGCCGAAGATCGACGCGTCGCGCCGGCCGGCGGTGTTCATCGACCTGGCCGATCCGCGCAAGCGGACGGAGGAGGCGCTGAGCGGCGCCCTGGACCTTTTGCAAGAGATGAACGCTCTGGCGCCGGTGACGCTGGGGCTGAACCTCTCGGAATCCAAGCAGGTGGCGAAGGTTCTGGGGCTGCGCGAGCCCGAGACGCTGGACGAGGGCGCGCCCTTGGTGCGCGAGGCGATGGGGCTGGCGTGCGTGGTGACGCACGGCCACCGCGCCGGCGCCGCGGCGTCGATGGACGGCGAGGTCGCGTCGTTCGAGGGCCCGTACACGAAGACGCCGAAGATCTCGACGGGCGCGGGGGACCATTTCAACGCGGGGTTTGCGCTGGCGTCGGGTTTGGGGCTGCCGGCGGGTCAGTGTCTGGCCGCGGCGTCGGCGCTGAGCGGGTGGTACGTGCGGAAGGGCTTGGGTCCGTCGCTTGAGGAGTGGATCGGGTTTTTGAGGGCGCTGCCG
>JACVCK010000150.1 GCA_016742055.1 Phycisphaerales bacterium
GGGCGGGTTTTGTTGTCGGCCCGGTGATGCTCACCGGGCCGCCCGTGCGGTTCCCCGTGCCGATGCCGGAGGTGACGTTGAACGCGCCCAGGTTGAGCGTGCCGCCGGACACTTCAACAAGCCCGGCGTTGGACCAGGAACTGACGGTCGTGGTCCCCGTCGTCACCCGGAGCGTGCCGTTGTTCGTGAACGAGTTCGCCTCGATGGACATCGCCTGGCCCGAGGCGTCCATCTGGATCAGGCCGTTGTTGACCAGCGTCATGGCGCCGCCGAACCACTGCGAGCCGCCGATGTTCAGGCCGCCGCCGGCCCCCGCCGCGTGCGTGATCGAGCCCGTGGCGCCGATCGTGAACGTGCCCGCGGCGCCGTTCATCTCGACGTTCCGCGAGCCGCCGCCGGCGCCCTGGGCCACGACGGCGTCCATCAGCGTGTAGCCGGGGGCGAACGCCAGCGACGAGGAAGCCCCGGACAAACGAGCCGTGTCGAACCGCGTCGCGCCGATGACGCGTGCGCGTGCGGAACCGGCGCTGAGGATGAGGTCGCCGTTGAGGTCCACGCCGCTGAGGGTGTTGGCGCTGTTGGCGCCGACCAGGAGTTGGGCCGCGTCGGCGAGGTTGACCTCGCCGCCGGTGATGGAGCCGCCCAGGAGCGTCCAGGAGCCGGTGGAGTTGTTGAGCGTGAACGATGAGCCGGCGTTGTTGATCGCGCCGTTGATGTTCACCGCGCCGCCGGTGCGGTTCCACGTTCCGATGCCGGAGGTGGTGTTGAATGCGCCCAGGTTGAGCGTGCCGCCGGACACTTCAACAAGCCCCGCGTTGGACCAGGAACTGATGGTCGTGGTCCCGGCCGTCACCCGCAGCGTGCCGTTGTTCGTGAACGAGTTCGCCGCGATGGACATCGCCTGGCCCGAGGCGTCCATCTGGATCAGGCCGTCGTTGACCAGCGTCATGGCGCCGCCGAACCACTGCGAGCCGCCGATGTTGAAGCCGCCGCCGGTCCCCGCGGCGTGGGTGATCGAGCCCGTGGCGCCGATGGTGACCGTGCCGGCCGAGCCGTTCATCTCGACGTTCCGCGAGCCCCCGCCGGCGCCCTCGGCGCGGATCGCGTCCAGGAGCGTGTAGCCGGGGGCGAAGCCCAGCGACGAGGACGGCCCCGACAGCCGGGCCGTGCCGAACCGCGTCGCGCCGGAGACCCGCGACCGTGCGGAGTTGGCGCTGAGGATGATGTCGCCGTTGATCGTGGCGCCGATGATGTTGTTGTTGCCGCTCGAGGCCACGTCGAACACGCCGGTCCCCGAGATATTCCAGACGCCGCCGGTGATCGAGCCGCCGACCAGCCGGTACGTGCCGGCGGAGATGTTCGCCACGCCGGGGTTGAACGAACCGCCCGAGTGAGAAAGCGTCGCGTTCGCCGAGTTCAGCGTGAGCATGTCCAGCGTCACGTTGGTGTTCAGCGTGACGGTGTAGTTGGGGCCCGTCGCGTCGATGATCGCGTGGTAGGTGTCGCCCACCGGAGTCCCGTTGTTCGGGAAGTTGGCGTTCGGCGACCAGTTGGACGCCGTGTTCCACGTGCCCGACGCGGCCGCCGCCCAGGTCGAGACAATCAAAGCGCCCGACGCCGCGCCGCCGACCGAAGCCGCAAGTCCCGCGGCGATAAGCAGTTGCGCAGATCGAAGGCCGGACGTGGCCGCGTGACGACGAGCGGACAGATCGAACATGGGTGGGATCTCTCTTTCGTTGGTGCCGGGACGGGCGCGCCCGAACGCGCGACCACCGGATGACTCCAAGACTGCTCCGAAACCCCGCTCGTTGTGCCCGGCGGGAACCGCGAATATCCGGTATCCCCCCATCCAGGTCAAGGAAAATCGGGTCCCTGAACCCACCTTTGACCCTTTTGCCTCGGGTAGTCTGGAGCCATGCTGCCCCGCCTCGGAGCCCGCATCGCCGCCCTCTTCCGGGCTACGGCCCCCGATCCGTTCGTCCTGGCCATCCTGCTCACCGCCGCGACCTACCTCGCCTCGGTCTGGATGGTGTCCTCCGGAAAAACCCCGAATGAGTCGCCGTGGCGAGCCGTTCTGAACATGTGGCAGGGGCCGGAAGGGTTCTGGTCGCTCCTGGGGTTCGGGATGCAGATGTGCCTGATCCTCGTGACCGGGCACGCGCTTGCGGCGAGCCCGCCGGTGGCGCGCCTGCTGCGGGCCGTGAGCGCGGCGCCGCGCTCGCCCCGGGGCGCGGTGGCGATGGTTTCGGCGATGGCGATCGGCTTTGGGCTGCTCAACTGGGGATTGGGGCTGATCGTGGGGGCGATCCTGGCGAGGGACGTGCGCCGGGCGATGCGGGACAAGGGCCTCGGCGTGCCGGGGCCTCTGCTCGCGGCCGCGGGCTACACGGGGATGATGACCTGGCACGGAGGGCTGTCGGGCTCGGCGCCGCTGGACGCCTCGGACGGCGCGGCGCTGGCGGCGCGGGTGGGTCCGGAGTTGGCGGCGGCGGTGGGGGGCTCGGTGCCGCTGAGCCAGACCACTTGGACGGCGCTCAACGCCGTGACAACGCTGGGTCTGTGGGTGATCGTTCCCGCGGCGCTGGCGGCGCTGTGCCCGCGCCATACGCCGGCCGCCGGCGCGCCGGAGCCACAGGAAGCGGCGCGGGCGGATCCGGCGCGCGAGGCGTCGAGCCCGGGCGTCGTGCCGGCGTTCCTGGAGCAGAGTTCCCTTGTTTCGTGGCTGATCGCGGCGCCGATGCTGGCGTGGCTGGCGCTGGAGTTCGGTTCGCGCGGGCTGGGGGCGCTGAGTCTGAACACGGCGAACCTCCTTTTCCTGGCGCTGGGCCTGGCGCTGCACGGCTCGCCGCTGCGCTACGCGGGGGCGATCGAGGAGGCCGCGCGCGGGTGCGCCGGCATCGTGCTGCAGTTCCCGCTGTACGCGGGGATCATCGGGATGATGCGGGGCAGCGGGCTCGCGGCCTCGATCTCGGAGTGGTTCGTGCGCGCCTCGGGCGGGGGCGAGGCAGGCCTGAGCGTCATGATGTTCTTCTCGGCGGGGCTGGTGAACATGTTCGTGCCCAGCGGCGGGGGCCAGTGGGCGGTGCAGGGGCCGATCGCGCTCGGCGCGGCGGTCGAGGCGGGAGCGCCCGCCGGGAAACTGGTGATGGCGGTGGCCTACGGCGATCAGGTGACGAACATGCTGCAGCCGTTCTGGGCGCTTCCGCTGCTGGCGCTGACCGGGGAGCGCGCCAGGGACATCGTGGGGTACACGGCGCTGGCGATGGTTGCGGGCGGCGCGTGGATCGTGCTGTGCCTGGCTATCCTGTAGCGTGCGGGCCGCGCGTCCGCGAGGGGCGCTGCGGCGCCGGAAGGGTGTGACGGATGGCGTCGATCGTCTTCTACTTCCAGGTCCACCAGCCGTTCCGCCTGAAGCGCTACACGGTCTTCGAGGACCATCCTTTCTATTTCGCCGACGACAAGAACGCGGAGATCTGCCGCAAGGTCGCGACCAAGTGCTACCTGCCCGCGACGAGACTCATCCTCGACCTGGTGCGCCGCCACAAGGGCAACTTCAAGGTCTCCTACTCCATCACCGGCGTGGCGCTGGACCAGTTGCAGGCCTGGTCGCCCGAGGTCATCGACGTCTTCAAGGCCCTGGCCGACACCGGCTGCTGCGAGTTCATGGCCGAGACGTACCACCACTCGCTCTCGTTCCTCTTCTCCAAGCAGGAGTTCGTGGAGCAGGTGGACCTGCACACCAGGCGCATCCGCGACCTGTTCGGCCAGACGCCCACGGTGTTCCGCAACACCGAACTGATCTACTCGAACGAACTGGCGGCGTTCCTCCAGACCCTCCGCGACGCGCAGGGCCGGCCCCGCTTCAAGGGCGTGTGCTGCGAGGGCGTCGATTGGCTGCTGCACGGGCGCTCGCCGAACTTCGTCTACGCGCCGCCGGGCGGGGGGGCCGGGGCGCACGGCGGGCCGTTCGCGCTCCTGCTGAAGAACTACCGGCTGTCGGACGACGTGGCGTTCCGCTTCAGCAACCGGGGCTGGTCGGAGTGGCCCCTGACCGCCGAGAAGTTCGCCCGCTGGGCGAACGAGATCAACGGCAACGGGTACATCTGCAACCTCTTCATGGACTACGAGACCTTCGGCGAGCACCAGTGGGCCGAGACCGGCGTTTTCCGCTTCCTCGAGGCGCTGCCCGAAAAGGTCTTCGACGTCAACCCCGGGCACAACCACTTCAACACCGTCAGCGAGGCGATCGAGCGGTTCCCGCCCGCGGGCGTGTACGAGGCGCCGAACCTCATCTCCTGGGCCGACACCGAACGCGACCTGTCCGCCTGGCTCGGCAACTCCATGCAGGATTCGGCGCTGAAGGAGTTGTACAAACTCGAGGCGCCCATCCGCCGCCGACTGCAGGAGGCCCGCGCGAGCGACGACGCCGGCGAGATCGAGGCCGCCGGCCACCTCATCAACGACTGGCGCAAACTCACCACCTCCGACCACTTCTACTACATGTGCACGAAGTACTTCGCCGACGGCGACGTGCACAAGTACTTCAACCCCTACGACTCACCCTACGACTCGTACATCAACTTCATGAACGTGCTGGACAACGTCCGCGAGCGGCTGGAGGGCGTGTCCGCGGGAGCGGCGAGATGAGCCCCGTCCACGGCCCCGGCGCCGGAGAGCCCCTGGTCAACCACTTCCGGCGGCTGTTCGACTGCGACCGCAGGGCCACGGCCCTGCTCGTGGACGCGCTCCGCGGCGCGGAGCGCGCTCCCGAACGAGCCTTGGAGCGGCTCGCGCACACGGTCGCGGCGTCGGAGGTCTGGCTCAGCCGCGTGGACCGGACCGCGCCCCGACCCGACGAACTGTTCCCCAAGTGGGGCCTGAACGAATCGGCGGAGCGAGCCGAGGCCGTCGGACGCGCCTGGAGCGAGCGCATCGGCTCGTGGACCGACACGCGCCTGCACCAGCCGGTGCGGTACACCTCCACCGAGGGCGCGGCGTACGAGTCCCGCCTGCACGAGATCCTCACGCACGTGGTGAACCACGCCACCTATCACCGGGGCCAGATCGCGGTGGACCTCCGCGCCGCCGGCTTCGCCCCGCCGACGACCGACTTCATCGCCATCACGCGACAGAAGGCCTGACGACGGCCGTCAAAAAAGCGCGAACCCCCGGCGGTCTCCTCCCGTCCGCCAGAAGTCGCGCTCATGCGCCGGCCGATCGCCGGAGCGAGGAAAAAGGAAAGGCCTGTCGTCCGCGGCCTTCGCCGCGGACCGCCCATCGAGCCGGGCCACAAGGTACCCCGTGCCCCGCGGTCCACAAGGCGGTCGGGGTTAGAGATGCGCGAAGTCTGGCGGGGCCCCATCAGCGCGACGGAGCGGTCATCTGCGGGTAGACGATCAGCCGGTCGTGGCAGAGCAGGGTGAGGTCCGGCGCGCCGTCGCCGGTGACGTCCGCGATGATCGCGCTGCTGGGCTCGAACTCGCGCTCTTCACCGCCGGAGAAGCGCCGGCTCTCGAACACCTTGAACTCGGTGGCCTCGAGGATGCGGCGCGACGCGGTCAGCGTGAGGATCTGGCACGTCTGCTCTCCGGCGTCCAGGACCACCAGGTCCACGAAGCCGTCGCTGTTGAGGTCGCCGGCGCTGATCTCGTGCTCGAGGCGGTTCTTCTCGTCGGACCGCCACGCGGCGAACTCCTCCAGCGCCGCGCGCGAGCCGCCCAGGCGCACCACGCCGAAGGCGTCGTCGGAGAGGCAGAGGATGTTGGGCTGGCCGTCGCCCGCGAAGGCCCCGGCGAACAGGGCGCGGGGGTCGAAGCCCGTGAGGCGCATGCGGTCGGCGATGGCCCAGGCGCCGTCGCTGCGCTGCATGGTGACCAGTCGCCCGGCGTTCTTGTCGGACACGACCACCACCGGCGCGCCGTCGCGGTCGATCACCGTCAGGCCGATGAACCGCGTCCGCGCGTCGGGGTCGGTCACCTGCTCCACCACGCGCCAGCCGGTCGCGCCGTCGAACGAACAGGCGCGCACGAAGTTTTGGTCCGCGATCAGCAGTTCGTCGCGCCCGTCGCCGTTGACGTCCAGCAGCGCGGTGTTGCCCGGGCCCGCCGCCTGCACCAGCCCGAACTGCGGCATGGCGCGGTCGGTGAGCACGGTCGGCCCCGCTTCGGCGTCCAGCCCACGCACCATCACCATCGGCTCGCTGGGCGTGAACAGCAGGAGGTCCTTCGAGCCGTCGCCGTCGATGTCCGCCGCGAGCATGGACTGGGGCGGGCGGTTTACGCCCTCGAGCGCGATCACCGCGGGCGCGCCGCCCCCGGGCCGGTGCAGTTCGAGCGCGTGGTCGCGCCGGTTCTGCACCACGACCGCCACCGCCGGGCCGGCGTTGAGTTCGACGAACGCCATCGACACCGGCGACGCGCCGGGTGTCGCGATCGGCAGCGGCTCGGGGAAGCCCAGCCGGTCCGTGTCGCCGTCGTACCGGCTCACGCCCACCGCCTTCTCCTCTTCGCTCAGCACGAAGACCTCCAGCGG
Organism: Phycisphaerales bacterium; assembly: GCA_016742055.1. Lineage (GTDB taxonomy): Bacteria > Planctomycetota > Phycisphaerae > Phycisphaerales > UBA1924 > JACVCK01. Next base: position 6,532 of record JACVCK010000150.1, read on the forward strand.
CCCGTCGCCGTCCCACTGTCCCGCGGCGACGGTCTTGGGCGTCTTGAACGCGCTGAAGCGCTCCTCGCGCGCCAGCCCCAGCCCGGCCTCCTGGCGGTGCAGCGAGAGGCCGTTGCCCTTGGGGTCCGCCGCGGGCCGGTCCCTTTTCACCACCTGACGCGCCCAACAGCCTACCGCGCTTCATCCCGCGTGAGTGCGCTGCTACACGCACAAAAACAG
>JACVCK010000151.1 GCA_016742055.1 Phycisphaerales bacterium
GCGCACCTGCACGCGCCCCGCGGCGCCGGCCTCCGCCAGGGCGCGCTCCGCGAAGTCCGCGTGCGTCGTCTCGGGCTCGAGCGTGATCAGGCGGCCCGGCGGGTCGCGCCGAAGCCCCCGCGAGATCCAGATCGCCGAGTAGCCCGCGAGCGTGCCCAGTTCGAGCGCCAGCGCGGCGCCGCGCCCGCCGTTGGTCATGGCGCACAGCGTCTTGAGCAGCCGGCCGACCGACGCGTCCACCGCGATGGCGGGCAGCCCCGCGGCGATGGCCCGGGGCATCAGGCCCGCGAGGGTCGCGTCCTGCGCGCCGAACACGTCGCGGATGTACGCCTGCACCTGGTCCCAGTCGGGCATCGCGTCAGCCCTCGTCGCTCTCGCGCAGTTTGGCCAGCACGGCGTAGTCCTCGAGCGTCGTGGTGTCGCCCACGTGCTCACGGCCCTCCGCGATCGCGCGGAGCAGCCGGCGCATGATCTTGCCCGAGCGCGTCTTGGGCAGCGACTTCGTGAACCGCACCACGTCGGGGCGCGCGATGGCGCCGATCTCCTTCACCACGTGCGACCGCAGCGTCTCGCGGAGCGCCTCGTCCGCCGACACGCCCGCGCCCTCGCGCAGCGTCACAAACGCCGCGATGCCCGCCCCCTTGATCTCGTGCGGCATGCTCACCACCGCCGCCTCCGCCACCGCCGGATGACTCACCAGCGCGCTCTCGACCTCCATGGTGCCGAGCCGGTGCCCCGAGACGTTGATGACGTCGTCCACGCGCCCCATGATCCAGAAATAGCCGTCCTCATCCCGGCGCGCGCCGTCGCCGGCGAAGTAGTACGGCTCGCCGTCGGGGCCCTTGATCCGCGACCAGTACGTCTGCACGAACCGTTCACGGTCGTTCAGCACGCCCCGAAGCATCCCCGGCCAGGGCCGGCGGATCGCCAGCAGCCCGCCCTGGTTCGCGGGCATCTCCCGGCCCTGCTCGTTCACGATCGCGGCGTCCACGCCGAAGAACGGCAGCGTGCACGAGCCGGGCTTAGTCGGCGTCGCGCCCGGGAGCGGCGTGATCATGTGCCCGCCGGTTTCGGTCTGCCACCAGGTGTCCACGATGGGGCATCGCTCGGCGCCGATGGCGCGGTGATACCACATCCACGCCTCGGGGTTGATCGGCTCGCCCACCGTGCCCAGGACGCGCAGCGAGCGCAGGTCGGACTTGCGCGGATGCTCCTCGCCCCACTTCATGAACGCGCGGATGGCGGTGGGGGCGGTGTAGAACTGCGTGACCCCGTGGCGCTCGACGATCTCCCAGAACCGTCCGGGCGTGGGCGCGTCGGGCGCGCCCTCGTACATCACCGTCGTCACGCCGTTGCACAGCGCGCCGTACACGACGTACGAGTGCCCCGTCACCCACCCGCAGTCCGCCGTGCACCAGAACACGTCGCCCCGCGCCGCGTCGAGGTCGAACACCACGCGCGCCGTCGTGGCGACGTGCGTCATGTAGCCGCCGGTGGTGTGCAGGATTCCCTTGGGCTTGCCCGTGCTGCCCGAGGTGTACAGGACGAACAGCAGCGCCTCGCTGTCCATCGGCTCGCAGGCGCCGTCGTCCGGCGCCGCGCGCATCAGGTCGTGCCACCAGTGGTCCCGCTTGTCCCCGTGCGACGCCTCCGGCGCGTGATGCCACGCCACCGGGTTCCCGCAGCGCTCCAGGACCACCACGTGCTCGACGCGCACGCCCGCGCCCGCGAGCGTCACGCACGCGGCGTCCACGTTCTCCTTCAGCGGCACGATCTTCCCACGCCGCCATCCGCCGTCGGCGGTCAGGATCACGCGGCTTCCCGCGTCCGCCACGCGGTCCGCGATCGCCGACGCGCTGAACCCGCCGAAGATCACCGAGTGGGCCGCGCCGATCCGCGCGCACGCGAGCATCGCGATCGCCAACTCCGGGACCATCGGCATGTAGATCGTGACGATGTCGCCCTTCCGAACGCCCAGCGACTTGAGGACCGCCCCCAGGCGCGCCGTCTCCCGGCGCAGGTCCGCGAACGACACCCGCCGGACCTCCGGCCCGTCCGGCCCGATCGGCTCGCCCTCCCACAGGATCGCGGCGGCATCCGCCCGGGGGCCCGCGGCGTGTCGATCCACGCAGTTGTGGCACAGGTTCGTCGTCGCGCCCGCGAACCAGCGGGCGTCGGGCGGCGCCCACTCCAGCACGCGGTCCCAAGTTCGGAACCACTCGAGGCGCCCGGCCTCCTCCGCCCAGTAGCCCTCGGGGTCGGCCAGGGAACGGGCGTGGACCTCGCGCCACTGGTCCAGCGAACGGACCTCGGCGCCCGCCCGCACGGCGTCGGGCGGGGGGAACAGCCGCCCTTCGTGCAGGAGGGACTCGATGCTCTCGCCGTCGGCCATGCGCGAACCTCCGAGCGCAGGATAGCCGACGGCCCGCGCCGCGGGGCAAAAGGAAAAACGCCCGCAGGGGTGAGCCCGCGGGCGTGTGAGATTCTCTAGAGAACGCTCACGTAGGAGCGTTGTGGCGAATCACTTTCCGAGCCGCGATCAGCGACGGCGACGGAGGCCGGCGAGACCGGCGAGGCCCATGAGGGCGGTCGCGGCCGGGGCCGGGACTTCGAAGGCGTTGCCGACGGTGAGGGTCTGCAGAGCGCCGCCGGGGAGGCCGATCTCGATCGTGGAGGCATCGACGCCGGTCTGGCCGATCACGCCGAGGGTGCCGAGGAAGCCGCCCTGGGTGTAGGGATTGAAGCCGTTGGCGTAGCCGACGGTGACGCGCATGATGCGCATCTCGCCGTTGGCGTCGAGGACGGCGTTATCCGTGGTGAACCACGTGGCGCGAAGGGTCGGGCCGTTGAGGTTCTGGCCGCCGGCGAAGGAGATGCCCGGGCCGGGGACGGTGCTGCCCAGAGCGACGAAGGTGTCGTACTGGAGAGCGGAGAAGGCGGGCTCGAACGCCGCGGAGCGGACGTTGCTGCCCAGGGCGTGATTGAACACGGTGCCGTTGGTCGAGATGAAGTACGGGGTGGCGGCGGGGGCGTTGGAGTCGCCCATGTTGATGCCGTTGATGCGCTGGCCAGCGTCGCCCTGAAGGATCAGGTCGAAGGTGTACTGGTTCAGCGAGTTCCACACGGCGCCGGCGAAGGAATCGCCGCCGGGGTTGCCGACGGTGTTGTCAACCACGCGCCAGGTGACGCCCGTCACGGCCGCGTTGGCAACGCCAGCAGCCACGAGAAGCGCAGAAACGGAAAGGCCCTTCGTAAAGGTCATCGCTCTAACTCCTACTCGCTCCATCCCTGTGTCTTGAAGGCAGCCCACGCCGGAGCGAACGCGTGAAAGGCCGCTTGTGCATGGACAATGTACCCGAAGTTCCGGGGCCGTCAAGCAGCCATTTCGCCGATTCCGGGTCGGCAGAGCATTTGGCGGGGGCCCGCCAGGCGGCGGAAATCAGCCAAATACCCCGTTTCTGGCGTTCCTGGGGGGGCAATGTGAAGATTATGAGACATTCCCCCGACCCGGGCTCCCGGCGCGGGCCCGGCCCAGGCCGCGCAGGTTGCCCACCTTGAAGCGAGAGCATTGGAGTTTGGAGCCCCGACCGGAAGGGATGGTTTTCGTGACCGACGTGCCACCGGGATCGGCTTTGCGAACCCGGTGGCTTCGTTGGATGCCCTTCGCCGGAACACCGGCCTCGCCAAGCCGACGCCGGTGGCACGGGGCTCCAAAGGGAGGGGCTTACTTCTCTGATGCTCGGCATGACGAGCGCCTCATCGCGCCCTCGCGTCGAGGTCAGCGCCGCCGGCGCAGCCCCGCGAATCCCGCGAGGCCCAGCAGCGCCGCGCCGCCGGGGCTTGGTGGATAGACCGCGAACGCGCTGCCGATCACCAATTCCTGCGTCGAGCCGTCCATGTGCATCACCCGCAGCATCGACGCCGGCTCGGTGGCCCCGGGGCCCCAGGGCTAGGTTCCGAGGTACCCGGTGTTCCAGAGGAAGGGGTTGTACGAGGGGTCATAGCCCACGGTCACGCGCAGGATGCGGAGTTCGCCGTTGGCGTCCAGCGCGGCCCCCGCATCGGAGAACCAGTGCGCCCGGAGGACGCGATCGTTCACGCCGTCGGCGTTCAGGTCGGCGGGCGCCGCGAACGAGATCGCCGGCCCGGGGACCGTCGATCCGAGCGCGACGAACGTGTCCAGCGCGATATGAGGGAACACGTGCTCGAACGACGGTGAGCGCACGTCGGAGCCAAAGAAATGGTTGTAGACCGAGCCGTTCGTCCATAGCCCCAGGTGCGATGACGAAGGGTCGTCGGCGTCGCCCATGTTCACACCGCGGATCTGTGTCCCGGAATCTCCGCTCAGTATCAGGTCAAAGGTGTAGCGGGCGAGCGACGCGTAAGCCGGATCGTTGGCGCTGGGGGGCAGATTGGGGTTCACGCCCCGCCAGATGACGCCGTTCACAGCGGCGTGTGCGCCGCTCGCGAGGAGCGTGGCGCCGACAAGAGAGACGATTCGAGTAGTGGCATGCACGTTCAGCCTCCGATCAGTTGTTTCTGCGTGAACAGGTGAGACTCCGCTCGCCGTCGGCGCAGTCCCGCCGCGCCCGCGATGCCCAGGAGCGCCGTAGCGCCGGGGGTGGGGGGATAGAGCGCCGTGCCGATGTAGAGTTGAACGAGTTCGCCGTTCGGCAACCCGACCTCAAGACGCGAGACGGGGCCGCCCGCTTCCTGGCCGGGGAGGCCGGGCGTTCCGAGGAAGTAACCACCGAAGAACGGGTTGTGCCCGAACGGAACGCCGATGGTGACGCGCAGAATGCGCATGCGCCCGTCCTGATCGAGCGTGGCCTCATCGGTTGTGAACCACGTGCCGCGGAGCACGCCTCCCGAGCCGGTCAGGTTCGTGCCGCCCGCGAACGAAATGTTCGGCGTGGTCTGCGTGCCGCCCAGGTCCACGAAGGTGTCGTACGCGAGCGAGTTGAACGGCGGGAACTCCGCGGCGCTCTGAACGTTGGAGCCGAGCGAGTGGTTGAAGACCGTCGCGTTGGTGTGCAGAGCGAACGGCGTGGCGCTGGGAGCGTTGGAGTCCCCCATGTTGACACCGTTGATGCGCTGGCCCGGTGTGCCGGTGAGGTAGAGGTCGCAGGTGACGCGGATCATGGACGCCCAGTTGGCGCCCTCCACCACGTCGTTCTGCGGCATGCCCTCATAGGGCCGGTTCCAGAGCCCCGTATCTTCGGCGACGATCCTCCACACGACTCCGGTGACGGCCGCGGACGCGGCGCCCGGACCGCACGCAACCGCCAACAACGCGAGAAGAGCGAGACGCATGATGGATTCTCCTGTGCCTGCGATCCCCCGGCCCCCCGTCGGGGCCCGCCGGTTTGAGTATGGCTCCGGTCCGTCGGGAATGAAAGAGGGGAACGGAGAATTGGGGTGAAAACGCGCAAAAAGACCGTCGGCGGCCTTGCGGCCGCCGACGGTTGATTCTTCGGGAGCCCATCCGGACAGGACGAGCGCTGCGTCACATCCGCGTGTCGTGATTAGCGACGACGACGGAGGCCGGCGAGGCCGGCGAGGCCCATCAGCGCCGCGGCGCCGGGGGCGGGGACTTCCTGGAAGGCGTTGCCGACGACGAGGTCCGTGAGGACGCCGCCGGGCAGACCGACCTGGATGGACGACTCGGGGGAGCCGACTTCGAGGCCGCCGATGCCGAGGGTGCCGAGGAAGGCGCCCGAGCCCTTGGCGAACGGATCGAAGGAGCTGACGTAGCCGACGCTGACGCGCATGATGCGCATCTCGCCGCTGGCGTCGAGGGTGGCGTTGTCCGTGGTGAACCACGTGGCGCGGAGGACGCCGCCCACGCCGGACAGGTTGGTGCCGCCGGCGAAGGAGATGGCGGGGCCGGGAGCGTCAGAGCCCAGCGCGACGAACGTGTCGAACGCGATGTCCGGGAAGAACCCTTCGAACGCGGTCGAGCGGACGTTGCCGCCGAGTTGGTGATTGGCGACGGCGCCGTTGGTGTACAGCGCGTAGGGGGCGGCGTTCGGGAACGCGGAGTCGCCCATGTTGATGCCGTTGATGCGCTGGCCAGCGTCGCCCTGAAGGATCAGGTCGAACGTGTAGATCGTGTTGCCAGCCTGGCCCGGGAAGTTGGGGCTGCCCTGAGCGGGCGCGTTGGCAACGGGGCGCCAGATGACGCCGGTGACGGCGGCTTGGGCGGAACCGGCCACGGCGAGAGCCGCAGCGGCGATGATCATCTTCGTCATAACGTGTTTCTCCTCTGCTCTCCGCCACCCCGTGTGTTTGTTGGGGGCGGCTTCGATGTGTGACGTGTACTTCCAGTCCTGAGCGAGTGAATCGCTCCCGAATCAGACTAGAACGTATCACAACTTCCGACGGGTGGGAAGGGCCTCGGGCGCAAAAACCACAAAAAGTCTGATGGGGACAGGAGATCCGGGGCGAATGACCATCCCCCGCCGCCCCGCGGAACCCCCGAGCGGCAGCGCTATGTTAGGGTCAAACTGGGCAATCCCACGGGCCGCCCATGATGGATCGGGAAAAACCCTTAATTGCAGGGCGGGCCGTTGAAGGCGCTGAGCACGGCGTTGAGGTCGGCGAAGTCCACGT
>JACVCK010000152.1 GCA_016742055.1 Phycisphaerales bacterium
TCCGACGCCAACCACGACAATGCCGTGGACTTCGCCGATCTCAACGTCATACTGGCGGCGTTCAACGACCCCTGCTGAATCCCCCAGACCGCCCACATCCGCCGGAGAAACCATGCGCCACGACGCCGCCGCAGCCATCTTCGCCGCCGGCGCCGCCGCGGCCCTGGGGGGGCCCTTCCCCGACTGCGCCTTTGCCCCCCTCCCTTCCCTCCCGGCCACCGGGCCCGTGCGGGCCCTGGCCGCCGCGCCCGCGCACCGGGGCGGCGACGACCTGATCATCGCGGCCCGGCTCCTGGCCACCGACTTCTTCGCCTTGGGCGAGGGCGCCCCGCAGCCCCTGACCTCGATCCCCTCGGGCGTGGTCTTCCCGCCCACGTGCCACAGCGTCTCGATCGACGGCCCGCGCGCCCTGACCCTGCGCGGCACCGGCGCCGTCGCCACCACCCGCGTCGCGCTCCTGGACATCGCCAACGGCGCCTCGCCCGCGCCCATCGCCCACGCCGACATCACCAGCGAGTTCATCCTCCGGCGCATCGCGCTCCAGGGGCTCCATGCCTTCGTCCTGATCCAGAACGCCCAGAGCGGCATCCGCGCCCTGCAGACTCTGGACCTCGCGGAGCCGGGATTCCCCTTCTCACTCAAGAGCCTGAACGCGCGCGACTTCGCGCTCGACGGCCAGACGATCTACCTGCTCACCAGCCACAACACCGTCGAGGCGCGCAACGCGGCGGAGCCCTTCGTCCTCCCCCTGCTGGGTCAGCCCGTGAGCATCGCCAACCTCGGCTCGGCCGGCCTGGCGATGACCGTCGCAGGCGATCGGCTCTACATCCGCAACGAATCCGGGCGCCTCGCCACGATCGACGTCTCCGACCCGTCCAGCCTCGTCACGCTGAGCGCCGGCTCGGCGGACGCCTTCCCGCCCTCGGGGGCCTTCTTCGCCGACGTCGGCGACCTCGCGGCCCACGAAGACGTCGTCTACATGCCCGGCGTGGCCGACGACGAAACCGTGTGGCTCGTCGCGCTGGACATGTCCCTCCCGCCCCACCCCGTCGAAATCGCTCGCTTCCCCCTCCCCGAGGCGGGCGCGTACCCCATCGAAACCACGAGCCGCGGCGTGGTCGTCGGCGCCGACGGCCTGCTGCACTTCGCCTTCGTGCGCTGCCCGTGCATCGGCGACACCGACGGCGACGGCTTCATCGGCTTCGCCGACGTCAACACGGTCCTCTCGGCGTTCAACTCCCACAAGGGCCTGCCCGGCTACGACCCCGCCGCCGACATCAACCAGGACGGCGACGTCAACTTCGCCGACCTCAACCTCGTGGTCTCGGTGTTCAACACCGAGTGCTGAGGCGCCCCCCCTCCGGGCCGCTCCGGCCAGCCCCTTTAAGGAATTCCCACCGCTCCTGAGCCGGTCCCGCTCCCTTCGGGGCGTATCGGGGCGACGGGCCACCCAATAGCCGCCCCGCGTGGGGCGCAAACGGTGGTCCACCCGACCTTTTGTGAAGGAGTTGGCCGTGCCCTTTCCCTCTGGCTTGACCGCCGCCGCCGCCGCGATGTTCCTCGGCGCCGCCGCGAGCGCCCAGTGCACCCCGTTCAAAGCCGTCGGCCTGACGCAGGAACACAACGGCTGGGCCGGCGAGTCCGTGGCGGTGCAGGGCGGCCTGATGCTGCTGGGCGAGCCCAACGCCGGCTTCACCGACTACGGATGGGTGTCGATCCTCGAGCGCGACGCGATGGGCGAGTGGCTCGTGGTGGGCACGGTCCAGGCGCCGAACACCGGCAACAACGCCAACGACCGTCTCGGCACGGCCGTGGCGCTCAGCGGCGGCGTGATCCTCGCCGGCGGGCCCTACGGCGGAGCAAACGACGCCGGCATGGTCTGCTTCTTCGAGAACACCGGCCCCTACCAGTGGACCTTCAAGACCTCGCACACGCCCGCGGATTCCGCGCCATTGGACAACTTCGGCCGCGCGCTCGCCATGGACGGCGACTTCGCCGTCGTCGGCGCGCCCTTCCACGACAAGGTCGAGGGCCTCACGCTCGCGGACACCGGCGGCGCGTACTTCTTCAAGCGGAACATGGACGGCACATGGTCGCCGGACGGCAAGGCCTCGGAGCCGTTCACGTTCCTGCGCGCCGCCCACGACCACTTCGGCGCCTCGGTGGCGATGAAGGGCGACCTGGCCATCATCGGCTGCCCGGACGGCAGTCAGGCGGGCCCCGCCGACGCGGGCTGGGTGCGCGTCTACCAGCGCGCCGGCGGCGTCTGGAGCGTCCTCACGACGCTCACCGCGCCCGGCGGCGGACAGGCCGGGGGCGGCTTCGGACGGTCGCTCGCCTACGACGGCGAGTTCCTCGTCGTGGGCGCCCCGGACACGGACTTCGTGAGCGACGACGCGGGCGTGGCGCACGTCTATCGCCGCAGCGGCGTCTCGTTCATCTACGAAGGGCAGTTGAACGCCGAGTTCCCCGACGAGCACCTGGGCTTCGGCTATCGCGTCACGGTCGCGAACGCACGCATCGCCGTGACCAAGGACGAGCGGTCCGTGGACCTCTTCTCCCGCACCGTCGGCGGATCCTGGGTGCGCCACCGCACGCTCACCGACCCGGACGGCGCCCACCGCTTCGGGTTCGCGCTCGCCGCCCAGGGCGACGACCTGATCGTCGGCGATCCCTACGACTCCACCCAGTTCCACACCGAGAGCGGCGCCGCGTACCGCTACGGCTTCGGCTTCGGCGCCGACCTCGCAGCGAACGCGGCCCGGCTCCGCGTCGGCGACGTCTTCTCCGGCTGCACCACCAACGCCACCAACGACGGCTCCGCGTCCTGCGGCAGCACGTCCACCACTCGCGACGTCTGGTACGCCCTCACCGTGGCACAGCCCCGCCCCGTCGCGATCAGTACCTTCGGCTCGTCGTACGACACCGTCCTGTCCGTCCACTCCGCGGCGCCCGGCAACGCCGCGAACCAGATCGCCTGCAACGACGACTTCGCCCCGCCCGCCCGCTGGTCCCGGCTCACGTTCCAGGCCCAGCCCGGCATGATCTACTACGTCCGCGTCTCCGGCTGGAACGGCGCCTCCGGCGAATACGCCCTCGCCGCGACTTCCACCATCTCCTGCCCCGGCGACGCCGACGGCGACGGGCACATCAACTTCAACGACCTCAACGCCGCCCTCAGCGCCTTCAACACCACCGGACTGGATCTCCCCGCCGATTTCGACCTGGACGGCGACGTGGACTTCGCCGACCTCAACATCATCATCTCCGGGTTCAACACGTCCTGCCCCTGAGCAGCGCGGCCCATCCACAGTCGCGCCCACAACCTCAACCGCTCGCGGCCCGCCGCTCCACCACCGGAGCGGCGGGCTTCGTTTCACACTTGCGCCGCGCGGGTTGACCACAAGTCAACCACGCTCAGGCCCCGCAATCGCCCTTCTGCCCCGCGCGATGGAATACGCTCGGCCGATCCGGAGTATGACACCCCTCACACGAAGCGCCCCTACGGAGACAGCCATGACCCGAATCATCGCCCGAACCCTCGCGCCCCTCTGCGCGTTCGCGGCCGCGTCCTTCCTCTCCGCCGCGCCCCCGGCGCCGGCCCCCACCGAGCACAACCTCGCGCCCGTTCTCTTCGAGGGCATGGGCTCGCACACACGCCGCATCTCCACCACTTCAGCCGACGCCCAGCGCTGGTTCGATCAGGGCCTGATCTGGCTCTTCGCGTTCAACCACGACGAGGCCATCCGCTCCTTCACCGAAGCGGCACGCCACGACCCTGACGCCGCGATGCCCTGGTGGGGAGTCGCCGTCGCGCACGGCCCGCACATCAACAACCCCGCGATGCCCGAGGAGCGCCAGACCGCCGCGTGGGAGGCCCTGCAGCAGGCCAACATGCGCCTCCATCGCGCCTCGACCGTGGAGCGCGCGCTCATCGAGGCCGTCGCTGCGCGCTACGCCCCGCAGCCGGTTGAGGACCGCGCCCCCCTCGACCGCGCCTACGCCGACGCCATGATGCAGGTCGCACGCCAGCACGCCCAGGACGACGACGTCCTCGTCCTCTTCGCCGAGTCCATGATGGACCTGCGCCCCTGGAACCTCTGGCAGGACGACGGCTCGCCCCACGAAGGGACCGATCAGATCCTCCACGCCCTCGAAACCGTCCTTGCACGCTCGCCCAACCACCCCGGCGCCGCACACCTCTACATCCACGCCGTCGAAGCGTCCCCCAACCCCTATCGCGCCGTCCCCGCCGCCGACGCGCTCCGCGCCGCGGCGCCCGTCATCGGCCACCTCACGCACATGCCCTCCCACATCGACATCCGCGTCGGCGCTTGGGACCAGGCGGCGCAGAGCAACCGCGCCGCGATGGAGGCCGATCGCCGGTACCGCGAGGCCTCGGGGCGACCGCCGGAGTTCTGGTCGATCTACATGGCGCACAACCCGCAGTTCCTCGCGTTCGCGTGCATGAATCAGGGGCGCGAGAAAGAAGCCCTCGAGAGCGCCCGCGCGATGCAGGACCTGCTGTCCAAAGTCCCCGACGACGTCGCCCCCTTCGCCGACCCCGTCCTCACGCTCGACCTCGAAGTCCTCACCCAGTTCGGACGCTGGGAGAAAGTCCTCGAAGCCCCCGAGCCCGAGCCGCGCTGGCCCATCTCCCGCGCGCTCCGCCACCACGCCCGCGGCGTGGCGCTCGCCAACCTCGGCCGCACCAGCGAAGCCCAGCGCGAACTCGAGGCCCTCATCGACGCGAAAGACGCGCTCCCCGACGACGCCCTCATGGCCATCAACCCCGCCAAGACCGTCCTGCAGATCGCCGTGCACAAACTCCGGGGCGAGATCGCCCTCAACGAAGGCCGCCTCGACGAAGCCGCCCGCGAACTCAAGCACGGAGTGGCCATCGAGGACACGCTCCTCTACATGGAGCCGCCCGACTGGGTTCAGCCGATGCGCCGCCCCCTCGGCGCCGTGCTGATGAAGGCCGGCAAGCACGCCGAGGCCGAAGCCGTCTACCGCGAGGACCTGCGCCGCTGGCCGGAGAACGGCTGGTCGCTCCTGGGACTCAGCCAGGCGCTCGCCGCCCAGGGCAAGCCGGACGAAGCGGCCGCCGTGCGGAAGCGCTTCGAACACGTCTGGAAGGACGCGGACGTGACGATCGGCTCGTCGTGCCCGTGCGTGACGATCAGCCCCGCCCAGTAGCCGCGAGACTCAAGTGTCAATGGCGCGCAGAATCTCTGGGGCGTAATACACGGTTCCTTTCCTGCGGCCGGTGCCCTCAACGAGAATGTTCGCCTCCACGAGTTTCTCGATGGCGGAGTACGCGGAGTTCGGCTGCACTCCCGTGAGTTCGCAAACGTGCCTCGCGGTCACGGACGGCGCTACAAAGAGGTGATCCACGATCTCCGGCAGAAGCGCCGATGCTCGTTTCTTCCGAACGCGACGATGCATGTCCTCTCGAAGATCGGCGAGCCTCTGCGCCCGCCCGATCGCGTCCACCGCCTGTGTGGCGACCGCCTGCAGAAAGAATTCGATCCATTCGTACCACCCCCCTCGCGAACTGACTTCGAAGAGCAACTCGTAGTAGCGATCGCGGTGCTTCTCAAAGTAGGCGCTCACATACACAAGCGGCTTGCTGAGATGCTCAGGATGACACAGCATCAGCCCGATGAGCAGCCGCCCCACGCGCCCATTGCCGTCGTCAAAGGGATGTATCGCCTCGAACTGATAGTGCATCAACGCAACTCGGACGAGATGGGGCAGTCCATCGGACGTGTTGGCGTACCGCTCAAACGCGTCAAGACTCTCCTGCAGGCGCTGAGGCGGGGGCGGCACAAACTTAGCCGCGGCGAACGAGAACGATCCGCCCCCGCCCCCGATCGCGTTCTGTGTGCGCCGAAACTCGCCGGGCCGCGCATTCGCACGACGAACATTCCGCAAGAGCCGCTCGTGCAAGTCTCGAATAAGCCGCTTGCACACTGGCAAGTCGGAGGCCAGTCCAACTTCCAGCGCCCGAACATAGTTCACGACCTCCTGAACCTCGTCGCGATTCTCGACAAAATCAGGCTCAAACTCGAACAACGCCATCTGCTCCGCGGACGCATGTGTGTCCTCAATCGCCGAAGAGAGCATCGCTTCGCGACGACTGAATGGACCGATCAAGATGTGAGGGTTCTTCAGTTGGCGGGCGCTGCCCTCCAATTGTGCAATCGCTCGTTCCGCCGCAATCAATGGATCAAACAAGCGAGCGAGCAACTCCGTGCGCTCCAGACCCGGAGGTAGCGGGTTCGGCACGAAGCTCATGCCGCTAACCTCCCTCGTCTTGCGGAGTCCCGAGTCCCAGAACTCCTCAAGGAAAACCGTCGGCTCCAACCTGCCCGGGCTGCTCGGTCCGAATGCGCTGAGGTCCATTTGCAGATCTCCGAATGATCCGGCAGGATATTGCAGTCAAGTCGAGTTCGTCGAATTATGACCTGCGGACCGAGATACAAGAACTAGCGAACACCAACATGAACGGGCCGCCCCCTCCCCCATCCCCCCTCCGC
>JACVCK010000153.1 GCA_016742055.1 Phycisphaerales bacterium
CCTCCAAGGACGCCCCTTCCGACGCCGAAGCCGTCAGCCATCGGCTCCTCTCCCGCGCCGGCTACATCCGACGCGTGGGCTCGGGCATCTACGACTACCTGCCCCTCGCCTGGCGCGTCCTTCAGAAGATCTCCGCCATCGTCCGCGAGGAAATGGACGGCGCGGCCTCCATCGAAATGCTCATGCCCGCGCTCGAACCCCTCGAAATGTTCGAGGGCACCAAGCGCGACGTCGATTACGGGGACAACCTCTTCCGCCTCACCGACCGCCACGGACGCGTCAACGCCCTCGCGCCCACGCACGAGGAGATCATCACCGACGCCATGAAGGCAGGCGTCGTCTCCTACAAGCAACTCCCGCTCTCGCTCTACCAGATCCAGACCAAGTTCCGCGACGAGTTCCGCCCCCGCTCCGGCCTCCTCCGATGCCGCGAGTTCATCATGAAGGACGCCTACTCCTTCCACATGCGCCTCGAAGGCCCCGGAGGCCTCAACGACGCCTACGACGCCATGCACCGCGCGTACGTCAACATCTTCACGCGCTGCGGCCTGTCGTTCACCGTCGTCGAGGCCGAGTCCGGCCCCATCGGCGGCTCGGCCTCGCACGAGTTCATGGTCAACGCCGACTCCGGAGAAGACACCATCCTCGTCTGCCCCGTCACCGGCTACGCAGCCAACGTCGAGAAGTGTGAAACCGGCCCGCGCGATTGGACGCTCGACGGCCCGCCCTCCGGCGACCTGCAGAAGGTCCACACGCCCAACCTCCCCGGCATCGAGGAGGTCGGCAAGTTCATGAAGGTCAAGCCCGACCGCATGCTCAAGACGCTCGTGTTCCGAGCCCTTGGCGAGGCCCGGCCGTTCGAGTGGGTCCTGGCGGTGGTGCGGGGCGATCAGGAGGTCAACGAGGGAAAGGTCAAGGCCGCTGCGGGCGGCCCCGTCTCCATGGCCGACGACAAGGAGGCCCGTGCCGCCGGCTTCGCCATCGGCTACGTCAGCCCGCGGGCGGCGGCGGTGGGGGGGAGGAACTGCCTCCTGCTCATCGACCCCGACGCCGCGCAGGCGGGCTTCTGGGCCACCGGCGCCGACGAGCCCGACCACCACGTCAAGCACTTCAACTGGCGCCGTGAGATGGGCGCCGCCCTCGACGACGCCTCGCGCGTGAAGGTCGCCGACATCCGCAACGCCGTCGCCGGCGACCCCTCGCCCCGCGCGCCCGGCGCGACGCTCGAAGCCAAGAAGGGCATCGAGGTCGGGCACATCTTCAAACTCGGCACGAAGTACTCCGACGCGATGGACTTCCGCATCCTCGACGACAAGCAGGAGCGGCGCAGCGTCATCATGGGCTGCTACGGCATCGGCGTCTCACGCACGATGGCCGCGTGCGTCGAGATGAGCAGCGACGAGAACGGCATCGTCTGGCCCATGGCCATCGCGCCGTACCACGTCGTCGTCACGCCGCTGAAGGTCGAGCCCGGCTCGCCCGGCATGGACGCCGCGGAGTCGATCGCTCGCAGCCTCGCCGCCGCCGGCTTCGACGTGCTCATCGACGACCGCGACGAGCGCCCCGGCGTGAAGTTCAAGGACGCCGACCTCATCGGCGCCCCCATCCGCATCACGCCCGGCGACAAGGCCCTGGCCGAGGGCTCGGTGGAGTTCAAACTCCGCAGCGACCCCGGCAAGGGCGAACTGGTCAAGATCGCCGACGTCGTGGCCCGCTGCCTTCAGGCCGCACGACCGTGACGGCCTGAGCGGCGCCGGTCCACCACGCGGAACACGCTCGTCCGCGCCCGCTTCGCGGCCGCCTGCACCGCGCGGTGCAGATCGCCATCGTGCGCGTCCACCACCAGGCGCCCGCGCGGCGCCAGCGCGATCTCGGCCCGGCAGTGCATGTCCGTTCCGCCCCTGGGCCCGTTGACGTCTTCGACGACCACGCGCACCTCGCGGACCCGCGCCTCGCGCCTGCCCAGAGCCCCCGCGAAACGCTCCTCGATCGTGCGGAGCAGCGAATCGGTCAGGGGAATGTTCCGACCGTGGACGTGAACGACCATCCGCGACCTCCTTTGCCTGGATCGCCTGCAGCGTTCGGCGCGGGCCTGTCCGCGCCCGTCGTCAGTCCATACGCCCCAAGAGGCCCGCTGTTCGGGCCTTCAGGCCCAAGTTCACCCCTATTCCCGCCGATGCAGTAGGGGGGCTGTTCGGGCGATCGGCGCCCGCCGCCCACGGAGGCCGCACGCCATGCACGCACGCACAGCAGGAGCATGGATCCTCGCGCTCGTCGCGCTCGCGGCGAGCGCCTGCGAACGCGCGCCGAGAGAACACGCCGCCTCCGCCAACTCCGTCCGCCAACTCACGCTGGCGCTCCGCGAGGGCGATCACTCCACGCGCCTGAGCGCCGCCTCCGCGCTGCGCGGCTTCGGCCGCTCCGCCCACGCCGCGCTGCCCGCCCTCGCCGACGCGCTCATCAACGACCGCTCGCCCCTCGTGCGCATGTCCGCCGCCGCCGCGCTCGGCGCCCTCGGGCCCGACGCTGTCGCGCCGCTCTCGCGCGCGCTGGCCGACCCCGATGAACAGGTCCGCGCCGCCGCGGTGGGGGCCCTCGGCGCCATCGCCATCCCCGATCCTGCCCTCGTCAGCGCCCTCGGCGCCGCGATGCGCGACAAGTCCGAGATCGTCCGCTCGCGCGTCGTCTGGGCCGCCGAACGGCTCGGCCCCGACGGCGCGACCCTCATCCGCGTCGCCGCAAACGACCGCAGCAGTCTCGTCCGCTCCCGAGCGCAGTTGGCGATGCGCAACCTCGACGAGCGCCAAGCCGGCTCGGCCGGCGCCTCCGCCTCGCACGTGGCCCAGATCGCCCAGACGCTGTCCGCCGCCGCCGCCTCCGACCGCCGACGCGCCGCCGAACAACTGGCCGCGCTCGGAAGGGACGCCGCGCCGGCGCTGCCCGCGCTCTCCAACGCCGTCCGCGACCCCGATCGGCACGTGCGCCTCTCCGCCGTCGCGGCCCTGAGCAATCTCGGCCACCCCGCGATGCCCGCCCTCCAGGCCGCCACCCGCGACGCCGACGGCGGCGTCCGCGCCCGCGCCGCAACCGGCATCGGGCGCTTCGGAACATCCGGCGCCGACGCCATCCCGACCCTCGCCGCGCTCCTCTCTGACCGCGACGTCGCCGTCCGCCTCGCCGCCGTCGGAGCCCTCGAACGCATCGGCCCCGCCGCCCGACCGGCTCTGCGCTCCGCCGCAGCCGACACGTCCCGCGTCGTCCGCGAGCGTGCCGAGCGGGCGCTGGAGAACGTGGACCGCAAGGCCGCCGCCCGCGCCGCCATGCGTTAAAGGTCGTCGGGAACGATGACCGCCCGCAGCGCGCACGCGCTCCGCGCCCCCTGATTATGCTGTCCGCCGCATCCCGATTGTCGGGGTGTCGCGCGTCAAGTCGTCAGGGGTTGCATCCGTGCACGAAATCGCCGCGTAACTTCGGATTCATTCCCGCAACACTCCCGCTTCATCCGACGCGGTGGTTCGTGCCCCGGGGTTGTTCGCCCGCTCGCCTTGCGAGCGGACGTCAAGGGCTTACAAGAGGACAACCCATGCTCGCAGCGCTGGCGGCTTCGATCTTCTGCATCATCGTCCCCAACACCCAGCCCACGCCCTGGCGCGACGTCGTCGGCAAGTGGGCCGGCGCCTCCGCGACAGCGATCGCCCCGAACTGGGCCGTCACCGCGCGACACAACAGCCACGACCACGTCACGTTCCCGTTCAAGTTCAACGGCGTGCACTACGACGTCGTCGCCGTGCACCCGCACCCATCCGCCGACTTGATGCTGCTCGAGATCAACCCCGCAACCCCGCTGCCCATGTGGGCCTGCCTCGGCGGGCCCGTGCCCTCCGGCATCAACAACGCCTTCCACGTGCAGACCGGCGGATTCGGACGACAGGCCGGCGCGCTCATCAACGGCCAGCCCGGCAGCGGCTACTGCTGGGGCACGAAGGGCAAGGCCTGGGGGGAGAACGACGTCTACCGCGTCGGCTCCTTCCTCACCGCCGTGTTTGATCAGGTCAGCCCGTACCCCGGCGAATGCGCCGCGGCCGAGGGCGACTCCGGCGGACCGCTCCTCACGCTCCAGCAGGGACGGCCCGTCGTCGTGGGCATGTGGGTCGGCGCCACCGACTCCTGCGCGCCCTGCGGCCCGTCCAACTGCCCCAACGGCGCCTCCTGGTTCGGGCTGCACAGTTACGCGCTCGCCCTCACCGAGCCGCAGTTCAAGAAGTGGATCATGCGCCTCGTCCAGCCCGGCGACGCGAACCTCGACGGGCGCACCGACTTCGCCGACCTCGTGATCGTGCTCGATCAATGGCTCCGCCAGGGCCTGACGCTCGAAGGCGACGTCAACCTCGACGGCGTCGTGGACTTCGCCGACTACAACGTCATCCTCAGCCACTTCAATACGTCGCTCAACTGTGCGCCCTGAGCCACAACCCGCGCCCAAGCCCCCCCAAGTTGGCACAGCCAGGCCCGCGCCATCCCGCCCGGACCCGCGCCCCAAGCCACCGGCCCGTGACGCCCCTGACCCGTCCCAGAAGGGCGCCCAGAGGGCAATTTAACATAAGATGCATTATCGGACCTAGCAGAGAGTCGGTGGGGAGGGTCCGGTCAAGAGTCGCCCCCGCGCCCTACAAAGGGCGTCATGGGCCAACCCACGCCTCGGACACCGGGCCGGCTCATTCCCCTCCCCGGAGGACGCGGCCTCGCCATCGACCTCGTCGGTGAACCCGGCGCGCTTCCCGTCTTCCTGTTCCACGGCCTGCCCGGCAGCCGCGTCCAGCGCCACCCCGACGACCGCATCGCACTCCGCCTCGGCGTGCGCCTGATCCTCCCCGACCGCCCCGGCTGCGGCCTTTCCACACCGGCGCCGCGTCGGCGCATCGCCGACTGGCCCCGCGACGTTGAAGCCATCGCCGACGCCCTGGACATCGGCTCGTTCGCCGTCGGCGCGTGGTCCGGAGGAGCACCGTACGCCTGCGCCGCCGCGGCGATGCTCCCCCATCGCGTTTCGCGTCTGGCGCTGGTGTCGCCCATGGCCCCTCTGGACCGCCCCGGAGCGCTCGACAGTGCGCCGGAGTTCGCCCGCCGCGGGTTTCAACTGGTCCGCGCGGCGCCGATTCTCGTCGGCCCCGCAATCGCGTCGTGGCGCCGCTCGCTACTCCGCGACCCCGACGGGGTCGTCCGCACGCTCCTCCCACGCCTCTCGCACGCCGATCGCGCCCTTCTGGAGCGGCCCGGTCATCCATCGTTCCTGTCCGACATGCTCATCGACGCCGTGCAGCAAGGCCACGAGGGGCTGGCGACCGAACTCAAACTCCTCGCGTCGCCGTGGGGATTCGACCCAGCCGCCATCAAGGCGCCCACTCGGATCTGGCACGGCGCAGACGACCGCATTGTCCCCGTGTCGATGGCGTCGCACCTGGCCGCGGCGATACCCGGCGCCACGCTCGAGATCGCGCCTGAAGGCGGGCACTTCCTGGCGTTCGAGGCATGGGAGGAGATGCTGCTATGGCTCCGCGGGGCCCCGCCGGAGGGGTTCGGCGCGTACACTCCGCCCGCCCGGGTGCCCTGATGAGTTTTACATAACGCGGCCGACCCCAGGGCCGCGGGGAGCGAGCGACCCCGTGTTTGAACGGCTTTCCGAAGGATTCTCCACCGCCCTCCGCCGCCTCACCGGCCAGGCGACGATCTCCGAGTCCAACATCGCCGACGCGATGGAGGACATCCGCACGGCCCTGCTCGAGGCAGACGTCCACTACGACGTCGTCCGCGACTTCTGCGACGAAGTCCGGGCCGAAGCGGTCGGCAGAGACGTCACCAAGAGTCTCAAGCCCGGCGAAGAGATGATCGGCATCGTCAACGACCGCCTCGTGGCGCTCATGGCCGATCCCGACTCCGACAACGCCGGCGTGCCCCGCGCCAGCCCCGGCCCCACCGTCATCATGCTCTGCGGCCTGCAGGGCTCGGGCAAGACCACCACCTGCGGCAAACTCGCGGCGTACCTCAAGAAGCGCGGGCGCTCGGTCATGCTCGCCGCCGCCGACCTCCAGCGCCCCGCGGCCGTCGAGCAACTCCGCCTCGTCGCCGAGCACGTGCGCGACGACGCGCCGGGCGGCGCGAGCGTGCTCTTCTACGCCGAGCCCGACAAGGTCGCCGCTTATGGCAAAGCCGTGGGCGTGGCGGTGGACGTGTGCAAGCGCGCCCTGGCCGAGCCCAAACGAGCCGGCGTGGACCCCCTGATCCTCGACACCGCGGGGCCCCTCCACGTCAACGCCGCGCTCATGGACGAACTGGCCCGCGTCAAGGACGCGGCCCGCCCCCATCAGGTCATGCTCGTCGTGGACGCCATGACCGGGCAGGACGCCGTCACGTCGTCGCGCGCGTTCCACGACCGCCTCAGAGTTGACTCGGTGATCC
>JACVCK010000154.1 GCA_016742055.1 Phycisphaerales bacterium
CCCCCCCCTACCCCCCGGCCCGGGGGGGATCGGCGGCCGCCTCCCCCGGACCCGCCCGCCTGCGCCGCGCCGCTCCGCGTCCCGCTCCGCCACCTCCTCAGGGCTGGCGATGATCGACGGCGTCGGATCGAACGCCAACAGGGGATCGCCCACCGGCGGCACGAGCGGCAAGGGCTCGACGATGTACACCGCCAACACCGGCAACTTCGCCGCGCGAGCGACGCCCAGCGCGTGGATGAACGCCTCCCGGGCAAGGTCGGAGCCATCAAACGCGACAATGATCCGGTCTGGCATGGCGGGTCGCTCGTGGTGATCCTGTGCGGAGGCCGTCGGCCGGAAGAACGCCGGGGATTCTACGCTCCGGCGCCTCCAACGACCCGACGAACCGAACCCGTACACAACAACCATGCCCAACGAACTCCACATCCTCCTCTGGGTCGTCGGCTCGCTCTGGCTCGCCCTCACCCTCATCTGGACCTGCGGCCTCTGGACCCTGCGCCCCCTGCCCGCATCGTCCAATCCCGCAATCGACAACCCCCCCGCCGAGCGCCTGTCCGTCATCGTCCCCGCAAGAAACGAGGCCGCGCGCATCGAAACCACCCTCCGCCGACTCCTCGCGCAGCGCTACGCCGACCTCGAAATCATCGCCATCGACGACCGCTCCGACGACGCCACCGGCGAGATCATGGACCGCATTGCGCACGAGGACCCGCGCCTCCACGTCGTCCACGTCCGACAACTGCCCGACGGCTGGCTCGGCAAGTGCCACGCCTGCCACCTCGGCGCCGCCCGCGCCACCGGCGCCTGGATCCTCTTCACCGACGCCGACGTCTGGCTCGCTGAAGACGCCGCGCTTCGGGCCGTCGCCGCCGCGCAGCGCGACGGCGCGGGCCACCTCTGCATGCTCCCCGCCATGCACCGCTGCACGCCCGCGGGGCGCGCCGCCGTGCTCGCGGCATCCCTCGCCGGCCTCCGTCACGTCCTCATGACCAACCTCGCCCTCCGCCCCACCGCCATCGGCGTCGGCGCCTTCAACCTCGTCCGCGCCGACGTCTTCCGCGCCTTCGGCGGCTACGAACGGCTCCGCATGGAAGTTGTCGACGACGTCAAACTCGGCCTCCTCGCACAACGCGCCGGCGCACGCACGCGCGTCTACTTCGGCGCGCAGGACGCCGAGTGCGATTGGGCCGACAGCGCCAGAGGACTCGTCCGCATCCTCGAAAAGAACATGTTCGCCATCATCGGCTTCCGCGCCTGGCTCGCGGCGCTGATCCTCCTCGCCGGCGCCGTCGCCGTGGGCGCAGGCCTCGTCGGCCCGTTCACGATGACCCCGGCCGGCTGGTTCGCCGCCGCAGGCCTCTTCTCCAGCGTGCCCCTCGCCTGGCGCATCGCGCGGATGCACGGCTGGAGCGGCTGGGAAGCGCTCGCCGCCCCCCTCGGCTTCCTCACCCTCCTCGCCGCCATGGCCAACTCCACCCTCCGAACCCTCCGCGCCGGCGGCGTCCGATGGCGCGACACCTTCTACCCCCTCCGCGACCTCCGCCGCGGCCTCGTCCGTTGAAACACGCCCCCCGCGCGACCCATAGCATCTCGAACCCGCCCCCTGCGGCAATCCCCCGCCCTGCGCCGCCGTTGAACTGAAGAGCCCCGCCATGGCGCAGCGTGACCCAAAGCCCGACGCATCCATGCAGCCCATCCGGCCGCGTGAATTCGGCTATGACCACGCCCGCCACCTTCTCGTCCGCGCCGGCTTCGGCGGCCCGCCCGAGCAGGTCCGCGCCCTGAGCGCCATGGGCCCAGAGCGCGCGGTGGACCTCCTCCTGAACGTCGAAAAGACCCCCTGGGCGGCCGACGACGGCGACCGTTTCGAGAAAGGCGTCGTCGTCCCGCTCACGCCCGAGCAGCGGCGCGAACGTCGCGAAGCCGCCCGCCGCGGCGACGAGGACGCCCTCGCCCGCTTCCGCCTCCTCCAGCAGCGCATGGAGCGCGACGACCGCGCGCAGATCGCCCAGATGCAGCGCTGGTGGCTGACGCGGATGATCGAAACGCCCCGCCCGCTGGAAGAAAAGATGACGCTCTTCTGGCACGGCCTCTTCGCCACCTCGCACCGCAAGGTCGAGAACGCCGAAGCGATGCTCGCGCAGAACCGCCTGTTCCGCGCCAACGCATCGGGGGACTACTCAAAGATCCTGTTCGGCGTCATCCGCGACCCCGCCATGCTCGCCTACCTCGACAACGGCGCCTCCACACGCCAGCGACCCAACGAGAACCTCGCCCGCGAACTCATGGAGTTGTTCTCCCTCGGAGAGGGCCAGTACACCGAGAAGGACATCCGCGAGGGCGCCCGCGCCCTCACCGGCTACTCCTTCGAGGGCGCACGCTTCGTCTTCCGACAAAGCGCCCACGACGACGGCCCCAAGGCCATCCTCGGCCGCTCCGGACCCCTCGACGGCGAGGGCTTCGTGCAGGCCATCCTCGAGAGCCCCGCCTGCTCGCGCCGGCTCGCCCTGCGCCTCTACCGCTACTTCGTGGACCACGACGCTCCGGACGACCACCGCGAGGCGCCCCCCGCCGCGCAGCACGCGCTCCGCGCCATGGCCACCGATATCCGCGCCGCCCGATACAACGTCCGCCCCGCCCTGCGCCGACTGTTCCTCTCCCAGTTCTTCTACGAGCCCGCCCACCAGAGCCGGCAGATCAAAACCCCCGTCGAACTCGTCGTTGGCGCCGTCCGCACACTGCGCACCCCCGTCCGAGACCTGGGCGTCCTCTGCGACGCGCTCGACCGCATGGGCCAAGGCCTGTTCTTCCCACCCAGCGTCGCCGGATGGGCCGGCGGAAGAACCTGGATCAACACCTCCACTCTGTTCATCCGTCAGAACATCCTCGTTTACCTTCTCACCGGCCGCACCCCCGCCGGCGTGGACGCCATGGCCCACGCCCAGCGCTACGACCCCTCCCCCATTCTCGCCGACCTCGCGCGCGAACCCCCCGGCTCCGAACGCGACCCCGAACGGCTCGCCCAGTACCTCGCACGACTCGCCCTCGGGCCCGCCGGAGACCGCCTGGCGCCCGAACTCGCCCGCTTCGCCCGAGAGCGCGCCGCCATCACCCCCGACGTCGTCACCGCCATGCTCGTCATCGCCACCGCCGCCCCAGAGCACCAACTGACCTGACGCCCACGGAGTTCACATGGACCTCCACAACGCCGACGCCTACTCGCGACGCGCCTTCATCGCCCGGAGCATGGTCCTCGCCTCCGCCGCCGTCACCATCCCACGCTTCCTCGATCGCTCAGCCCTCGCCCTCGCCGCGCCCGCCGGCGCCGGAACCAGCGTCCCCGGCATCCCCCAGGAACGCATCCTCGTCGTCGTCCAACTCGGCGGCGGAAACGACGGACTCAACACCGTCGTCCCCTTCGCACAACCCGCCTACTACAACGCCCGGCCAGCCATCGCCATCCCCGAAGCACAAGTCCTCAAACTCGGCTCACGCGAGCCCGTCGGCCTCCACCCCGGACTCCGCGGCCTCCAGGACCTCCACGACCAGGGGCTCCTCTCCGTCGTCCAGGGCGTCGGATACCCAAACCCCAATCGCTCCCACTTCGTGTCCATGGACATCTGGCAGACCGCTGACGAAAGCGGCGTCGGACAGGGATGGCTCGGACGCTATTTCGACAACGAGTGCGCCGGCCGACCCGACTGCGGCGGCGTCGCCATCGGACGCACCGCACCCCTCGCGATGGAAGGCCGCAAGGTCCGCCCCGTCGCCTTCGAAACCGCCGACCTGTTCCGCTGGACCGGCGAGGACCTCCACGAAGCCATGGCCGAGCCCTACCGCCGGCTCGCCGCCGACGCGCCCGCGGACGGCGACTCCAGTCTCGAGTTCCTTACGCGCACCGCGATGGACGCGCAACTCAGCAGCGACGCCATCCGCCGCGCCGTCAGCGCCACCCCTCTGGTCAACTACCCGCGCACCGGCCTCGCGCGCCAACTCTCGATGATCGCCGCCATGATCCGCGCCGGACTGCCCACGCGCGTCTACTACGCCTCCATGTCCGGCTTCGACACCCACGCCGGACAGGGCGGCGCGCAGGGCCGGCACGCCCAACTCCTCGCCGAGTTCGGCGACGCCGTCAAGGCGTTCTACGACGACCTCCGCGCCCAAGGCGCGCACGAGCGCGTCCTCACCATGTCCTTCAGCGAGTTCGGACGACGCGTCGGTCAGAACGCCAGCGCCGGCACCGACCACGGCGCCGCGGCGCCCATGTTCCTCGTCGGCCCCATGGTCCGCCCCGGCGTCGCCAACCCCCACCCCTCCATGACCGAACTCGACGACGGCGACCTCAAGCACACCGTGGACTTCCGCGCCGTCTACGCCGCGGCGCTCGCCGATTGGATGAAGGCCGACGCCCGCGCCGTCCTCGGCGCCAACGCTCGGCCCATGCGCCTCATCCAGACCAAGGGCTGAGCCCCCCACCCTGTCCCACCAAGCCACGCCTGCCCCGCAATCAGGGTTTGACCTGAAGTATTCGGGATTATTTTATCCACAATTCGTGAACTTCCCGCCCAGGACTTGCCGATTCTCCAGCCGGGTCTATAAAGGACAGCCGCATCCTCAATATGTGCAAGGAGCACGAACATCATGAAACGGATCGGCAGCATCGTTGCTGCGGGCGTTGCGCTCGCGGCCGGGACGGCGGCCAGCGCGAACCCGAACACCGGGAACTCGTGGTCCTCGACCTCAGTGGACGAGGTCCGGGCCCTGGTGGCGGAGATGATGGCCGACGCCCAGACCCGCAGCAGCCTCCTCCAGGCCGGCTCCATGGCGGGGCATGACGGCGCGTTCTTCCTCGCCTCCCCCGACGGCTCGTTCCGGCTCAACGTCGGCGGCCAGATGCAGTTCCGCTACATCCTCACCACCACCGACGACGACACCCCCGGCGTCGACGACCTCGAGATGGGCTTCTCCCTGCCCCGCACCGCGCTCGAGTTCAGCGGCAACATCTTCGAGCCCAGCCTCCTCTACCGCGTCTCCACCAGTTTCTCCAGCAACAACGGCGATGCCGAACTCGAAGACGCCTACTTCGGCTACGCCTTCGACAACGGCATCATCGTCCTCGCCGGCCAACTCCGCATGCCCGTCCTCTGGGAAGACCTCGCCCAGGAGAAGTACTCACTCGCCGTCGATCAGTCCGTCGTCAACGCCGTCTTCGCCCAGGACCGAAGCCAGGGCGTCTGGATGCACTACGCCGCGGACTGGTGGCGCATGTGGGCCGGATTCGACGACGGCATCCGCAGCGAGAACACCAGTTTCACCGCGCCCAACGAGGCGGACTACGGCCTGACCACCCGCTGGGAGGCCAAGTTCGCCGGTGAATGGTCCCAGTTCGACCGCCTGTCCTCGCCCCGGGGCGCCGAGTTCGGAAGCAAACTCGGCGTCGCCGCGCACTTCCAGGGCGGCCCCGACCAGCCCGGCGGGCCCAACGCTGAGGTTCTCGCCTACACAGCCGACCTCATGTTCGCCGGCGACGGCTGGAACATCTTCGCCTACGGCGTGGGCCTCCACATCGAGCCCGACGGCGCCGCGCCCGAAACCGACGACTTCGGCTTCCTCGTCCAGGGCGGCTTCTTCGTCGCCGAGAAACTCGAGATCTTCGGACGCTACGACGTCGTCCTGCCCGACGGCGACCGCGCCAACGACGACCCCTTCAACTCCGTCACCGCGGGCGTGAACTACTACCTCCACGGGCACGCCGCACGCTTCACTTTCGACGTCGTCTGGTACCTCGACCCCACCACCGACAACGACCTGGTGCAGAACCTGGCCACCGGCGGGCGCGGCGACCTCAACGACCGCATCGGCCTGTTGCCGTCCTCCGAAGAGAACTCCGTTTCCTTCCGCGCGCAGTTCCAGTTGCTGTTCTGACCCGCGCGGACCGTTCGACCACCCGTTTCAGCCAGGGCGGCGCACGCTGGGCTATCTCAGCGGGCGTCGCTTTCTTTCTTGAAGATCAGCAGGTAGTTGAACCCGCGCAGGAAGAAGTTCTCCTCCTCCGCCGCCTTGTGCCAGTTGCCCTTGCGCAGTTTGGCGTTCTGACGCACCACCGCCACGATGTCCACCGGCTTGAACAGCCCGCGCGCGATCGAGAACAACTCAAAGCCGATCGGCATGAACGACAGCGCCGGCGCCTTCCGTTTCTTGAACGAATCGCTGACGTAGATCGCCATGTACCGCCGGTCGCGCAGAACCCGGTGCGCCTCGCGGAGCGCCCCCTCCATCGCCCGGTAGTACTCCGCGCCCTGAACCTGCCCCCGCCCCCCCGGAGCCCCAGCGTCCAGCCGGCCGATGCACGCCGGATCGTCGGAGTAGTCGATGTGCGTCGAGTACGGCGGGTCCATGAATAAAAAAACCGCCCTTC
>JACVCK010000155.1 GCA_016742055.1 Phycisphaerales bacterium
CCCCGCGCCCCGCTTCCCCACCGAGACCGCGGCCATCCCCGGCCCCGGCAAACTCCCCCTCCCCTCGGGCCCCACGCTCCCCCGGGTCGGCCCCACCATCAACACCTTCACCGACGTCACCGGCGTCTCCGCGACCCTCTCGGCCGCGGGCAACACCGGCATCCGCCTGTCCTCGACCGCCTACGGCTCCAACGAGTTCGTCGCGGTCAAGGTCGTCGAAGACGCGGGCGCCGTGGGCGACGGCATCTTCCAGTACCAGGCCAGCGCCAACTTCTCCGCCAACACCGGCGCCGTCACGACCTTCGCCGCGGCCACGAACCGCGTGAAGGACCTGGGCCAGGACCTCGGGGCCACCATCAACGGCATCAACGCCACCACCAACGGCAAGATCGCCCGCATCAGCACGGACTTCCTCGACGTGCAGGTCGAACTCTCCACGGTCGCCGCGCAGGCCCTCAGCCCCATCTCCGCCTTCAAGATCACCGGCGGCGGCGCCGACTTCCAGTTGGCCGGCCAGGTCAACATCGGCGGCAAGGTCGCCATCGGCATCGGCAACGTCGCGGTCCGCGAGATCGGACGCCACGACGACGACGGCTCGGTCTACTTCCTGTCCAATCTCGGCGCCGGCCGCGAACTCAACCTCGTCGACGGCGACCTCACCAACGCCCAGCGCGTCATCGAGAAGGCCATCGCCGACGTCTCCTCCCTCCGCGGCCGGCTCGGCGCCTTCCAGAAGAACACGGTCGGCGCGACCATCCGCTCGCTGGGCGTGTCCCTCGAGAACACCGTCGCCGCCGAGTCCATCATCCGCGACTCGGACTTCGCCAACGAGACCTCGGGCCTGACCCGCTCGCAGATCCTCGTGCAGTCGGCCACGCAGGTCTTGGGCATCGCCAACCAGCAGCCCCAGAACGTGCTCTCGCTGCTGGGCTAAGCCCGCTCTGAATAAGGATCGCTCTCCCCACGCCGCCGGGCTCGCCCGGCGGCGTTTTCTTTTCGTGGCGCGGTTATCGGCGCCACCCGCGCGCACAGGCCCGGATGCGCGGCCTGTGCGCTCTGCGACGCGTGCGCCGAACGTGCAGCGCGGGAGCGGACTCAGGGCGCCTCACACGCTCATTCACGCGCAGCGGACCGCCGATCGCTTGAACCGACGCGGGATGGAACTCGCGTCCGGCGCGGCACGGCGCCGCTTGGTTCACAGGCGCCGCCGCCCTTCGGCAGGCGGAGGAGTTCACGGAGGATCGATCGCATGAGTCGCATCAACACCAACGTCACCTCGTTGATTGCCCAGCGCATTCTGGGCAACAACAACCAGTCGCTCACGACGTCTCTGGAGCGTCTGAGCACCGGCCTCAAGATCAGCCGCGGCAAGGACGAGCCCGCCGGCCTGATCGCGTCCGAGGCCCTGCGGGCCGAGGCGCGAGGCCTGGGCCAGGCCGTCGCCAACGCCGAGCGCGCCGACCAGGTCGCGAACATCGCCGAGGGCGGCCTTCAGGAGGTCTCGGGCCTCCTGACCGAACTCCAGGGCCTGGTCACGCAGACCGCCAACACCGCCGGCCTCTCGGCCGCGGAAAAGCAGGCCAACCAGCTGCAGATCGACTCGATCCTGCAGACCATCGACCGCGTCGCGTCGGCGACGTCGTTCCAGGGCATCAAGCTCCTGAACGGCAACTTTGACTACACGGTGGACGCCGTCGACGGAGACGTCGCCGCGTTCCGCGTCAACGGCGCCAAACTGACGTACCAGGGCACCCGCGACGTCAACGTCCAGGTCACCCAGTCCGCGCAGACCGGCGCCCTGCTCCTGTCCTTCGGCGGCACGCAGCTCGACCTCGCCGGCGCCGGCACGGACGACCCCGCCGCCCGCTTCGTGATCGAGATCGGCGGCGTCGGCGGCTCCCGCGAACTGTCCTTCTCCTCCGGCACCACGCTCGCTCAGATCGTGGACACCATCAACACCTTCACCGACGTCACCGGCGTCTCCGCGACCCTCTCGGCCGCGGGCAACACCGGCATCCGTCTGTCCTCGACCGCCTACGGCTCCAATGAGTTCGTCAGCGTCAAGGTCACCAACGACGGCGGCGTCGTCGGCGACGGCGTCCTGAACTACACCGCCGGTCAGAACTACCTGGCGGACGGCGCCTCCGCCGTCGCGTTCACCGCCGCGTCCAACCGCATCACGGACTCGGGCCAGGACCTCGGCGCGACCATCAACGGCATCAACGCCACGACGGTCGGCAAGGTCGCCCGCATCTCCACCGACTTCCTCGACGTCGAGATCGAACTCTCGACCGACGCCTCCGAGGCCCTCAACCCCATCTCGGCCTTCACCATCACCGGCGGCGGCGCCGACTTCCAGTTGGCCGGCAACGTCGACATCGGCGGGAAGGTCGCCATCGGCATCGGCAACGTCGCCGTCCGCGAGATCGGCCGCTACTCCTCCAACGGCAGCAACTACACCCTCTCCAACCTCGGCGCCGGCTCCTCCCTCAACGTCGTCGACGGCGACCTCAGCAAGGCCCAGGAGGTCGTCAGCAAGGCCATCAGCGACATCTCGTCGCTCCGCGGCCGCCTCGGCGCCTTCCAGAAGAACACCGTCGGCGCGACGATCCGCTCGCTGGGCGTGTCCCTCGAGAACACCGTCGCCGCCGAGTCCATCATCCGCGACGCCGACTTCGCGGTCGAGACCGCCAACCTCACCCGCTCGCAGATCCTGGTGTCTTCTGCGACGCAGGTCCTCTCCCTCTCCAACGCCCAGCCCCAGAACGTCCTGTCGCTCCTGGGCTAAAACCCGCCGCGGCAAGGCCCTGAACTGACCCCACACCGCCCCGGACACAGAGTCCGGGGCGGTTTCCATTTTGGCTCCTGACCACCCGCCGCTCGCCAAACCCGCCCGCCCCTGTATCGTTTCATCGCGGCCGCACGCTCCCAGGCGGCCAGGGAGGCGATCATGGCTGGTTCATTCGACGGCAGGCACGTGGTGGTGACGGGCGGCTGCGGCGCTCTGGGCTCGGCGGTGGCCTCGCTCCTGCTCGCGCAGGGCGCCGTCGTCCACATTCCGGCGCTCGACGCGCGCGAGGCCGACTCCAGCCCCCTGCGCGGCAGGGCCAACGTCGACATCGCCCCCAACGTCAACCTCACCGACGAAGGGCAGGTCGAGTCCTTTTACACCGAACTGCCCGCGCTCTGGGCCTCCATCCACGTCGCCGGCGGCTTCGCCATGGCGCCCATCGCCAGCACGTCCCTGGCCGACTTCCACCGGCAGATCGACATGAACCTCGTCACCTGCTTCCTCTGCTGCCGCGAGGCCGTCAAGAAGATGCGCGCCGGACGCGCCGCCGACGCAGGACGCGGACGCATCGTCAACGTCGCCGCCAAGCCCGCGCTCATCCCGGTGGGGGGGATGTCGGCGTACTCCTGCGCCAAGTCCGGCGTCGCGGCGCTCACGCTGGCGCTCGCCGAAGAACTCCGCGACGAGGGCGTCTGGGTCAACGCCGTCGTGCCCTCCATCATGGACACCCGAGCCAACCGGCGCGCGATGCCGGACGCCGACCACGAGAAATGGCCCAAGATCGACGAAGTGGCGCAGACGATCGCCTTCCTCGCGTCCTCCGAAAACCGCGCCACACGCGCCGCGCTCGTGCCGGTGTATGGCAGGAGTTGAGGGGGGGGAAGGGCGCTAGGCGCTAGGCATTGGGCGCTAGGCACTAGTTCGGAGCCGATCCCCCCAAGCGCCGCGTGCCCGATATCTCTCGTCTAGTGCCTAGTGCCTAATGCCTAATGCCTAGTGCCTAGCGCCCAATGCCTAGCGCCCTTCTCCGCCCTCACACCCTATACCCCGTCTCCGCCAACGCCCGATCGACCTTCTGCCTCCACTCCTCGTAGCCCTTCCGCCCCATCAGGCCGAAGGTCGCCACCTTGCCCGTCTCGACCGCCGGCTGGTCGTAGGCGTCGATGTTCAGCATCAGCCCCGCGTACGACGTCGCGACCTCCCAGAGCGCGATGAACTGCCCCACGTGGCGCGCGTCGATCTTCGGGAACGTGATCGTGAGGTTCGGGCGCCTGGACTCCACCAGCGCGTACTCCGTCGCGCGCTTCTCCGCGTTCAGCAGCCGGCCGAACGTCGAGCCCTCGAGGTACGCCACCGCGTCCACGCCCAGGCCCCGCGGGATCGGCACGTCCGCCGCGCCGAAGTCCTGCACATCCACCAGCACGAACGCCTTGTCGTTCGGCCCCTCCCGGTACAACTGCACCTGCGAGTGCTGGTCGGTCGTGCCCAGCGCCTTGATCGGCGTGAAGCCCGCGAAGACCTCCTTGCCCTGCTGGTCCACCCGCTTGCCCAGCGATTCCGCCCACAACTGCCGGAACCAATCCGCCAGGAGGTACAACTGGTTCGAGTACGGCATCATCACGTGCGCCGTCTTGCCCTTCTCCCGCCCCAGGCGCACCAGGAGCGTCGCCAGCGTCGCCGCGGGGTTCTTCGCCATCTCCGGCTCGCGGCAGCGCGCGTCCATCTCCGCCGCGCCGTCCAGCAGGCCGTCGATGTCCACGCCGCACATCGCCGCCGAGAACAACCCCACGGGCGAGAGCACGCTGAATCGCCCGCCGACGCCGTCGGGCACCGGCAGCGTCGCGTACCCCGCGTCGTCGCAGATCTTCCGCATCGTGCCCTTGGCCGGGTCCGTGATCGCCACGATCCGCTGCGCGTGTTTCTCGCGGCCCAGCGCCTCGATCAGCGTCTGGCGCACCAGCATGAACTGCGCCGCCGTCTCCGCCGTCTCGCCCGACTTGCTCACCACGTTGAACACCGTCTTCTGGAACGTCGGGTCGGACTTCTTCACCAGCGACATCACCGCGCCCAGGTTCGCCGGATCGACGTTGTCCACCACGAACATCCGAGGGCCCGGGCGCTCGGCCGCCGGCAGCAGGTTGTGCACCGTCGAGTTCAGCGACGCCTGCAGCGCGATGTTCCCCAGGGCCGAGCCCCCGATGCCCAGCACGATCAGGTTCTCGCACGCCGGGCGCAGCCGCTGCACCAGCGGACGGATCGCGCCCACGTGCTCGGCGCGCATCGGATCGAACGGCAGCAGGCGCCAGCGCTCCCAGCCCCGGCCGCGCGTGGATTCCAGACTCGCCGTCATCCTGGCGCAGTCCAGCGCCGACGGCGACCCCGGCGCGACGCTCGCGCCCTCCAGCCCGTGCTCGCCGACCCGCTCCGACAGGCAGTTCGCGTAGTGGATGCTCAGCATGTCCCGCAGGATACCTCCCCGGGCCCGGCCAGCGGGCCGCGCCGGCTCCGCCCACGCCGGGGGTGATAGGATGACCCGATGATCGGCGACGCCCGACGAGTCCTGATCCCTCGCTCGCAGATCGCCGAGCGTGTGCGCGAACTCGGGGCCCGCATCGCCTCCGACCTCCAGTCCCTCTCCGCCGCCACCGGCGAGAGCGTCGTCCGCTGGGACGACACCGGCTCGCCCGAGCCCGTGGACCCCGGCGCCGAGGTCGTGATGATCCCCATCCTCACCGGCGCCCTGGTCTTCACCGCCGACCTCATCCGCGCCATCCCCCTGCGGATGTCCATCCACACCGTCGCCGTCTCCTCCTACCCCGGCGCCGCGACCCAGTCCGTCGGCGCCACCATCCGAGGCGACGTCCCCCGAGGCCTCACCGGCAAACACGTGATCGTCGTGGACGACATCCTCGACACCGGCCGAACGCTCGCCGCGATCCGCGACGCCATCCTCGAACAGCGACCCGCCTCCCTCAAGATCTGCGTCCTGCTCCGCAAGGAGCGCCGGCGCGATTCCGAAGTCGAGGCCGATTACGTCGGGTTCGACATCCCCGACGCCTTCGTCGTGGGCTACGGCCTCGACTTCGATGGGCTCTACCGCAACCTCCCTGAGATCCTCTCCCTCGAAGAGGCCGAAGGATGAGCGCTGGACCGGGCTTCGGCGCCGCCGTCGCCCAACCCGCCGCCGTCGGCGAGGCGCTGCTGTACGACGGCGAGGTCGTCCTCCTCAAGATCAAGCCCCACATCGCCTGGGTCGTCCTCGGCGCCCTCGGCCACCTCGTCGCCCTCGTGACGCTCGCGGCCATCGCCTGGTGGCTCGCCTCGCGGGCGCTCGTCCCGCTCGAGACGCGCGAGGCGGGCGAGGGCCGTGATCGCGGGATCGTCGAGCCGGGCGTAGTTCGCCTCTTCCACCACACCCCGCACCAGGGCGGCGGCGACGCCGTACTGGATGCTCATCTTGGCCTGGAGGGACCGCGCGAAGGGACCGGCGAAATCGCAGCCGGGGTAACGGATCGCCGCCTCGGGCAGGTGAACGGTGAGCGTGTCGACCTGCCCGGCGCCCTCGATCTCGCGGGCGACCCTGAGCGCCGCCTGGCAGGCGGCGCTCAGGGT
>JACVCK010000156.1 GCA_016742055.1 Phycisphaerales bacterium
GCGCCGCGCTCGCGGTCGGGCTTGCGGGCGGTGCGATGTCGCTCCTGGCCGGCTGCGCGTCCAACCCCCCCGCCGTCGTGTCGCGCGGGAACTCATCGCCATCCATCCCCGCGCCCAAGAACGCGCCCCCGCCGCGTGCGGCGGCGAGGCCCACCCCCACGCCGAACTACGGCCTGCCGCCGGACGTGCTGCCGCGATCCACCTGGGCGAAGGCCGAGCCCATCCCTGCGCGGATGGACCCCATGCTCCCGGTGCAGCGGATCACCATGCACCACGACGGGATGCCCCCCGTTTCGCTGCGGTCCCGCGCCGAGTCGGCGCGCCGGCTGGAGCAGATCCGCGTGGCGCACCTGGGCCGCGGCTTCGGGGACATCGGTTACCACTACGTCGTGGACCCGCAGGGCGTGATCTGGCAGGGCCGGCCCCTGAACTGGCAGGGGGCGCATGTCGGCGGGCAGAACCCGGGGAACCTGGGCATCCTCTGCCTGGGGAACTTCGAGGTGCAGCGCCCCACGCAGGCCCAACTCGCGACGCTCCGGCGCTTCGTGCAGTCCCAGATGCAGCGGTACTCGGTCCCCGTGGGGCGCGTGCACACGCACCAGGAACTCGCGCAGACGGCGTGTCCGGGGCGGAACCTGCAACCGACCATCGTGGCGATGCGCCGGTCGGGCGGCGGGTTGGCCTGAAATAGGGATGAGGGTTGATCGCTCGTAGCACACCGCGGCTCAGAGCCGCCGCAGCGTGCCACCCAAAGCGACTAGCGCAGGATGAACCGCTCGATCGCCTCAGCGACGGCGTGGTGGTCACTGTCGTGGTCGAGGGTGTGGTCGGCGGCGCCCTTGGCCTCATCCCATGCGTTGAGTACGGCGAGGCCCAGGCCGGCCCACTTGAGCATCTGGGCGTCGTTGGGCGCGTCGCCGATGGCCATGACGCGTTCGCGGGGGACGTGGTGGCGGGCGCAGAGGGATTCGAGCGCCGCGCCCTTGTCCGCTCGGATCGAGCAGACGGAGAAGAGGTGCTCGTCGCTGACCTTGCACGCGGCGAGGCCGGCGGCGCCGAATCGGTCGACGATGCGCTCGAGCACCGGAGCGAGGTCCGGCGGCTCGGCGAGGAACATGATCTTGGTGGCGGGCAGGGCGAGGATCTGTTCGAGGGGCGCGATCTCGTCGGGGCCGTGGGTCTTGGAGGTCTCGGTGCCGATGCCGGAGGACTCGTCGGGCGCGCGGTCCGTACACCAGCGGTCGAGGATCTCGACCCAGACCAGAACACCCGGATGGACGGCGCGGGCGGTCTGCACGAGTTCGCGGGCGAGCCGGGGCTCGAGCGGCAGGTGCTCGATGGGCTGCTGGGCGACCATGTCCCACGTCAGGGCCCCGTTGTAGTTGATGGTCACCGCGTGGGGGCTGGGCTGTCCATCGAGCAGGCCGAGGGCCCGGAGGATCGGGCGTGTGGATCGAGGCGGCCGGGCGGTGGCCAGCACGATGCGGACGCCCAGACCAGCCGCGGCGCGGACGGCTGCTATGTCCCGTGGCGCCAGGCGCTTAGCGGAAGAAAGGAGCGTGCCGTCAATGTCGAGGGCCAGGACATCGAAGGGCCGCCGGGGATCGTGCGGGTTGGGAGGTGGGACGGTCAGGGGAGAGTCTTTTCCATGATGCGGTGCGGGATGACGTCCCATTTGGTGGGCCCGGGGCCGACGTCGGTGTAGCCGCAGCGCTTGTAGAACTCGACCGCCTCAACCCGGGCCTCCATCCAGATGTGGCGCAGGGCGGAGCGGCGGCATTGGTCTTCGAGGTGTTGGAGGACCAGACGCCCGTATCCCAACTTGCGGCAGTTGGCTTCGACCCAGAAGTAGCGGAGTTGCGCGGTGGGGCCTTCGGGCCTGTCGGGCTGAAGGTCGAGCCGGCCGCCGGCGACGCAGATGGGCTCTCCGTCGGGACCGTCGATGACGACGGCGCGCTGGTGGACACCGGGGCGGATGCGGGGGTGATCCAGTTCGCTCGCGGTGCAGGTGGGCGGGAGGTTGTAGACCAGATAGAGGTTTCGGTACCGGGCGCGGAGGTAGTCCTGCCACAGCGCGTTGGACGCGGGGGTGACGATTCGCGGGTTGAACTGGGAGGGGTCGGAGCGGGCCATGGGGCCCAGTGTAGAGCCGTCAGATTGGCGTCTTGAAGCCCATCGCCCGGACGGCGCACCAGCCGTTGAGCCCCTCGAAGATGCCGAACAGCCCCAGGACCATCAGAACCCCCGAAGGCAGGCCCAAGGCGGCGTGCCGACCGGTCAGCCACGCGCCGACAGCCAGCCCCAGCGATCCGAGGATGAGCAGGCCGCCCAGCGCGCCGCGGAGACGGCGGCCCCGGCGATCGATGTTGCAGGTCAGTCCCATGGAGATGGATTCGTCAGGGGGCGGCCTGCCGGATGAGGTCGGCCATGCCCGATTCCGGCGGTTTCCCATTCAGGAGGAGCAGGTCCATCGAGTGGATACGCCACTGCCCGTCCGGGGCCCGGCGCCACGAGAAGAGCCACCACGAGAGGTTCCCCGCGGCGCCCCTGGGTCCGCCGCGGACCATCACCTGAGAGCGGGCGAGTCCCACGCCGTCCACAGCGGCCCGGCGTTGCTGGATCTTGGCCGCTTCGATCTGGAGTGGATCGGGGAAGAGTCGGACGGTGGAGAGGATCCAGTCCTTTTCGACGCTGAACGACCCACCGGAGGCGATGAACGCGACGCTTTCGGCGAAGAAGGGCTCGGCCCGGGCGACGTCGCCGGCGCGGATGGCCTCCATCACATCACGGGAGGCGCTCAGCACGCGCTCGCGGTCGGTCACGACGATGGCGGACAGAGCGGCGATGAGTGCGGCAAGGGCGGCGAAAGAGGCGCCGACGACCAGTCCCGCGCGGGGGCGGCCCTGGAAGCGCCCGCCGACGACGGCGATGAGCGCGAAGGCGAGCATGACCGGCGCCGCGACGAGGGGGCGTTCGAAGAGCCAGTGCTGGAGTTCGGGTGGCTTGGGCAGTTGCGGGGGGCTGGCCCAGGGGACTTGGGCGATGAGGGCGCCGGGATGGGGGAGGAGGTCCAGAAGCCGGGGGAAAGCGCCGATAACCACGGTTGGAGACTCCTTCGGTCGTCGCCCGATGCAGTTTATGGGCTGTTGAGGTTGAGAGCCGGGTCTGGCTCTGGTTCGGCCGCGCCCCCGAGCGGGTTTCGCGGCGAAGAGGTCCGCTGATTCCATGACGTCCACCGCCGCTGTCCGAGTTCAGGCCGCGCCCTCGTCCGAACGCGTGCTGCGCGCGAACCTCGCCGCGATCGCGCGTCTTTGCCCTGACACGGCGGAGCGGATCGAGCGAGCGTCGGCGCGAGGGGACGTTGAGTTCGCCGCGGCCGGCGATGGGGCGCTGACGGCGCGGGCGGGCGGGCGCCTGCTGGCGAGCGCAAAGCGCCCGCTGGAGGAGGCGGAGCGATTGGCCTCGTCGGTGGACGTGCGGGAGGCGGCGGGCGTGGTGGTGATGGGCTTTGGCGTGGGGCACCACGTGGGGGCGATGGCGCGCCGGCTGGGGCGCGAGGGGCTGCTGGTGGTGTTCGAGCCGGACGTGGGCCTGCTGCGGGCGGCGCTGGAGCGTGTGGACTGCTCCGAGTGGATGCGGGAGACGAACTTCGCGCTCCTGACCGAGCCGGACGACGGCGCCGCGCTGAGCGGGGCGCTGCAGGGGCTCGAGGCGCTGCTGGCGATGGGCGTTGAGATCGTGGAGCACGCGCCGAGCCGGGACCGGCTGGGCGAGGGCGGCGCGGCGTTCGGGCGCACGCTCGCGCGCGTGATGTCGGCGGTTCGGACGAACGTCGTCACAACGATGATGCAGACGGAGACGACGGTCCGGAACACGCTGATGAATCTCGACCGTTACGTGAGCGGCGACGGGGTGGCGGAACTGGCCGGATTGTTCGCGGGGCGTGCGGCGGTGGTGGTTTCGGCGGGTCCGAGTCTGGCTCGGAATGTGGCGCTGCTGGCGCGCCCGGGCGTGCGTGAGCGGGTCGTGATCGTCGCGGTGCAGACGGCGCTCAAGCCGCTGTTGTCGGCGGGCGTGCGGCCCCACTTCGTCACGGCGCTGGACCATCACGAGATCAGCCGCCGCTTCTACGAAGGGTTGACGGAGCGGGACGTCGCGGGCGTGACGCTGATCGCCGAGCCCAAGGCCAATCCGGCGATCCTCGACGCGTTTCCGGGGATGATCCGCTGCCCCGGCGACACAACGCTGAACCTGCTGCTGGGCGAGCCGGTGGACGGGACCGAGCGGCACGGGACCGCGCCGTGCGGCGCGACGGTGGCGCGCCTGGCGTACTACATCGCGCGGCTGCTGGGCTGCGACCCGGTGGCGCTGGTCGGGCAGGACCTGGGGTTCACCGATGGGCAGTACTACGCCGGCGGCGCCGCGATCCACGAGGTCTGGGGAGCCGAACTGAACGAGTTCCGGACGCTGGAGATGTTCGAGTGGGAGCGGATCGTGCGTTCGCGTTCGATTCTTCGCCGCGCTGCGGACCACCTGGGCCGGCCGATCTACACCGACGAGCAGATGGCGACGTACCTGGCGCAGTTCGAGCGGGACTTCAAGGCCGATGAGGCGCGCGGGCTGCGGACGGTGGACGCCACCGAGGGCGGCGTGCGCAAGGCGTACACGTCGTCGGCCTCGCTCGGGGAGTTCCTCGACGAGCACGCGGCGCCGGGGCGTCCGGAACTGCCGGCGATCCCCGCGGCGCGCCGGGGGCGCGACGAGCGGGCGATCCGCGCCGCGGAGGAGCGGGTGCGCGCCGTCCGGGGCGACGTGTGGAAGATCGCGCGCCTGAGCCGCGACGCTTCGCCGATCCTGGGGCGGATGCTCGAAGTGCAGCGCGACCAGCGCCGGGTGGGCGAACTCATCGACCGCGTCTACGCGATGCGCGACGAGGCGGTGTCGCTGCAGCCGGCGTACGAACTGACGCATCGGTTCAACCAGACGGGCGCGTTCAACCGCGCCCGGACGGACCGGGGCCTGCGCCTGGAGGAATCCCTCGAGCCCGTCGAGCGCCAGGCCAGGCAGATCGAGCGCGACCGCAAGAACCTCGAGTGGCTCGCGGCGGCGGGCGACGCCTTCGGTTCGCTCCTGGACGACGCGGTGAAGGCGCTGCGGGGTGGGCCCAAGAAGACCCGCGACGAGGCGCCGGTGGACGCGGTGGCCGCGACGAGGTCGGAATCCCGCCGCGTGAGCGGCGCGGCGGCGGTCATCGTGGCGAGATCGGACGAACTGCCGGCGCTCGCGAGGACTGTGCGCGGCGAGAACCTGCTCCGCGCGACGCTGCGCCGGCTGAGCGCCATGCGCACCGTGCGGCGCGCCGTGATTCTCACCGACGACGCGACGGGCGTCCGGGCGCTGCTGGCCGGCGCGGCGCCGGGGATCGACGTGACGGTCGAGCCGTGCGACGGCGCGGCGCTGCGAGCGAGAATGGCGCTCACGCGCGCCGGGCGGCTGTGGTCCCCCGCGTGCTGGCGCGGCGGGCTGGGGGGGCTGACGATCTACGACGAGGCGATGGCGCCCGAGGCGGCGGCGCCGGCGATGGAGCGCCTGAACATCGACGCGGCGCTGGTGGTCGGCGGCGGCTGGGCGCTGGTGGACCCGGCGCTGTGCGATGAGGTGATGGAGCGC
Source organism: Phycisphaerales bacterium (assembly GCA_016742055.1). Classification (GTDB taxonomy): domain Bacteria; phylum Planctomycetota; class Phycisphaerae; order Phycisphaerales; family UBA1924; genus JACVCK01. The sequence goes on from JACVCK010000156.1 coordinate 5,671, forward strand.
CATCTGGAGCAGCCCGATCGTCGGCGGATCGCGTTCTCGCAGGCGGCGCCGGGGCTCTGCGGCTGCGTGGTGGACCGGCACGTGATGGGCGATCTGGCGCAGTCCGCGGCGCGCGCCGGGGCGTTCGCGAGTCTCGGCGGGCTGCTCGGGTACCTGCCGATCCGGCCCAAGGCCGACGCGATCGCGATGCCGGTGTGCGTGCAGGTGGACCCTGCGGCGCGGGATGTCGGGCTGCGATTGATCGGCGACACGAGCGCGGGCGCGGCGCTGCTGGAGCGGATCGGCCAGCGGCTGGGCGATGGGGTGTGGAGCGCCGACGCCGCCGGCGCGGCCCGGGCGGCGCGGGAGGCGGCGAGCGTCCTGACCCCCCGCGAGGCGATCGTGGAGTTGACGACGAGCCGAGTTCTGGACGGGGCGCGGCGGCGCTGGGCGGCGGGCGGGGCCGAACGCGAACCGGGCGCTCTGATGACGGAGGAGTCGTTCCGACGGGCGCTCGGCCCGCTGTGCGCGGCGCGGGAGGATGTGGTCGTGACGTTCGCGGGCGCGGGGGACCCGATCCTGCACCCGCGGCTCCCGGCGTTCGTCGCGCTGGCGCGCGAGAGCGGCGGCCGCGAGCTGGAGTTCGAGGTGCTCCAGGAGCGCATCCACCCGGCCCAGTCCCGCATCGACATGCTGAGCGAGAAGACCCCGGCGGAGTACGTCGCCTTCGACCTGCTCGCGCT
>JACVCK010000157.1 GCA_016742055.1 Phycisphaerales bacterium
TAAGCCGGCCCCCGCGCCCCCCCGGCCTCCACGGCCCCCCTCCGCCCCATTGACCCCCCGTCCGTGTGCACCCCCGCGCACGGCAGCGCCACCCCAAACCCCCCCGACGACGCCAGCCGCTTCAGCGCCGGCTTTCCCGTCGCCTCCAGGTGGTCCACGCTCAGCACGGCCGCCGGGCCCATGCCCACCGCCCAATCGACCATCCCCAGTTCGTTGAACTGATCCGCATGCACCCGGACATGATGCCCCGCGCTCAGCGCCTCGCGGAAGAGCGCCTCGCAATCTTCGAGCGACCAAGCCCCCTGCTCGCAATAGGCGTCGATCGTCAGGTCGCCGAACGCCTCGCGCACCGCCGGGAGCGTCTCCTCGATCGTCCGGCGCACGAAGTTCTTCTGGCCCGCGTCGATCGCGTGACCCAGCAGCGCCGTCCGCACGATCGTGCCCGGCCACTCGGCGCCGGCGCCGCGGATCGCCCGCAACATCTTGAGTTCGTCCTCGCTCGTCAGGCCGTAGCCGGACTTGACCTCCACGGTCGTGGTGCCCTCGCGCAGCATCGCGCGCAGCCGGCGCACCAGACTCGTCGTGAGCGCCGGCTCCGTCGCCTCGCGCACCGCGCGCACCGTGGACATGATCCCCCCGCCCGAGCGCAGGATTTCGAGGTACGTCGCCCCCCCGCGCTTGCGGTCCCACTCGTCCAGCCGATCCCCCGCCCAGCAAGCGTGCGTGTGGCAGTCCACGAACGCCGGCATCACCACCCGCCCGTCCGCGTCGATCTCCTCCGCGCCCTCCGGCGCCCGGATCCGCCCCGTCGGCTCCACCGCCTCGATGTGCTCGCCCACCACCAGCACGTCCGCGCGCTCGATCACCCCCAGTTCGCCCAGCGACCGGCCCCGGCGCGGGATCGGGCCGCCGGACATCGTCACCGCCCGCGCGTTGCGGATCAGCAGCGCCATCAGCGACGCTCCAGCACGCCGGCCACGAAGGTCAGGAACAGGAACGCCGCCACCCGCGCCGTCCGCCCGTACGGCGCCGCGGACGGCGGCGGATCGTCGTGCGGCGGGCTCAACTCCATCAGGTCAAAGTGCCGCACCGAAGCGTGCTCCCCGGCCATCCGCGCGATCCGCGCCGCCTCCTGCACGCTCAGGCCCATCGGGCACGGCGCGCTCACCCCCGGCGCCTGCGACGAATCGATCGCGTCCAGATCCAACGACACGAACGTCGGCTCGTGCGCCGCGCTCCGCGAAATCCGCTCAAACGCCAGACGCAGCGCGCTCCCGTGCGCCAGCGCCTTGTCGATGCCGATCACCGTCGCGCCACGGTCCGCCAGCCACTCCGTGTGCTCGCGGCTGTTGGCGAACCGACCCGCCCCGAACTCCACGAACCGCTCCGCATCCACGAACCCTCCCGAGATCAGCGCCCGGAACGGGATGCCGCTGCCCGGCTCGGTGTCCGGGTCGCGCACATCCAGATGCGGGTCGATGTTCACCCCGCCCACCGGCGAGCCCACCGACTCCGACAGCGCCCGCACCGCCGGGAAAGTCAGATCGTGCCCGCCGCCCACGCACGCCACGATCAATCCCAGGTCATGCAGCGCCCGCGCCGCCTCCGTCACGCGCCGGTGCGTCTCCCGCATCGCCTCCAGCATCCCCCGCCCGTCCGGAGCCGACGCCGGGACCACATTCCCCGCATCGAACACCACGCCGCCCAGGTCGCGGCCCTCGGCCCCGTCGTACGTCGTCCCGAACGCCGAGAGCGCCGCGCGGAACGCCCGCGGCCCGTCCGCCGCCCCCGGGCGACCACGATTCAGCCGCACCCCGACCTCGTCCGGCAACCCCAGGAGCGCGATCCGCCGCCCTGTCGGGTCGCGCGAGATCGACGAAGCGAAGCGTCCGGGGCGGACATCGGGCCAGACCGGTGGGGCGGTGTGCGGGATCACGCGCGACAATGTACCGCTCGCCACGCCCCGCCCGCATCGGGCGGCTCGGCGTCCGGCGAGCGACGCAAAGAGAAAGGCCCGCCCGGGCGGCGACGGCACATCCGCCGACCGGGTCGGGCCCGTCCATGCACCCGGCGCACACCGACCACAGGGGAGTCGGCTCGCCGGTTCTCTCGCTCTGCGCTCCAGCGCGAACGGGACGGACGCTCGCCCCGCACGGGTGCGTCCGCGCCCCTCCTCCCGGAATCAGGCGCACCGCCTCCGGCCCGCCCAGCCGATCAGCCCGACGCCGACCAGCCCCGCCGCGCCCGGTCCGGGCACGACGATCGCCACGCCCGGCTGGGTCTCGTACGCCCAGCCCAGCACGTTGTACTCCTCGAAAAGGCCCAGCGCGTTCTCGGCCGCTTCGAGATGGATCCACCCGTAGTGCACGCCGTCCTGCAGCAGCACCGACACGCCGACGTAGCCCGTCGGCAGCGTCCGCTCGATGAACGGCGAAGTGTAGAAGTTCGTCACCGCCACATGCGCGGTCTGGTGGAAGGCGAGCGACGGCCCCACGCCCTTGCCGGGCGCGAAGGAGCGCGCAAATCCGAACGAGTTGACCACGCCCTCTTCGTCCATCAGCGCGATCGCCGACGGCCGACGAACGATCCGCGCATCCGCCGTCACGCCGGCGATGCGGTCCTCGTTGAAGTGGGGGGTGCTGAAGCCGGTGAAGCGCGTCACCGCGAACGCCACGGCGCTGGCCGCCCCGGACTGGGACGCCGGCTGCGTGATGTCCAGCCACGTCGCCTGCGAGGCGTTGCCGTCCAGAATGCAGCGCCAGTCGAACTGCTCGCCCACGTTCTGAAACTTCACCACCCCGGCGCACGCTCCCGAACCGAACGCGGCCGACGCGATCACTGCCAGCGATGCCACGACATTCATGACTTCGACTCCCGCCCAGCCCGGAGAAGTGCGCCCCGAGGCCGGTGAACTATTCGCCTGCTGTGCTTGGCGGCGTCCGTGTGCAGGGTGCGCAATCCTTGCGCTCGCCGAAAGAAGAACCCCATGACGACGGGGCTCATCTTCAGAGTAGCCCCAAAACGAGGCGGAGCAAGAAAAATCCTTGCGCCGGGTGAACAAAGAGCGCCGGCGCGGCGCTTCGCCCGTCCGTCATCGACGGCGACGAAGCACAGCCCCGAACACGCCCGCGGCCACAATCGCCCCGCCCGGCGCCGGGATCACCCGCGCCGCCACGCCCGGCTCCGTCTCCCAGGCCCACGACTGCGCATAGAAGCGTCCAGGATGGAGTCCATCGATGTAGGGCCCGAACACCGGACGCAGTTCGATCCACCCGTAGTGCGTGTTCCCGGCGACGTCCAACTGGACCCCCACGAAGAACGTCGAGTTCGGAGGCGACGCGCCCCCGCCCACCGCCCCCTGCTGTCCGAGCAGATAAAACGCGTACAGGAACGCGTAGCCCGGGGAGTAAGTCCATTGCGAGCCGACCAGGTTCGTCGGGTTGAACTTCTTCATCATCGGCACGTCGTCGTAGAACTCGCCCTCCTGGTCATAGAAGGGCGTCGGCGCCACCGTCGCGAAGCGAACGGCGCTGGAGCCGAGGTTGTGCCCGCCCAGCGTGCTGAACGTCTCCGGATAACGGAAAAAGTAGTAAATGCCCGACGCCGGCGGCGCGCCCGACTGCGTCGCGTCCTGCGTGATGTCCAGGTACTGGCCCTGCCCCTCGTTGGTGGACGCCGTCCAGGCGAACGTCTGGGCCCAGTTGGTGTGAACGACCAGTTCCGCACGCCCTTGGAACGAAGCGACGGCCGCGGCGCCGACGACGGCTGCGATACGAATCGACATGACGGATGCTCCTGGCTGGGGGGCGATCTCGGCGTCACTCCCGGCGACGCCTGTCTCCACTCCCAGACTAGTGCAAAACCAACATGGGTCAACCCGCCAGATCGGAAGTTCACTCAAAAAAGTTGACCCCGCCCGTTCACCAGTTCCGCATCGGAATATCCAGTCGCTCCCCGTCCGCGCACGCCCGCGCCTCCTCGTACCCCGCGTCCGCGTGGCGGAACACGCCCATCGCCGGGTCGTTCGTCAGCACGCGCTCCAGACGGGCCGCCGCCTCCTTGGTCCCGTCCGCCACCACCACCTGCCCGGCGTGCTGCGAATACCCGATCCCAACGCCCCCGCCGTGGTGGAAACTCACCCACGACGCCCCGCTCGCCACGTTCACCATCGCATTCAGGATCGCCCAGTCGCTGATCGCGTCCGAGCCGTCCTTCATCGCCTCCGTCTCGCGGTTCGGCGACGCGACCGACCCGCAGTCGAGGTGGTCCCGACCGATGACGATCGGCGCCTTCACCTCGCCCCTGCGGACCATCTCGTTGAACAGCAGCCCCGCCTTCGCCCGCTCGCCCTGCCCGAACCAGCAGATCCGCGCCGGCAGGCCCTGGAAGTGCACCCGCTCGCCGGCCATCTTCAGCCACCGATGCAGCGCCGCATCCCCAGGGAACGCCTGCATCAGCGCCCGATCCGTCGCGAAGATGTCCTGCGGATCCCCCGAGAGCGCCGCCCAGCGGAACGGCCCCCGCCCGCGGCAGAACTGGGGCCGGATGTACGCCGGCACGAACCCGGGGAACGCGAACGCCTGCTTGAACCCCTGCTCCAGCGCCTTCTGCCGGATGTTGTTGCCATAGTCGAACGTGGTCGCGCCCTTCTTCTGCAACTTCACCATCGCCTCCACGTGCCGGCGCATCGTCGCAAGACTCTGCTTCTCGTAGTCCTGCGGGTACATCGCGCGGAGTTCGTCCGCCTCGTGCTGCGTCAGTTCCGCCGGGACGTACGACATCGCGTCGTGCGCGCTGGTCTGGTCCGTCAGCAGGTCCGGCGTGATCTCTCGGTCCAGCAGCCGCTCGAGCAGTTCCACCGCGTTGCACTCCACGCCCACCGACACCGCGCGGCGCTTCTCCGCGTAGTCCAGCGCCGCGTCGATCGCGTGGTCCAGGTCGTCGATGATCTCGTCCAGGTACCCCGTGTGCGTCCGCCGCTGCAGGCGCGTCAGGTCCACGTCCGCGATCAGGCATGTTCCCCCGTTCATCGTCACCGACAGGGGCTGCGCCCCGCCCATCCCTCCGCACCCCGCCGTCACCGTCAGCGTGCCGGCCAGCGTCCCCTGAAAATGCTGCCTCGCGGCCTCGGCGAACGTCTCGTACGTCCCCTGCAGGATCCCCTGCGTCCCGATGTAGATCCACGACCCGGCCGTCATCTGGCCGTACATGATCAGCCCCTTGGCCGCGAGCGCGTCGAAGTTCGCCTGCGTCGCCCAGTGGGGCACGAGGTTCGAGTTGGCGATCAGCACGCGCGGCGCATCCTCGTGCGTGCGCACCACGCCCACCGGCTTGCCGCTCTGCACCAGCAGCGTCTCGTCCGGCTGAAGCCGCTTCAGCGCCGCCACGATCGCGTCGAACGACTCCCAGTTCCGCGCCGCCTGCCCGCGCCCGCCGTAGACGATCAGGCGAGCGGGATCCTCCGCCACCTCGGGGTCGAGGTTGTTCATCAGCATCCGCATCGCGGCCTCGATCGGCCACGAACTGCACGTGCGGGCCGCCCCGCGCGGCGACCGGATGATTCTCGCGCTCTCCGCCGCCGCAACCGTCGCCATGACAGACGCCTTTCCGCTGACTGCGTGCGCCGGCCACGGACACAGGGCCGACTCCCGCGCCAGCGTAGGCGCCGACCGATCCCGATACAACAACACTCCCGTGAGGCCCCGCCGGATGGAACAGTGGAGCGGTCGCCCCGCCCGCCCGCTGCATGGAACAATGGGGCTGCCCTCCCGGCCGCTCGCTCCAGCGCCCCATCGCGCCGCCCGCCGCAACTCACCGACCGCGCCGACGGCCCACGCACATCAAGCCGACCGCCAACACGGCGATCGGCGATGGAGACGGGATCACGGACGCGAGTCGAACGCCCGCGGTCTGCACCGGCCCCAGGCTGCCGAAGAGCGCGAGTATGTCGTGCAGCGCCGGAGTGGACGGAAAGTAGATCGAGGTGACGCTCGAAAACCGGGAGTTCGGACGGTCCGGATCGACGAACTCCTCCATCCACTCGTGCGCGCCCCCGGAGACATCCAGCAGACCCCACGGGCTCTGCACGTGCGGGTACGAGCCCACGTTGAACGGCGGCGTCTGGCCCGGCGGGAACGCGCCCGCGTTCGTCTGGCCCCCCAGCCCCGGCTCGCCCGAAACGGGCGCCGCGTCGCTGGTGATCGGGTACTCCCACCAGCCGCCCTGATCTCCGGGGGCGCCCTCCCCGTAGCGGTTGGGGTCCCAGTGCCCCGCCTTCTTCCACTCGTGCGTCGAAGGGATCCAGAACCGCGCGCCCTCGGAGCGCTCCTGCTGGTCGGTGTAGACG
>JACVCK010000158.1 GCA_016742055.1 Phycisphaerales bacterium
GGGGGGGGGGTGGGGGTCGCGGGGGCCCGGGGGGAGGTGGTGTTGTGGGGGGCCGGGGACGAGGGGGGGGGGGGCACCCGGACCGTGGGGGGGGTGGCGGCGCTGGTGGGGGGGCTTCCGGGGGGCGGGCCGGGGAGCACGGTGAACCGTCTGTGCGCGTCGGGGCTGGAGGCGGTGAACATCGCGGCGCGGATGATCGAGGCGGGGCACGGTGACGTGCTGATCGCGGGGGGGGTGGAGTCGATGAGCCGCGCGCCGATGGTGGTGAGCAAGGCGCAGGGCGCCTTTGACCGCGGGCAGGAGATGGTGGACACGACGATCGGCTGGCGGTTCGTGAACCCCCGGCTCGCGGCGATGCACCATCCGTACTCGATGGGCGAGACGGCGGAGAACGTGGCGCGGGACCACGGCGTGGGGCGCGGGGAACAGGACCGCTTCGCGCTGAGCAGCCAGAAGAAGTGGGCGGCGGCGCAGGAGAAGGGGCTGTTCAAGGACGAGATCACGCCGTACATGATCCCACAGCGCAAGGGCGAGCCCGTGGCGTTCGCGGTGGACGAGCATCCGAGGCCCGAGACGACGCTCGAGCAGTTGGCGAAACTGCGGCCGGCGTTCACGAGCGCGGAGTCGGGCACGGTGACGGCGGGGAACTCGTCGGGGGTGAACGACGGGGCGGCGGCGCTTTTGCTCGTGGAGGAGAAGCGTGCCGCGGCGCTGGGGCTGAGGCCGATCGCGTTCGTGGGCGCGAGCGGTGCGGCGGGGGTGGACCCGGCGCACATGGGGATCGGGCCGATCCCCGCGACGCGGAAGGCGCTGGCGCGCGCCGGGCTGACGCTCGGGGACATCGGGCTCTTTGAGATCAACGAGGCGTTCGCGGCGCAGTCGGTGGCGTGCGTGCGCGGCCTGGGCATCGATGAGGCGATCGTGAACGTCAACGGCGGGGCGATCGCGATGGGGCATCCGCTCGGGTGCAGCGGGGCGCGGATCGCGACGACGCTGGTGCACGAGATGCGTCGGCGCGGCGTTCGGCGCGGGGTGGCGACGCTGTGCGTGGGCGTGGGCCAGGGCCTGGCGACGGTCTTTGAACTGGCCTGAGCGCGGGGGCGAGGCGGGCCGGGGCGATCAGATCTTGGGCAGGACCTTCTCGAACCCGGAGCGGAGCGCCGCGACGAGGGCGTCCACGTCGCTTTCGTTCATGGGAGTTGAGAGCGCGGCGGAGCAGGAGTTGATGAGGATGAATCCCTCGTCGAACATGTGGTCGAGGAGGGCCTTGAGGCGCTTGTTTTCTTCGGGCGAGAGGTAGGCCTGGCGGTAGTCGCGGGGCGGGGCGGGCTTGAGGTGGATGCGGAACATGGAGCCGGCGCCGGTGACGCTGGCGGCGGCGCGGGTTTCGCGGATGGCCTGCTCGACGCCCTTGACGGCGCGGCGGGCGAGTTGGTTGAGTCGATCGACTTCGCGCTGGTCGAACTTCTCCATGGCGGCGAGGCCGGCGCCGACGCTGATGGGGTTGGCGGAGAAGGTTCCGGAGTGCGGGAAGACGTAGCGTGGGGAGCGGGGGTTGAGGACGTCCATGATCTCGGCGCGTCCGGCGATGGCGCCGATGGGGAATCCGCCGCCGATCATCTTGCCGAGCGCGGTGAGGTCGGGCTGGACGTTGTACTGCTGCTGGAGCCCGCCGTAGGTGGAGCGGAAGGTGATGACCTCGTCGATGAGCAGGAGGACGCCGTTGCGGGCGGTCCAATCGCGGAGCGCCGCGACGTAGGCGGGGTCGGCGGGGTTGAGGCCGATGCGGTGGGGCATGAGGTCGATGACGACGGCGGCGAGTTTGTCCTTGGATCGTTCGAGGAGCGCGATGGTGCGTTCGGCGTCGTTGAAGGGGAAGACGACGACTTCGTTGACGGCGGACCTGGGCGTGCCGCCGACGAGGGGGACGAGGGCGGGGTCGGCGATGTCGCCCCAGTTGGCGGGCGTGGGCGCCTGGCTGACTTCGAGGTAGTCGTAGCCGCCGTGGTACGCGCCCTCGGCCTTGGCGATCATGGGCCGGCCGGTGAAGGCGCGGGCGGCCTTGACGCCGACCATGAGGGCCTCGGTGCCGGAGTTGACGAAGCGGAGTTTCTCGAAGCCCGGGTTGCGGGAGCGGAGGTGCTCGGCGCAGCGGATTTCGATCTCGGTGGCGACGTTGAAGGCGGTGCCGCGGCGGAGTTGCTCGGTCACGAGGCGGACCATGTCGGGGTCGGCGTGGCCGTGGATGAGCGAGGCCATGTTGTTGGCGAAGTCGAGGCGTGTGACGCCTTCGACGTCGGTGAGGCGGCATCCCTGGCCCTTGTCGACGTAGAGGGGATGGGGATCGTGCAGGGCGGCGTTTCGGCTGACGCCTCCGGGCAGGACCTGGAGGGCCCGTTCGTAGAGCGCGGCGCTGCGGGTGACGTCGATCTGCGTGGTCATGGGGTTGATCCAGGGTGGCGCGTTACAGGCGCAGCAGCGGCGCGCCGGTGCGCTCGCTCACGTATTCGAAACTGACGCCGGGGCTGAGTTCGACGAGTTCGAAGCCGCGCGGGGTGATGTCGATGACGGCGAGTTCGGTGTAGACGCGGTTGATGACGGCGCGGCCGGTGAGGGGGTAGGTGCAGCGTTCGACGAGTTTGGGCTCGCCTTCCTTGGTGCAGTGCTGGGTGATGACGAAGACCGACTTGACGCCGGCGACCAGGTCCATCGCGCCGCCGACGGCGGGGATGGCGCCGGGCTCGCCGGTGGACCAGTTGGCCAGGTCGCCGTTGCAGGCGACCTGCATGGCGCCCAGGACGCAGAGGTCGATGTGCCCGCCGCGGATCATGGCGAAACTGTCGGCGTGGTGGAAGTACGCGGCGCCGGGGATCGCGGTGACCTGGCGCTTGCCGGCGTTGATGAGTTCGGGGTCGCCGGCGCCGGGCGCGGGGGATGGGCCCATGCCCAGGAGGCCGTTTTCGGTGTGGTAGATGAGGGTGCGGCCTTCGGGGACGAAGCGGGCGACGAGTTCGGGGATGCCGATGCCGAGGTTGACGTAGGAGCCGTTGGGGATGTCGAGCGCGAGCCGGCGGGCCATCTGGTCGCGCGTCCAGCCGATCTGGGCGGTTTCGGTGGTCATGGGTAGGACGCCCCTGCGGCGACGAGTTCGGATTCGTGCAGCGGCTGGGCGACCTCGACGACGCGGTCGACGAAGATGCCGGGCGTGACGACGGTTTCGGGGTCGATCTGTCCGGGCTGCACTATGGAGTTGACCTGGACGATGGCGACGTTGGCGGCCATGGCCATGATGGGGCCGAAGTTGCGCGCGGTCTTGTTGTAGACGACGTTGCCGTGGGCGTCGGCGCAGCGTCCCTTGATGAGGGCGAAGTCGGCGCGGAGCCAGCGTTCGAGGAGGTATTCCTTGCCGTCGAAGGTTTGGGAGGGCTTGCCTTCGGCAAGGGGCGTGCCGACGGCGGCGGGGGTGTAGAAGGCGGGGATGCCGGCGCCGCCGGCGCGGATGCGTTCGGCGAGGGTGCCTTGGGGGACGAGTTCGAGTTCGATCCTGCCCTTGCGGTAGAGGTCGGGGAAGACGGTGGAGTTGGCGGTGCGCGGGAAGGAGCAGACGACCTTGGCGACGCGTTCGGCGCGGAGGAGGGCGGCGAGGCCGACTTCACCGCTGCCGGTGTTGTTGCTGATGACGGTGAGGCCGCGGGCGCCCTGGTCGATGAGGGCGTGGATGAGTTCGATGGGGCTTCCGGCCTCGCCGAAGCCGCCGATCATGACGGTGGCGCCGTCGGGGATGTCCGCGACGGCCTGGGCCGGGCCTTGGACTCGTTTGTCGATCATCGTCGTGGGCCGCTTCAGTGGGCCGCCAGCGTGGCGGCGTCCTTCACGCGGGAGTAGTCGTAGAGTCCGGCTTCATCGAAGAGGACGCGGTCCTCGTAGTCGTTGAACCAGATGGCCTTGGGGTTGCGTCCGACGATGCAGACCTTGCAGCGGTCGGGGGCGCTGCCCGCGTTGCGGAGGATCTTGAAGATCACCACGCCGTTCTCGGCGCCGGCGAGTCCGGGGATGGGCTTGTTGGTGACGGCGACGACCTCGGTCTTGCCCTTGTAGTGGGTGATGGAGAGGCGGGCGTGCGCTTCGACGCCGGAGAGGCCCTTCTGGGACTCGTTGAGGATCTGCCAGGCGCGTTCGATGGGGATGTTGAAGGCGCGGTAGGCGATGATGTCGCGGCCGCAGAAGAAGTAGTGGTTGTCGGCGCCGACGCGTTTGATCTCGCGCTGCATGATGCGGAGGGCGTCGGGGTCGTCGTTGATGTCGCGGATGATGGGGGTCTGGTTTTCGACGGTGATCCAGCCGCGGTCGAGGACGGCGCGCATGGCGGCGCCGGTCTCGGGAACCCACTTGTAGAAGCCCTTGTCGTCCTGGATGTACTCCCCGTCGTCGTCCTTCATGAGGAACTCGTCGGGGTGTTCGAAGTGGACCATGAGGTGGAGGCCGACCTCGGGGTAGGCCTTGTGGAAGGCGTCGAGCATGGCGAGGAAGGTTTCGTCGAAGCGGGCAGGGTAGAAGGCCATCTCCTTGGTGCCGATGCGGATGGACTCAACGCCGGCCTCGGCCAGCGCCGCGAGCCACGCGGCGATCTTGGAGTTGTTGAGGACCATCGGGTCGCCGCCGGAGAGGAGGATCTCGCGGAGTTTTTCGCGGCCGGAGTCGGGGTGTCGTCCGCCGTTGGCGGCGACCTTGGCGTTGAAGTCGCGGATGTAGTCGGTGACGGCGGGGATTTCGGCGAGGCCCTTCTTGGCGACGGTGCCGTCCTTGCGCTGGATTTCCTTGCGGGCGATGAGTTCTTCGCGGTAGCAGAACCGGCAGTGCGCCGAGCAGGTGGACACGACGTAGAGCAGACCCATCTCGTACTTGTGGAGGAGGCCTTCGACGGGGCTGTAGTCCATCTGGTGGCCGGGGTCTTCGGAGCCGGCGAGGTCCATGGTCTCGTCGGGGCTGGCTTTGACCAGACGCTGCATGGGTTTGCTCCTGGTGGCCAGTTCGAAGTAGTGGCGCGTGACCTTCACGGGCATGCGCTTCTCGACGTCGCGGGCGGTGCCCTTAAGGCCGCCCAACTGGACGAGTTCGTCGCGGCTGTAGAAGTTCATCATGTCCTGGGGCGCGCGCTCGTCGATGAACGGAGCCAGGCCGTTGATGATCTCCCGCTTGTATTGGACGTCCACGACGCTCTCGAGGAAGCGGCGTTCGCGGTCGGTCTGGACGTACTCCTGGGTCAACGGCATGGGTCTGGTCTCCACAGGCGGCGTCCGGGATTCCGGGACGACGCTGAAATCAGGTGTACACTAGAACGCTGGAAGTGTAACACGGTGACCATCGGACGCCAGCATGTCCTTGCAAGAACTCATAGCCCCGGTCAGCGACAGGTTAACCCCTACCGAACGGCGGATTTGCGCCCTTTTGCTCGAGGATGCGACGCTTCTGGCCTTCGGGACGGTTTCGGACATCGCCGGGCGGGTGGGCACCAGCAGGCCTTCCATCGTCCGTTTCGCCAACAAACTGGGGTTTGACGGGTTCACGAGTCTGCAGGGCTGGGTGCGGCAGGACCTGGCCAAGCAGTTATCGACGCCCAGCCAGCGGATCCGGCGGAGGGAGGGCGAGGGGCCGGGCATCCGGGCGGCGCTGGAGCAGGCGGTGCGGCAGACGCTCGAGACGCTGGACGACCGGCGTCTGGAGGCGCTCGCGGCGCCGATCGCACGGGCGCGGGCGGTGTGGATCCTGTCGGGCGAAACGTCGATGGCGGGGGCGATCGTGCTGCACAGCGGTCTGTCGATGGTTCGCCCGGGGGTGAACCTGGTGCACGAGCAGACGGCCGCGAGACAGTTGTGCAGCGCGCGCCCGGGCGACGCGGCGGTGGTGTACGACTTTGCGCGCTACCGGCGGCACTCGGTCCTGGCGGCGCGGACGCTGGCGGAACTGGGCGTGGAGATCGTGGCGATCACGGACAGCCCGATGTCGCCGCTGGCCTCGCTGACGAAGACCTGGTGCAAACTGCACATTCCCGCGGCGGGTCCGTTCGACAGCGCGCTGCCGTCGGTCCTGACGTCGGAGATGATCACGGCGCGTGTGGTGGAGATGCTGGGCGGGAAGGCGCACGCGCAGATTGATCGGTTGGAGGGTTTGTGGCAGGGTCTGGGGACGTTTTTGGAGTATGTGCCGCGGGGGGAGAAGGGGCGGGGGGAGGGGTGAGGTTGGCGTGCGGAGGCCCCCACTGCTTCGCGCGGGCGATCTCGGGCTCGAAGGGCCCAATCGGCGCGTGAAAATGCCC
>JACVCK010000159.1 GCA_016742055.1 Phycisphaerales bacterium
GAGGTAGACCGCGCCCATGCCGCCGCGGCCCAGTTCGCGGATGAGCCGGTACGCGCCGATGCGCTCGGGCATGGGCTCGTGGGCTTCGGTGGCGGCGAAGAACCGAGCCGAGGAGACCGACGGCGAGCCGTGCGAGGAGCCAGCCCCGCCGGAGCCGGGCGGGGGGGTATGAGAGGTTGGGGCGCCGCCGTCCGCAGGACCGTGCCCGTCGCCAGATCGATCGTGACTGCCGCCCATCGACATCTCCTTGCCCGAACGAGACCCGGACCAACCCTTGATCGAGGCCCAGCGTCCCACATTCACGCCCCGGAATCAAGGAAAAGAGACGGCGGAGGGGACGTTCGGCGCAGGCGGAGCAGATTTTCCTTCCGGCCGCGCGCCGGGTGGTCCGACGCCGATCTCTCTTGGCAAGGCCCAGGAAAGGCCTTCATGCCGCTCGGCGGTCCGTTTAGGATGCTCAGGACCGGCCGAGCCCGACTTGTCCCGCGCCCCTCGGGCGCCTCATCGCGGCCCAGATGCCCCAGATCGCCCGACAGTCCGAAGCGTTCCCCAGCACGATGTCCACGTGGCTGGCCCACCGCCTGCGCGACGGGGACACCGGCCTGCGCGAGGCGGGCCAGCACGTGATGAGCGTGTACGCCGAGCCGCTGCGGATCTACTTCCGGGGCTCGTCGTTCCGCGCCATGGGGGAGGCGGCGGATCTGGTGAACGGTTTCTTCGCAGACCGGCTCTCAAGGCCGCACTTCCTGCATCGCTGGGCGGAGAGCGGCCGCCCGCTGCGGTACTGGCTGATTGTGGGGTTCAAGCACTTCCTCTATGAGCAGTCGCGCGCCGAGCGCCGGCACGACGCGCAGGACCTGTCGGCGTCGGTGACGGGCGACGATTCGGGGCCGATCCGGGCGTTCGACCGCGAGGTTGCACGGGCGCTTGTAGTCGAGGCGACGCGGCGCGCGGAGGCCGGCTGCCGCGAGAACGACCTGCACGCTCACTGGGATCTTTTTCGGCGTCACTTTGTGGATGGCCAGTCGTTCGGCGTCGTCGCGACGGACTTTGGAGTGACGCCGGAGCGCGCCGCGGTGATGGCCCGGACCGCGGCGCACAGATTCAAGCGGGCCCTGCGCGATCTGGTCGCCTGGGAGGGCGCGAGCGACGAGGAAGTCGACCGTGAGATCGTGCACCTGATGGAGGCGATGGCATGACCCCTCGCGCGGCCGACCCCACGCCGACCCTTCCCCTGGCCGAGCGGCCCACGCTCCGCCTGCTCTCGCTCGGGCTCGGGGGCCCCTCGCGCCCGGTGGCGCGACTGCTGACGCGCGTCTCCGCGAACGACGGCCGGGAGTGGCTCGCGGGCGCGCTGCGCCGGCTGCCCTTGCAAGGGGCCGATCCGATCGCGGCGCTCCGCGACGGCCAAGCCGGCGTTCAGCAGATCGTCGCCATCAAGGACCGCTCCAAGCGACTGGCCGCCGGGGAGAACGACGACGACACGCTGGTTGGGACTCTGGGGTATCTGCTCGCAGCGGGCGCGGCGCTGGCCCACCACGGGGCGTCGATCAGCAGCAGGCCCGCGGACGAACTGGCGGGCGTGCTGCTGGACCTGGCTCAGACGCTGGGGCCCGAATGGGAGCCGATGCTGGCGCGCGCGGCGATTCTCGCCGAGTCGCGGGGATGCTGAAGCCAAACAGCCGCCAAAAACGCGGTGAAGACACTTGGCGCGGGCGCATCGGCCGGTAGACTCGGCGCGTCCGGCTCTCGTGGGGCGCTCTCTTCTCTCGGATCCGTTCCGTTCGGAGGCCTCGCCGCCGAACCAGACCTCCCGACGCGCGTCGGGCCATCCGGAGAACAGCCATGGCTCACATGCGATTCGTCTCCCTCCTGCTCGCCGCAGCGCTGGCCGCCGCCACGCATGCGCAGACCACCATCGTTCGCTACGTCGACGCCCGCGCCACGGGCCTGAACAACGGGCAGTCGTGGGCGAACGCGTTCACCACGCTGGACGCGGCGCTGAACTCCAGCGTCGCCACCACCCCCATCGACCTCCGCGTGGCGGGGACGACGTTCAACGGTCCGCACACGGCGTTCCGTCCCGCGGCGGCGGCGGGGCCGCTGCGCATCCTGGGCGGCCACCGGGGCCTGGGCGCCGGCGGCTCGCCCGACGATCGCGACTTTGAGGCGTTCCCGACGGTGATCGACGGCCAGGGCGCGGCGCGGGGGCTGCGGATCCATACGCCGAACCTCGGCAACCCGTCCTTCGGGCCTGCGGTCGTCGTGGAGGGGATCACGTTCCGCAACGGGCGCGCGCTGGGCGCCGGCGTGGACGGGTTCGGCGGCGCGATCTATCTCTCGTCGTTCGGCTCGGTGTCCATCGTCTCCTGCAGGTTCGAGGACAACCACGCTCAGCAGGGCGGCGCCATCCACTGGGAGAACGCCGGCGCGCCCGACCCGGCGCCGTCGATCCGCGACTGTGCGTTCACGGGGAACGTCGCGGTTCTGAAGGCGGGCGCGGGCGCGATGTCGGTCAACGGCCTGCGCGTGGAGGACTGCGCGTTCGACCTGAACCACTCGGACGGCGACGCCGGGGCGCTGTCTTTGGGGCGGACCGTCGCCGTCACGCGCTGCGCTTTGCGCGAGAACAGCGCCGGCGTGGACGGCGGCGCCGTCCTGCTTGAGAACACGTCGCCAACGCTGCGGGACTCGCTCTTTCTGGGCAACTTGGCCGGCGACGACGGCGGCGCCGTGCACCTGCGCGTCGGCGCGACCACGCCGGCGCTGATCGCCGGCTGCGCGTTCGTGGACAACGTCGCGGCGTCACGGGGCGGCGGCGTCTTTGTGAGTGGGATTGACCTGGGCGCCAACTCGCCGTCCGTGCGAGCGCGCCTCGACCTGTGCCAGTTCTTCGGCAACCACGCCGCGGACGGCGGGGGGCTCTACGACCTCAACGCCCTGCTGGACATGGCCTCGTGCGTGTTCTCCGGCAACACCGCCTCGCTGCGGGGGGGTGGATACTCCACCAACCGCCGGAATCTCCTGACGAACATCAGCCACAACAACGACGGGCGCCGGCGCGTGGTCAACTGCACGTTCTCCTTCAACTCGGCGCCCCTGGGCGGGGCAGTCTTCCGCGACACCGGCAACAGTTCCAACAGCCTCGGTCAGGATGACTACTTTCTCCAACTGCTGAACACGGTGTTCAACCAGAACGGATGCACCGGCGCGGCGCCGTGCGGCGCCGACGTGCTGCACTCGCGGGGGGGTTCGGTCAGTTCCGGCGACGCGCAGATCCTCGTGCATACCTCCGCCAGCAACGGTCCTGCCGGCGGCTTCGCCACGCCCACGGGGAGCATCTTCATCCACTCCAGCACGCTGCTGGGCGTCAGCCCGTCGCTGCTGCTCACGCGCCCTCGCGGCCTCGACGACGTGCCCGGCACGCTCGACGACGACCTGACGCTCCGCGCCAACTCGCCCTGCGTGGACCAGGGGCGCAACGAGTGGCTCGCCCTGCTCGCCGACCTGCCCGACATGGATGGCGACAACGACGCCGCCGAGCCGCCGCCCCTGGACGCCTCACGGCGCGCGCGCCGGCAGGACACGCCCGCGCCCGACCCGTTCGGCTCGACGGCGCCGGTTGTGGACATGGGCGCGTACGAGGCCCCCTTCTGCCAGCCCTGCCCCGGCGAGAGCGTGTGGCAGTTCGCGCTCTCGGGCGGGTTCACCGACGTGGCGCGGTGGATCGGCGGGGCGCCCGACACGGCGCGAGACGTGCGCTTCGACCGGCCGGGTGCGTACTCCGTCTCCTTCGCCGCGAACGCGCAGAACCGCTCGGCGGCCGTGCGCGCGGGCGCGGTCCGCTTCGAACTCAACGGGCGCACGTGGAACCTCACGGCGGGAACCACCACGCCCTTCGTCGTCGGCGCGGCGGCGGGCGACGACGCGCAGGCCGTCATCGCCGGGGGCCGCCTGCTCTCGGGCGCCGGCACGATCGGGCGCGACGCGGGCTCCCTGGGCTCGGTGGCCCTCGACATGCCCGGCTCGCGCTGGGAAGTGGCGCAGTCGCTGTCGGTCGGACTGAACGGTCGCGGCGCCCTGCGCGTGGCCGAGGATGCGTCGGTCTTCAGTCTCCTGGGCGGCGTGGGCGAGCAGCCCGGCGCCTGGGGGCATGTTGTGATCGACGGCCCCGGCGCCGAGTGGGACGTGCTCTTCACCCTCTCGATCTCCCGGGGACTGGTCGAAGTGCGGAACGGCGGCGTGCTGGACGTCGGGCTCGCGGCGGTTGTGTTCCCCGGCGGGGCGCTCGCGGGCGACGGCGTGGTCGCGGCGGACCTCATCAACTTCGGGCTCGTCCGGCCCGAGCCCAGCGACCCTCTGGGCTTCACGCCCGCGGCGCTCACGGCGCTGGGCGACTACGAACAACTGGGCGAACTGCCGCAGGTCGGAGATGAGTCCGGCGTGCTGGCGGTGAGCATCGGGGCGCACCATGCCACCGGCGCCGTCGGGGCCACGCGCCTGAGCGTGCAGGGCTCGGCCACGCTGGCGGGCGGGTTGATCGTGTCGAGCGCGCCGGGTTTCAGCCCCAGCGGCGCGGCGCTCACGCCGATGACGCTGCTGGAGGCGCCGACGATGACCGGGCGCTTTGACGCGGCGCTGCTGCCGGGCCTGAACGACGGGCGCTTCTTCTTCATCGAGTATCGGCAGGGACCGGGCGGCGGCTCCGTCGTGCTCGACACGATGCCGCTGGCGCCCGGCTTCGGCTTCGAGCCCGGCGTCGGCGCCGTGGAGAACGGCGAGCCGGCGGCCATCGTGAGCGCCGACTTCAACGGCGACGGCGCCGAGGACGTCGCGCTCGCGCTGCCGACCTCCAACGCCGTCGTCGTGCTGTTCAGCGCGGGCTCCGACGGCGTGGACTGGCTGGGCTTTGCGTCGCCGAGCGTGCTGATCCCGGTGGGTCAGACGCCCCGAGGCGTCGCAGCGGGCGACTTCAACGGCGACGGCCTGATCGACCTGGCCGTCTGCTTGGCGGACGACAACGCCGTGCAGGTGATCCTCAACAGCGGCGGCGGCGCGTTCCAGACGCCGGGCGTGATGGAGACCTTTGCGGTGGGGTTTGATCCCCGCGCGCTCGCTGCGGCGGACCTCAACGGCGACCAGCTCGACGATCTGGTCGTCGCGTGCTTCGCGAGCGACTCCGTGGTCTTCCTCCTGCAGCAGCCCCCGCCGATGCCGGGCCTGGTGTCGATGGACCGGGCGCTGGACTTCGCCGT
Source organism: Phycisphaerales bacterium (assembly GCA_016742055.1). Classification (GTDB taxonomy): domain Bacteria; phylum Planctomycetota; class Phycisphaerae; order Phycisphaerales; family UBA1924; genus JACVCK01. Next base: position 5,256 of record JACVCK010000159.1, read on the forward strand.
GGGCGACGGCCCGCGCGCCGTCACGCTCGCGGACTTCGAGAACGACGGCTTCCCGGACGTGGTCACATCGAACTTCAACGACGACACCATCACCCTCGTCCGCAACCAGGGCGAGATCCGCGTCGGGCTTGTGGCGTTCGATGTGCCCGTCCACGAAGACCCCGACTCCGCCGCGCCGGGGGACCTCGATGAGGACAAGGACGTGGACCTGGCGATCGCGGCCCGTGGCGGCGAGGGCGCGGTGGTCGTGCTGCGCAACCTGGGCAACTTCACGTTTGCTCCGCCCGTGCCGCTGCCGGTCGGCGCCGATCCCCGGTCGCTTGCGATGGTGGACCTGGACCTCGACGGCGACAGCGATCTGGTGGTTGTGGTCGCCAGCGACGACGGCGAGGCGGTCGTGCGCGTCCTGCGCAACGACCTCAACGACGGCCAGATCGCCTTCGCGCCCGCGGAGGACCTCGCGGGGCTGAATCCTCTGCTGGTGGTTGCGGCCGACGTGGACGCCGACCACATCGCCGACCTGGTCGTGATCCGCGAGGCGCCCGCGCCGGACCCGCTACGGGCGCCGGGCGGGTTCGAGGCCGACGGGCGCGTGAACCTCTATTGCCGCGAGGACCTCAACGCAGACGGCTCGGTGGACTTCGCCGACCTCAACCTGATCTTCAGTTCGTTCAACACGTTCGCGGGCGATCCGGGCTTCATCCCCGCGGCGGACTACAACCGGGACGGCGTCGTGAACTTCTCCGACCTCAACGCCGTGCTGGCGCTGTTCAACACGACCTGCGCGCAGTGAGGGCGCGACGATGGATGCGGCGGTTCGACCGGCCCCAGGAGAGGCGGGGGGGGGGGTCCGGGGGGGGCGAACGGGGTGGAAGTGTGGGTGGCCTTGTGTGAGGCCGCCGAAACACCGTGGCCGGCGCCGTCCGTGTGGCCCGGGGAGGGGGGGGGGGGGGTGGGGGGCCGGGGCGCGGAGAGGGGAACGGGGCGTTCGTGGGTGGGGGCCGGCCGGGAGGTGGC
>JACVCK010000160.1 GCA_016742055.1 Phycisphaerales bacterium
GGTCATCCTTCAGGTGGCCATCGAGCACGGGCTGGCCATCCCCTACTACTGCTATCACCCGGGCCTCTCGATCGTGGCCTCGTGCCGCATCTGCCTCGCCGAGGTCTGGCAGCCCAACCCGCGCAACGAGGGGAAGTTGGAGCCGTGGCCGAAACTGACGCCCACCTGCCAGACGGCCGCGGCGGAGGGGATGGTGGTCTACACCTCCTCCCCAAAGGCCGTGCAGAACCAGAAGGCGGTGATGGAGTACCTCCTCATCAACCACCCGCTGGACTGCCCGGTCTGCGACCAGGCGGGCGAGTGCCTGCTGCAGGACTATTCCTATCAGTACGGGCGGAGCACGAGCCGCTTCGAAGAGGACAAGATCAAGCAGCCCAAGAAGGACCTGGGCCCCAATGTCCTGCTCTACGCCGACCGCTGCATCATGTGCTCCCGCTGCGTGCGGTTCACCCGCGAGGTGACGGGCACGGCGGAGTTGACCATCGAGGGCCGCGGCGCCCGCGAGCAGATCGACGTCTTCCCCGGCAAGGCGCTTGACAACGAGTTGGCCGGCAACGTGGTGGACCTGTGCCCGGTGGGCGCGCTCCTGGACAAGGACTTCCTCTTCGCCAAGCGGGTGTGGCACCTGACTTCGACGCCGTCGATCGACGGGATCACGGCCAGCGGCGACAACATCTGGATCGAGCACGCCGAGGGCCGGGTGCACCGCATCAAGCCGCGCGAGAACCTGTCGGTCAACCGCTGGTGGATCACGGACGAGATCCGCTTCGGCTGGAAGTTCGTCCACAGCGAAGAGCGGCTGACAACGGCGCGCCGCCGGCAGTTCGGCAAGGCGATCGAGACGGATTATCCGAGGGCGTTGAACGAGTTGCTGGCGGGCCTGAGCGGCGCCGCGGCGGAGGGGACGGTCGCGCTGCTGGTGAGCCCGATGCTGGCGAGCGAGGAGGCGTACCTGCTGGCCTCGCTGATGAAGGAGATCGGGACGAGCGTGGCGTTCGCGATGGGCCCCGTGCCCACGCGGGGCGAGGACCACGTCTATCCCCCCGGCGCGCAGCCCGCGCCGGAGGGCCCGGGCTATGTGGTGCGGGCGGAGAAGGCGCCGAACCGGCGGGGCGTGACGCGCGTGCTGGAGGCGATGGGCGCGAAGGCGATGCCGTTCGACGATTTCACGCGCCAACTGGGCGCGGGCGCGTTCCGCGGCGTCGTGCTGACGGGCAACTACCCGCAGGACTGGGGCACGCCGGCGCTGATCGAGGCGCTGGACCGCGCCCGCTCGGGCGAGAAGAAGATGTTCGTCGCGCTCATCGACACGCTGCGCAGTTCCCTGATGGACCGCGCCGATGTGGTCATTCCGGGGGCGACGTGGGCGGAAAAGAGCGGCTGCTTCGAGAACGCCACGGGGCGGACGCAGGCCTTCGAGCGGGCCATCCGCCCGCTGGACGGCGCCCGGGCCGAGGGCCAGATCGCGCTGGACGGCCTCGCGGCCCTGCGGGGCGAGCGCCCGACGATGTACGACGGCGCCCGCGTCCGCTACATCATGGGCCAGAGCGTGCCCGGCCTGACCACGATGGGCGAGGTGGAGCGCCCGGTGTCGCTGGGCGCGGTGCGGGAGAGCGATATGGCGGTGGTGGAGTTGTAAAGCGGCGCGTCCGCGCGGCCCTGTCAGTTCCGCTCGGGGCAGGCGGAACTGAACAGCGACAGCATCAGGTTCAGATCGGAGAACGTGACGGCCTGATCGCCGTCGAGGTCGCCAGTCAGGCCCGGGCCGACAGCGCCGTACTGGCCCAGCAGGATGTTCAGGTCGGCGAATCCGATCGCGTGGTCGGCGTTGAGGTCGCCCAGGCACGTGATCCGAACGATCGCGCCGGGATGGTCCACCTGGCCCTGCACGTCGCATGTGCCGCAGTACACGCGGAGGCCGCCGGTGAGGAGGGTCGCGCCGGGATCCACGCGCAGCGCCGCGGCGTACACGGCCTCCCGCGCTGCCTGGCCCGCGCCGTCGTTGTCGCGAATGTCCACCAGCGCGACGGGCGCTCCGGCGAGGATCCTCAGTTCCCCGATGGGGAATCGGCCGGGCTCCCCGGGCTCGAATCCTGCGGGGTTTGGGCCGATGTCGCGGCACATGGCTTCGAGCGTCGCCCCGGTTGCGGGCGACATCCGCACCTGGCCGTCGATCAGGCGCACGTTCGCGGGCAAAGCCGACTCCACATCCAACGAGCCGGCCAGGGCCAGTTGCCCGCCCTGCTCCAGGTGCAGGCGCGCGCCGGGCGCGACGTGCAGGGCTCCGCCGATCGAGGCCGCGGCGCCGACGACCCGCAGCAGGCCGTCAGCCTGCGCCGCGCCGGAGGTCGCGAGGGTCGTTCCTGCCCCCAGGACGAGTTCACCCGGCGCGGCGATGGCGACGCTGGATGGCGTCTGGACGAGTCCGGGGCTCTGGATCGTGAGCCGCCCCCGCTCGACCACGAGGGGCCCCGTGACCTGCACCGGGCCCGCGATCGTCGCATGGTGCTGGCCCTGTTTGCGCAGCGCCAGGCCTGGCAGTTCCTCCGTGATCGCGGCGTTGACGATCAAGGACCCCGTGCCATCGCCGGAGAACTGCAGATCGTTCAGCGTGCGGATGGGCGTGCGAACATCGTGGGCGGCCGCCGCGCCGGCGACCGACATGTCGATCTGCGGGGGCCGGCCGTCGAGCGCGTTGGTGAAGATCAGCGGGAGCCCTTCGATCCGCGCCACGACCTGCCCGTTCGCGGCGCCTGTGCAGCGCAGATCGTTGAGCATGTACGTCAGCCCGGACATGCGGACCATGTCGTTGCGGGCGGTGTACGAGCACGCTCCGAGGGGGAACTCGAGGGCCGCGTTGGCGTATCCATCGTCGGTGAACAGCGTGGCGGCGGAGTCGGTGTGCTCGCGGCGCCAGGCGAACGGCGCGCTCCAGACGCCCGAGGCGCAGTGCGGAGCGTAGGTGAAGTGGTCGAAGAGGTTCCGATCGTTGGCGCCGGTCTGCCCCCACTGCGGCTTCAGCACCGTCGCTTCCCAGCGCGTGAACTCAAGCCGAAGCGCCTCCACCAGCGCCGGGTTCGACGCCGTCAGATCGATCGCTTCGAGCGGATCGGTGGGCAGGTAATGCAAGCGCGGGACTTGGCCGTCCCGGTGCACCACGAGTTTCCAGTCGCCTTGCACGATGCCCCACAGCGTGCCGAAGCGCAGGTAGATGTAAGACTGCGGCGCTCCTGAGCCGGGATCGGCGAAGTAAGGCCGCAGATCGGCCCCGTCGAAGGTCGTGGGAACCTGAATCCCCGCGGCCGCGATCGCGGTGGCGCTGAGGTCAAGCGTAGAAGCGGGATGGCCGAACACGTGGCCCGCGGGCGCGCCGGGTCCGCGGACGATCGCGGGCACGCGGACGCCGCCTTCGAGCACGGTGCCCTTCTTGCCGTCGAAGGGCAGGTTGTCGCTGGAGTTCACTCCCCCGTTGTCATTGAAGAAGATGACGAGGGTGTCGTCGCGAATATGCAGGCGGTCGAGGGAGTCCACGATCCAGCCCACGGCGCGGTCGAGCGCGTACACGGCCGCCGCGCGGATCCTCCGCTCACCGTCGAGGGTCGGAAAGAGCGCGAGGTCCTGCTCCTTGGCGTCGAGGGGCTCGTGCGGCGCATTGAAGGCCACGTAGAGGAAAAACGGGCGGGGATCGACCTGGGAGCGGTCGATGAACGCCACGGCCTCCTCGCCGAAGGCATCGGTGGTGTAGCGCCCCTTGTGGGGATCGTACAGGGAGGGGTCCCCGAGCGTGGGCCACTGCAGTTCGACGTTCTGATTCCCGCGGCGCATGATCTGACCGAAGACGCTGGTGCCGCCCCAGTACGGGCGTGTGCCGTGAAAGAATCCAAAGAACTCGTGGACGCCCTGGTCGATCGGACGGCTCACGTTCGCGACGGCGCCGAGGTGCCATTTGCCGATGGCGCCCGTGCGGTATCCCGCGGCGCTGAAGCGCTCGAACAGCGTGACGGTCTCGCCCGTGAGGCCGTCGTTGGTGGCGATGTTCCGCTCGTAGCCCATGCGCTGCGGGTAGACGCCCGCCACAAAGCCCGCTCTCGACGGGCTGCACGCCGCGGAGGCCACGTACATGCAGTCGAACGTCGTGCCCTCGCGCGCGAGGCGCTCGAAGTTGGGCGTGATGTACTGGTTGTTCCCCGTGATCGACAGTTCGCCGTAACCCAGGTCGTCCGACACGATGACGATGACGTTGGGACGCGGCGCGCCCGCGGCCGCGCCGACGATCGACGCGCCTAGCACAGTTGCCGCCGCCGCTTGAATGCACAGCATGACCGCCTCCTCGGCTGGCGCCCCTCAGCAGGTTGTTGCCCCCCCCAGCCCCGCCCCCGACGCCTGGGAGCGCAGCCGCCGCAAGCATAAAGCGACAGCACAGCCGGAACAACACGAATTGGCGATCGGTATGAATGATTAGCGGCGGCTAATCAGTTCGGATGCTGGAGTCGTTTATTTCACTCCCGCTTCAAATCCGCCTTCTGCACCGCTGAAACACGCGGCAGGCCCACCTCCGGCGCGCCGTCGCGCCCGCCGGTCACCGGCGCGTCGCCCGTGCCCAGCGTCACGATGTCCACCGACAGCGTGTCCCCCTGCAGACGGTACGTCGCCAGCAGCAGCACGTCGCCCAGCGTGAAGGGGAAGTGCAGCGTGTCGCCGACCATGCGGCCTTCGATCACGATCGAGTTCTTCTCGTCGATCGCGTAGCGCCCGGCCTGCTCATCGAGCGTGACGATCTCGTACGCGCGCACGCTTCGCTCGCGGTTCGCGATGTACACGATCGTCCACGTGCAGCGCGAGGGGTCGTCCAGAGGGTGGATCGCCAACTCCATGTCCAGCGTCATGTAGTCCTGCCCGGGGACCATCGACGTCAGGCGGCCCTTCCACGTCCCGTGCCAGCGCTCGGACAGCCGGGCCTGGGGCGCGGGAACCTCGGCCAGCGCCGCGGCGAAAGCGAGGAACACCACCACGATCGCGGCCGGGACGACGAAAAAGCGGGTCACTGCGGACTCCTCAGGGGCGCGCGGGGGCGGGCGTTATCGGCGCCGACGAGCGATCGCGCCCGCCGCAACCAGGAACAGCGCCGCGCCGCCGGGCGAGGGAATGTACCCCACAAAGCCGGCGGTGTTGAGGGCGTCGGTCATGTTGAGCGGGTTGCCGATGATCGCGGTGAACTGGGGCGGCTGGAAGAGGTCGAACATCGCTCCGGGAACGCCGCTCAGATCGACCAGGGCGACGATCGACCGGTAGCAGTAGCGCAGTTCCGACTCGACCGCGATCGGGCCGCCCGCGCCGCCCGGCCAGCCATTCGGCAGCACGAAGAGCCCGAGCCCCGGCGTCGTCGATTCGACCGTCAAGTCGAACCAGCCGTCGATGCCCAGCGGGCTGAACGTAAACGGGGGCGACATCGCATTCTGGCGCGCCGCCTGGCCTGTCGCGGCGTTGTCGTCCAGGTCGAACTCCACGAACCCCGTCGCGGCCCGTGCCGTCCACGCGAGGTTGTTCGGCGCCGCCGCGGCCTCGGAAGGGGCGCGGAGGCGCTGATCGAACCGCAGTTGCACGTACAGGGTCGTTCCAAACAGCGGCGTCGCGACGGCCCACGCACGGTTCAGGTCCATCGAAACCTGCTGCGCCAGTGGGGGCGGGTTGCTGAGCGCGTCGCCGGAAGGGTCCGGGCCGGCGTGGCACACTGAACCCGCGCCGAACGCCGACGACGCGGCGAACAGGAGCCGCCATCGATGGAACGTGCGCTGCATGTCGAATCCTCCTGAAGTCGCATTAACTGCAAAGCCCGCCGTACGAACCCAGGACTTCGTTCAGGTCCGCGAAGTCCACGTTCCCATCGCCGTTGAGGTCGCCTTGGAGCCCGGCGCCCGACTGGCCGTACTGACCGAGGACCTGATTCAGGTCGCCGAAGTCCACGCGGTAATCGCCCGTCGCATCCCCGGGGCAATCGACAATGCGCCGGACCTGCACGCCGTTGAGCGCCGAGAGGATGTTCCCGCTGGGCAGGCCCGAGTGCATGCCGAGCCGTCCGTTGGTCGTGGTCACGATGAAGCGGGCGAACGTGACGCCCTCGACGTGCTGGCCGGTCCACGCGCCGCCGATCCACGTGGGCCCGGGCGTCGCGAAGTCCACGCTGACGCGGTTCTGGGCCGCGGGCTGACCGGGCGTCACGGCGTACATGATGAT
>JACVCK010000161.1 GCA_016742055.1 Phycisphaerales bacterium
GGCCCTGCTGGCCCTGAGGGCGGTTCTGGCCCTCGCCCTGTCCGCCGCCCTGCGGGCGGGACTCGCCGGAGTTCTGCTGCCCGCCGGAGCCCTGCCCGGAGCCCTCGGCCCGGGGCCGCGTGGGGCGGGAATCAGAGCCGGAGCGTTCTTCAACGGCGGTCGGAGTCTTGCTCATGATGTTGTGCTTTCCTGCGTGCCGGCGGGACGGTGCGCGCCGGGCTCGTGCCTCTCCGCTTCGGAAAGGGCTTTGCTGGATGTGGAAGGGTTGCTGCGGAAGGGGGCGACCGGTGGGCCCGGTCGGGCCAACGAAATCTGTGCGTTGTGTCGAGGGGGATCAGACTGGCTCTGGAGGCGAGGCCCGCACCGGGATTGGAAGGGACACCGGCTGGGTGCGGGAACGATCGCTCAGGGCCTCGCCCGGCCCTCGTCTGTCGAGAGGCCGCGGCGGGGGCGATGCTCCATGATCTTCGAGAACACCCGGGCGACGGACTCGGCCAGATCGGCCTCGTCGCCGGAGTTGTCCAGAAGATAATCGGCGCGTCGGCGTTTGTCTTCAAGGGGGTGTTGGCTTTTTTCGCGGCGGGCGAGTTCTTCCTCGGTCCAGCCCCGGGCGCCCCGGACGCGCGCAAGTCTCAGCGTCCGAGGGGCATCCACAACGATGACGGCGTCGCATTCCGCGTCCAGACCGGCCTCGAAGAGGAGGGGGGCGTCCAGGACGACGGCCGGGGCCCCGGCTTCGCCCGCCTTGGCGATGGCCCGATCCCGCCCGGGCGCCAGGAGGGGGTGGATGAACGCCTCGAGCCGCCGGCGCTGCAGGGGGTCGGCGAAGACCACCCGGGCGATCGCCGAACGGTCGAGGGCGCCGGCGCCGTCAAGCACCCCATCGCCCCACCACCGGACCAGTTCGTCGCGGACCGGCGCGGTCGCCAGAAGGGCGCGGACGGCAGCGTCGGAATCGACGACCACGCAGCCCCTTTCCGCGAGCAGCCGGGCCACCGTGCTCTTGCCGGCGCCGACGGAGCCGGCCAGGCCGATCACGACGGGGCGCGGCGGGTGTGCGGGATCGTGAGCCATGCGCCGTGAAGTCTACGCATCCGCTTAGGATCGGCCCCATGGCCTCCCGCCCCGTTCCCGACCTGGTGGTGTTCGACCTCGACGGCACGCTCGCCGACACGCTGCGCTCCATCGCCGAGGCGATGAACGCCGTGCTGCGGGAGGAGAAACTGGAGGAGCATCCGATCGACGCGTACCGGCGCTTCGCCGGCGACGGCGCGGCGTGGCTGGTGAAGCGCGCCACCGGCCACCGCTTCAACGACCAGCCGGAGAAGATCGCGTCGCTCCTGCAGCGCTTCCGCGAGCGCGACGAAAAGACGGACGTGCAGTTCGCCCGGCCCTATGTCGGCGTGGTGGAGGCGCTGGACAAGATCGGCGCCGCGGGCGTGGGCATGGCGGTTCTCTCGAACAAGGAGCAGGCGGAAGCCACGGCGCTTGCGGAGCGCCTGTTCGGCGCGGGCCGCTTCGTGGAGATCGTGGGTCACGACGGGCGCTGGCCCCTGAAGCCCGACCCCACGGGCCTGCTCGCGCTGGTGCAGCGCGCGCGGACGACGCCCTCGCGGACCGTGTACGTCGGCGACACGGACACCGATATGCGCACGGGCAGGGCGGCCGGCGTCTACACCGTTGGCTGCTCGTGGGGCTTTCGGGACGGAGAGGAACTCGTCGCGACGGGAGCCGACGTCGTGATCGCTCACGCCTTGGAGTTGCCCGTAGCGGTCGGGCTGGCGCGCTGAGTCAGTCGGCCCAGCGGGCGATGGGGCGAGTGGACCGCTCCAGCCATTGCAGGTCTTCACCTTCCAAAAGGGGAGTGAGCGCCCCGCGGACGTGCGCGTGGTAGTCGTCCAGCCAGCGCCGCTCGTCGGGGCTGAGCAGATCCACGTCGATCAGCGAGGGGTGGAACGGGCAGAGCGTGAGCGTCTCAAAGCGGAGGAACCCGGGGCGCTCGGGGTCGGGCTCGGCAACGAGGACGTTCTCGAAGCGCACGCCGTAGCGACCCGCCTCGTAGTGGCCCGGCTCGTTGGAGCAGATCATGCCGGGCTCGATGGCGACCTGCGCAGCGGGCCGGGCGCTGATGTTGGGCGGCCATTCGTGGACGCTCAGCGCCGCGCCGATGCCGTGGCCGGTGCCGTGGGCGTAGTCGAGCCCCGCGTCCCAGAGGAAGCGGCGCGCGAAGGCGTCGATCTGCAGGCCGGTGGTTCCGATGGGAAAACGCAGACGCGAGACGGAGATCATGCCTTGGAGGACGCGCGTGGCGCGGTCCCTGTGGTCGTCGGGCGCCTTGCCGAAGTGGAACGCTCGGGTGATGTCGGTGGAGCCGTCCTCGTACTGCGCGCCGGAGTCCAGGAGGAAATGGCTGCCCGCGCCGACGGGCCGCGCCGTCTGGGGTTCGGGCCGGTAGTGGATCACCGCGCCGTTGGGCCCTTCGCCGGCGATGGTGGCGAACGACGGCCCGATGAAGCGCGGGTCCTCGGCGCGGAACTGCTCGAGCCGGGCCGCGATCGACGTCTCCGTCTGCCCGCCTCGAGGGACGGCGTCGAACATCCAGCGGAGGAACCTGACCATCGCGGCGCCGTCGCGCCGGTGGGCCTCGCGCATACCCGCCAGTTCCGCGGGGTTCTTGCGGGCTTTGGCCAGCGTGACCGGGCTGCGCGACCGTTCGACGATCCGGGCGGGGTCGCCGATGAGCGAGACGATGTGCGCGCTGGCCGCGGCTTCGTCGATCCACCAGCGGCGCGCCGCCATGGCGCGGACGTTCGGCTCGAACTCGCTGTACTCCTCCAGGCGCGCCACGCCCTCGAGCGCGCGGCGCGCTTCAGGGCCGACGCGGGAGAGGTCGGTGAACAGGGCCGCATCGTCGTCGGCGACGATGGCGTAGGCGAGGAACACGGGGTTGTAGGGCACGTCGGCGGCGCGCAGGTTGAACAGCCACGCGATGGCGTCGAGGGAAGAGAGGGCGTGCGCGTCGGCGCCCTTGGCGGCCATGGCGGCGCGCAGGTCGGCGATCTTCTCGCGAGCCGGCTTGCCGGCGAGGACTTCGGGATGGACGCGGACGGGCGAGCGCGGCATGGGCGGCGCGTCGGTCCAGTCGAGGTCCACCAGGTTCGTCGGCACGGGCACGAGGCGCGAGCCCTTCTTCTCCAGCGCGCGGGCGATGTCCTCGAAGGTCCGCGCGGCCAGGAGGCGGGGGTCCACGCCGACGCGCGCGCCGGCGGGCAGGTCGGCGAGCCACTGCTGCATGGAGGGCGTCGTGCGCTCGCCGCTGCGCATGAGCGTCCAGAGCGACGCGTCCAGTTGCGCCTCGGCCTGCAGCCAGTAGCGCCCGTCGGCCCAGAGCAGCGCGCGGTCGGGCGTGACGACGGCGTCGGCCATCGAGCCGGTGAACCCGCTGACGCGCGCGCGTCGGAGCCAGCGATCGGGCACGTACTCGCCCTGATGATCGTCGGACGAGGGCACGATGTAGGCGTGCAGCGGGCCGCCCTGATCCCCGGGGAGCGAGGCCATGCGTCCGCGGAGGTTGTTCAAAACGCGCAGCGCGGTTTGCATAAAGGCGCTCCTCAGGGTTTTGCATAACGATCATTCAACGGCGGTCGGCGCATGGGTTTAGAGCGCGTTGCAAGCGGCAAGAACGCGGCTTGAGTTGCACCGCCCGGCGCAGAGAGCATAGAGTGATGTTCTATGGCGAAGACGAACACCATCGCTGCGCTTTCTTCCCTGCTGCAGAAACTGGGCAAGGAGCGCCAACACCACATCGCCGCGATCCAGGAGATCGACGGGGTCTTCCGGCGCTTCGGCTTCGAGCCGACCGGCGCCCCGGTTCGCGGAAAATCGGCCCGCGGCGGGGCATCCGCGGGGCGAGCCCGCGGGAAGCGCCCCGGCGGCCAGCGCGTGCAGGGGGTCAAGCAGACCCTGCTCGAGTCGCTGTCCGACACCCCCCAGTCGCCCGGCGAACTGGCCGCGAAGGTCAGCAAGAAACTCGGCGCCAAGGTCGCGATCACGACCCAACTCCACATGCTCAAGCGCGAGAAGGCCGCCAAGGCCGTCGGACGCGGGCAGTGGGTCCGGGCCTGATCGACGATTCGGCCCGGCGATCAGCCGGTCAAGCGGACACCCCCCGCAGGGGGTGCGGCCGACGGCCCCCAGGCCGGGGCTGTGGGTATACTCGCACGCTGCCGCGGGCGTAGTTCAGCGGTAGAACGTCAGCTTCCCAAGCTGAATGTCGCCGGTTCGATCCCGGTCGCCCGCTTTCCCGAAGTGCTTGCTTTTACGGAGCTTGCTAATCGGGATCAGGTTTATCGGGCACGTCCTGACGGGCCGCGGTGCTACTAACACCGCGGCCCGAGAAGCCCTTTTTGGACGCTCAAACCCGCCTTCAGCGCGTCGTGCGGCTTGACGGCGCTTATCGGCCCGATCTATGTTCGCCGCGTCGCTGTTAGTAGCAGCGGCACGGTCCTCTGGGCCACCCGCCGACGCGATGGCGTCCAGCCGGCGGTTATCGGAACTGACGCCGTGGTGTCCGTAAAACGCCATGCTCGCCAATCCAGCCGCTCAAACACCGCTCGGGTGTTTCCCTTTGCGCGCCGATCGGGCGTCGATGGAGAACACCCCCATTTGTAACGGGGACGCCCTTCCGGCTGTCCATCCCGCCATTGACGCGTACATCGCCCACTGCCGGGCTTCGAACCAAGCCCGGCGGCACGTCGATCAGAAAAAATCCCACCTCCGAAAGTTCGTCCGCGAGGTCCGGGCCCGGACCCTCGCCGACGTCACGCTTGAGGCCCTCACCGCGAACCTCGCGGCGCTCCGCGAGGCCGGGAAGTCCGCCCGGACCTGCAACTGGCGCCGGCAGATCGTCATCTCCTGGCTCAACTGGTGCGTCAAGACCGAACGCATCGAACGCCACCCCGCGGACCACGCCCCGCGATTCGACGAGTCGGACGATCAGCGCCGGCCACGCCGAGCGCTCAACGACGCCGAATGCGAGCGGCTGATCGCCGTCGCCGACGCGCACAGCCCCGAGCGGGGCGTCTGGTATCGCCTGGCGCTGGAGGTCGGTCTTCGCCGCGGCGAGCTCGCCCGGCTCCGCTGGGCCGACGTCGATCTCGACGCTCGAACGATCACCGTTCGGGGATCCAAGGGCAAGCGGGCCGACACCGTCCCGCTTCTCGGCGACACCGTCAAAGCGCTGCTCGCTCTGAAGCCCGCGACGCTCACGCTCGACGGCAAGGTCTTTCTTTCTCCTCCCGGCGACGCCGAGCGGCGCGCAGACTTCACCGCCGCCGGCGTTGTCGGCATCAACGAACGCGGACGCGTCGCCGACCTGCACGCGCTGCGCACGACTCTTGGGACGCGGCTCGCCCGCCGCGGCGTCGCTCCTCAGGTGGCTCAGAAGATCATGCGTCATCGCGATTACGCGACGACGCTCCGCTACTACACCGACCTTCAGGTCGAGGACATGCGCAACGCCCTCCGCGGCGCCTGCGCCGCCGTCGACGGCGAGCTCCCGTTCATCGGGTGGCTCGACATCTGCCCAATTCCCCTCAGTGACCCACACCGGAGAGCGATCTCCGGACTTCTTGCTGTTGGATGAAAGAAAGGAACGTTCGCTATGCCTGGAAAGATCAACTGGAAGGCCTCCCCGACGGACGTCAAGAAGATCGACTCAATCCTCGACCGCGCCGCTGCTGTCTGGCCGTACTACGGCGAGCCCGAGGGGCGCAAAGAAGCCGCGATGGACCTGACCGCGTGCCACTGCAACGGTACGCCGCTGGACCTCGACGCACTGCTTGCAGCCGACGATTTCGACTTCGCGCACGACCTCTTCGGCATCCGCGAGAACATCAACCGGAAGACCGGCGAACTCGACAACTGTTTCCTGCCCCGCTGCGCACACCACGAGATCACGGCTCACTGATTCATTCCCCTGCGACCGCGGACACGCGGGACGGAACCCCTCAGGCACGCAGGGCCGGGAGGGACTGAAGGCGGCAGATTGACTCGGGTCGACGGTCGTGAACCCCGGGAACCGCCACAAAACGCACCGACCTGTGACCCGTGCGCGAAAGCGTGCGGGGCGCATTGAACGACACGCACGGGCTCAGGACGAGCCCCAAAGCCAGAGGAAGCAAGGA
>JACVCK010000162.1 GCA_016742055.1 Phycisphaerales bacterium
GAACCCGGTGGTCTCTCGTCACCCCCGCCCGCCCCGCCTACCCTTCTGCCCCCAAGTCTGCCTGAACCGGAGCGTGTGACCTCATGGAAGCCGGAATCGTCGGTCTGCCCAACGTCGGAAAGTCCACGCTCTTCAACGCGCTCACCGCCGCGGGCGCCCTCGCCGCCAACTACCCCTTCGCCACCATCGAGCCCAACGTCGGCGTCGTCTCCATACCCGACCCCCGCCTGCCGCTGATCGCGTCGTTCATTACAAGCCAGAAGATCATCCCCGCGGCGCTGCGCCTCGTGGACATCGCCGGCATCGTCAAGGGCGCCAGCCAGGGCGAAGGCCTCGGCAACCAGTTTCTCTCGCACATCCGCGAGGTGGACGCGATCCTCCACGTCGTCCGCTGCTTTGAAAAGGCCCCGGGAGGCGAGGACGTCACGCACGTCGAGGGCACGGTCGATCCTCTCCGCGACATCTCCACGATCGAAACCGAACTCATCCTCGCCGACCTGCAGACCGTCGAGGGCGCGCTGCCCAAGGCCGAGCGCGCCGCCAAGAGCAAGGACCCCGAGGCCATCGTCCGCCTCGCCGTCCTCCAGAAGGTCTACCCCATCCTTGCCGAGGGCAAGCCCGCACGCGCCGTGACGGTGGACAAGCCCGAGGACAAGGCCGCGATGAAGGCCCTGGGCCTCATCTCCGCCAAGCGCGTTCTGTACATCGCCAACGTCGGCGAGGACGACCTGCTCGGCAAGGGCCCGCTGGCCATGAAGGTCCGCGAGCACGCGAAGGCCGAGGGCATGCAGGTCGTCCCCGTGTGCGCGAAGATCGAGAGCGAACTCTCCGAACTCGGCGAGGACGACCGGCGCGAGATGCTCGAGTCCATCGGCCTGAACGAGCCCGCCCTCCACTCCGTCGCCCGCGCCGCCTACGCGCTCCTGGGACTGCAGTCCTATTACACCGCCGGCCCCAAGGAAGTCCGCGCCTGGACCGTCCCCGTCGGCGCCACCGCGCCCCAGGCCGCGGGCGTCATCCACACCGACTTCGAACGCGGCTTCATCCGCGCCGAGATCTTCTCCGTGGACGACCTCGTGAAGCACAAGAGCGAGAAGGCGATCAAGGAAGCCGGACGCATGCGCGTCGAGGGCAAGGGCTACGTCATGCAGGACGGCGACGTGTGCCACTTCCTGTTCAACGTCTGAGCCCGTCACCATCCCCGCCATGAACGCGGGGAAGTGGACCACCGGCTGGCGGGAGTTCCTGGTCGTCCAGGGCATGGTCGTCCTGGCGCTGATCATCGCCGCCGCGCCTTGGTTCATGCAGCAAACTTCCGGAAAGGGCCGGGGCCTGCACGTGGCCTCCCTGGCCATGCTCGTCGCCGCCGCGGCCCATGCCGCGCTGACCCTCCTCAACGAAACACCCACTCGCGCCCAGCGCGACCTCCGCTACGTCTGGCGCTGGCTCGAAGCCGAGTCCCGCGCCGGCGCCCTGAACGACCGCAACGCCGCCGCCGCTCGGTCCCGCGATCGCGCCGACGCCCTCGTGACGCACGTCGCAGCACGCTTCGAGGCCAATCCCATGCTCCGGGTCCGCTCCGGGTTGGATGCGCGCGCAGCGGCCCTGGTCGCGGCCGACCACACCGGAACCGAACCCGCCCTCGCGCTCATCCGCTCCCTCATGATCGAGGCGGAGGGCGCGCCGCCAGTCATCGCCCACGAGTACAACAGCGTGGCGCGGATCGCCCTGCGTTCCCAGTCGCCCGAGGTCCGACTCGCGGCCCGCCGGGCGCTTCTGGGCTGGTTCACGAGTTCACCGCTCGACGACGGCATCCGCCTCGGCGCTGTCGCCGGCGTGTTCGACGACGCCATCGTGGTCGGAGATCTGACCGCCGAAGAAGCCGCGTCGCTCTCCGCCGTCCTCATCCCGATCGCGGCCGACGATCCATCGACCCTTTCGTTCAACCTGCTGTCGTCGCTCGCGGAAGCGCGCCTCATCCCGACGGAGTTGCTCAACCTGCTCGTGACCACGCTCCAAGGCCGGGTCGAAACCCAACAGCAACACTCGCACGCCTGGAGCACGCTCCGCGTCATCGGCGCCTGCACGACCGACGACCGCATCCGCGACCGCGTCGTCGCCGTCTTCGTCCGCGCCGTCGCCGAACGTCAGGCGCCCTACTCCGAGTCCGGTTTCTACGCCCGCGCCGTCGCCCAGCGCTGGACGACTCCCGAACAGAACCTCGTCTTGTTCCTCAGCGCACAGTCCAGAGGGTTGTTCAGTGAATCCGCGCTCCGCCGCCACACCGCGCCCGGCCTCCACGAAGCGATCTGCCAAGCCGCGGCCGCCGAGCCCGTCAAGTTCGCCGCCCTCCACCCCAACGCATGGACATGGATCCTCAACGAACGCCGCGAGGAACGCCTGACGCCCGACCAGTCACGCACCATCGACGAGGCGTCCGCGACGCTCGAAGCCCGGCGCACCGAGCGGGGGCGGGGCTCCTCGCCTTGACCTCGGGCGACCAGGGAGCCCCGCCGAGCACACCCCCCGCGGGGGGGGTAGGAGGGCTGGACGCCCTTGACCCGCCCATTACGATGGTCCCGATGCCCGGGCCTGCGACATCGCGAGCGCACCGAATTGTCGTGGTCGTGATCCTCGCCCTGGCCATGGCGGGGATGGTCGCGCTGATGTTCATCTCCGCGCGTGGCCGCACAGCCCAAGCGTGGGCCTCGCTCGCCGGAATGGCCATCACAATGGGGCCGGCGCTGGTGGCCGCGCTTTGGATTTCTCGCCGCGTCGGTCTGGAGCGCAGCCGCCTCGTGGAGCGAGGGTTGCCTGTTCGCGAGGCTGCAGCGCGTGCGGCGCGCAATGCGCTGTGGGTTTTCGCGCCGCTCACCGTCGGCGTCGGATGCTGGGCCGCCGCGCTGTGGTGGGTCGAGTTATGGCTCTCGCCTCGATGGAGCGGCGTCGCCTGGCTGCAGGCGGTGTGGTTGAGCATCCCGATGTTCTTCTGGGCGATTGGCGCCTGGCAATGCTGGATGGCCCTCTGGTTCGGACGCATCACGGGCGAAGGGAGGCACTGCGCCCGCTGCGGCGAACCCGTCGGCCTCAACACGCTCCCCATCTGCGCCCGCTGCGGGCGCGTTTACGCCTTCGGCTCCGACGTCACCGACGGCCGCCTCTCCCGCCCGAAATGGATGTGGACCGTAGCCATCTTCGCCACGGCCGCGCCGGCAAGCGTGTTTATCATCGCCACCGCGGCGATCCCCGTCCCCATCTCCATCGTCGTGAGGCCCAGCGCCACCTTGCTGCGCCTCGTCGCTCAACCCGAACTCCGAGAATCGCGGGACGCCTGGGACGAATTGCACCGGCGAGCGAAGCGCCCCGATCAGATCGCGGCGCTCACCGAGGCCGCACTCACCGGATGGGAGCGAGCCCCCGACTACATGAGCCTTAGCAACGCCAAGGAGTTTCTCTTCGCTCGTGCGGTCGCGGACGAACTGTCCGAGGAACAGGTCGGGCGCCTGCTCGAAACCCTCAGCACGAGTCGGACCCATGCGTCAGTACTCGCTTGGGACAAGATTCTGACGACGGCCCCGCTCGCGCCCCGGGAAGACCAGTGGGCCCGTGCGTACATCGCCGCCCGACAAATTGGCGCCGCCAGAGTGAGCGTCGGCGACCCTTGGCTCGTGAGGATCGCCGCCTCCGGCGCCTTGACGGCCGAAACCTTCGATCGGATGCGCGCCCACCTCGCGGACCGATCCTCGACCTCCTGGGATGTCGCCCGAACGCTCCTGCACGCCGCGCTCGCCGACCGATTCGGGAACGACTCCGCCTTTCCCACCGCCCACCCGCACCTGCTCCAGTGGATGATCGAGGAACGCGACGCCGACCGCCTCAGCCCCCAACAGGCCGAGGTCGTCGATCGGCTGCGCAGCGACGCCGACCCAACGACCAAAGCCCCATGACCTACCCCCGCTCCATCTACACCCCCGTCATCGGCTGGCTGTTCCTGGCCGCAGTCGTCGCCGCGCACCAGTTCTCGCGCGGCGCCCTGGGCTTCCACTCCTTCGGCCTCGCCGCCGGCGTCAGCGCCGCGTGGGTCCTTCTCTGCGCTGGCGGCGCGGGGCTGGGCATCCGAGAGCGGATCCGGGAACGCCAACTCATCGAATCCGGCATGACCGAGCACGACGCCCGCGCACGCTCCACATCATGGCGCCGCCGCGCCGCAGTCGTCTCGCTCATCGCTGCCGTCCCCATCCTCTTGACCGCCTACCTCGTCGGGCTCTTTCAGCCGCCCGGCTTCGCCAGCGACTCGCTGCGCGGCGCCGGGTTGTGCTTCCTGCCGTGCCTCATGTTCGCAACGATCCTCGCCTGGATCGAACTGCGCAAGGGAACCCCCGTCGGCTCGGGCCCACACTGCGCTCGATGCGGATTCCCCGCCAACTCCGGCCTGGGCGGCGTCTGCGCTGAGTGCGGCCAGAAGTTCTCTTTCAGTTTCAACCTCGCCGAAGGCGGGCGAACCCGCCCCGCCTGGCTCAAGGCCGCGGGCGCCGCGCTGCCGCTCGCCGCCGGCGCGGCGTTCCTGGCGGTCAGCGGCGGCGCCGCGCCGACCCTGGTTGGCTACCTCCCGACGCCTCGACTGATCGAACTGGCCGGCGCCCAAAGATCGCCATGGTCCCGCGCCGCCTCCGACGAACTCACCGGACGATCCCTCACGCACGAGCAGACCGAAGCGCTCACGAAGGCCCGCGCCCGCTCCGCACCCCCGCCCCCAACGCTCGTCAGCCCGCACCCGAACCGCTGACCACCGCGTCCGCCTCGATCTCCACCAGCGCGAACGGGTGCGCCAAAGGGCCCACCTGCACCAGCGTCGCCGCGGGCATCACGCCGCCCATCACCTCCTTGTGACCGCGGCCCACGGCCTCCTGGTGCGCGATGTCCGTCACGAACATCCGCGTCCGCACCACGTCCGCCAGCGAGGCCCCCGCCTGCGCCAGCGCCCGCTCGATCTTCCGCAGCGCGTACACCGTCTGCGCGTGCGCATCGCCCTGCCCGTGGATCGCCCCCTGCTCGTCGCACGCCAGCGTCCCCGCCACGAACACCAGACTCCCCACCCGCACCGCGCGGCTGTAGCCGACCTTCTCCTCCCACGGCGCGCCGGACGAGATGTTGCGGCGCTCGGCGGTCACTCTTCCTTCATCTCCACCGTGTAGTTCGGCGACTCCTTCGTGATCCGGATCCCGTGCGGGTGGCTCTCCACCATCCCCGCCCCCGTGATCCGCACAAAGCGGGCGTCGCGCCGGAACTCATCGATCGTGCGGCAGCCGAGATACCCCATGCTGCTCCGCACGCCGCCCACGAGTTGATACACGAACTCCGCCAGCGTCCCGCGGTACGGCACCATCCCCTCCACGCCCTCCGGCACGAACTTCATGGGCGCGTTCTTGCCGTTCCCGGGGGCTCCGGACTTCATGGCCGCCAACTTGTCGCCCTGGCTGTAGCGGTCCGCCGAGCCGGAGAACATCGCGCCCTCCGATCCCATGCCGCGGTACGTCTTGTAGCGCCGGCCCCGCGAGATGATCAGTTCGCCCGGGCTCTCGTCCAAGCCCGCGAACAGCGAGCCCATCATCACGCTGCTCGCCCCAGCCGCCAGCGCCTTGGCGATGTCGCCCGACTGCTTCACGCCGCCGTCCGCGATCACCGGCACGCCCCGCGGCTCCGCCGCCGACACCGCGTTGAACACCGCCGTGATCTGCGGCACCCCCACGCCCGTCACCACGCGCGTCGTGCAGATTGAGCCCGGACCGATGCCCACCTTCACCCCGTCCACGCCCGCGTCGATCAGCGCCGCGGCGCCCTCCGCCGTCGCGATGTTCCCCGCGATCACCTCGATCTTCCACTTGGCTTTGATCTCACGCACCGTCCTGAGCACGTTCTCCGAGTGCCCGTGCGCCGTGTCCACCACCACCACGTCCGCGCCCGCGCCGATCAGCGCCTCCACGCGGTCGAACTGCAGCACGCCAACCGCCCCGCCGCCCGCCAGCCGGCCGTTCGGTTCAAGGCGCCCCCCCGCGAACCGCTGCATCCGCCCGAGGTCCCGCCCCGTCTCGAGCCCGCCACGACCGCCTGCCCCTCCACCCAGACACGGTATCCGTCCATCTTGCCGCTCGAGGATCTCTCCCCCCGTCCCGCCCGCCTCC
>JACVCK010000163.1 GCA_016742055.1 Phycisphaerales bacterium
CGCTGCGCTTCGGCGGCTGCGAGGAGGAGCTTCTGCTGACGTACGACCTGAACAACGATGGGCTCGTGGATGCGCTGGACATCGGCGACTGGATCGCCATGCCGGCCGACTTCAACGACGACGCCGCGGCGAACTCCACGGACCTCGGGCTCCTCATCGGCGGCGTCGAGCAGTTCGCGGTGATTCAGGAGGAGTTGACGGCGGAGTGAGAGGTTTCAATCGCAAGGACGGGCGGGGAGGGGCCGCGATTCCGCCCTCCTGACGTCCTGGAGATTCATGCCTGTTCAATGGGCGGCCGCGGCGCCGCCCTATTTCATGACGATCGGCCACCCGGCGTCCTGCGCGATGGACGCTGGAGACAGCGGCCGGGACGGCCGCTCCACTGTTCCATGCGGGCGCACCGAGTTCGCAGAGGTGATCTCGGCGGCACGTTGAGCCGGGTCGGTGGCGCGTCTCACATCGCCGAACCGAGGCCCATGATGCGCCGCCAGGCGGAGACTTGGCCCAGGTGCATCATGCAGTGCGAGCCGAGCATGAAGTTGACCATCGCGCCGACGGTGGGGAAGCGGTCCTTCATGGCGTCGCTGGGGTTGGGCTTGGCGAAGACGGCGTCGTCGGTCTCGGCGATGGCCTTGATGACGGTGTCCATGCGCTCCATGAAGTGCGAGGTGATCGTCTCCATCGCGGGGTAGATCGTGCCGGAGGGGTCGTCCTTGCACTCGGTCTTGTTGGCGAAGAGGGGCTCGAAGCCCTCGCGGGGCCTGGTGAGTTCGGGCTTGCCGATCATGCCGAGCATCCAGTCGGGGTAGATGGAGAGGTGGCCGTAGACCCACGCGGGGTGGTTGGTGAGGACGCCCTTGGGGTGACGGGCGAAGTCTTCGGTGCGGACGCCCTTGAGGAGGGCTTCGCCCAGGGCTCGGCTGGTGCGGGCGGCGGGGAGGATGACGCTGGCGACGGTGTTGGGCATTGGCGGGCTCTCCTTTGGGGTGTCGGGGGACGATAGGAGGGGATGACGGGGGTATTTGTGAAGGTGAACGAACCGGAGGGCGGCGCATCCATAGGATTGAGGTATGAAGCGGGTTCGACGGGTTGCGAGGTCTGCGGCCGCCCGCGCGTCGCTGCGCGAGGCGCTGGGGCTGCTTGGTCCGGCGCTGACGGCGGGGTTCGTGGTGGCGGGGCTGCTGGTTGCGGCGGACCGGCTGCTGGCGCTGGGTCTGAGCGTTTGGGCGCTGACGGCGGCGCCGGCGCTGATCGCGGCGGGCGCCGCGGTTGTGGTGGCGGTGTCGCGTCGGCCTGACGAGGCGGGCGCCGCGGAGCGCGTGGACCGGGCGCTGGGGCTGCGGGACCGATTGTCGAGCGCGATCGAGTTGCACGACATCGAGGGCGACGAGGAGAACGGGTTCGTCCGCTGGGCGGTGGAGGACGCGGAGCAGGCGGCGCAGAAGGCGAGCGTCGCGCGGGCGATTCCGCTGCGTCTGGATGGCTGGTGGGCGGTGTGGCCGGCGCTGGGGGCGGCGGTGGTGTTCGCGGCGGTGATGGCGCCGAGCATGGACCTTCTGGGTCGGGGGGAGGCGAAGCAGCGCCGCCTGGTGGAGGCGACGCAGCGGAGCGAGACGGCGGCGGAGATCGCCGAGGCGGCGGAGCGCGCGCGGGAGGCCATCGAAGAAGCGGCGCGGGGCGCTTCGGACGAGCAACTGCGGGCGCTCGAAGAGTTGGAGAAGCAACTGACGGAAGGGCTGATGGACCCCGACGAGGCGCGCGCCAAGGCCGCGGCCTCGCTGGAGGAGATGGCGTCGCGGGCGGAGGCGGAGGCGGAGCGGCTGGAGCGTGAACTGAGCGCGCTGGCGGAGCATTTCGCGGCGCTGGATCCGGCGCAGCAGGACTCGCCGCTGGGGCGGGAACTGGCGCAGGCGCTGCGGGACGGGGACTACGCCCGTGCGGCGGATCTGCTCGAGGAACTGTCGCGGTCCACGCAGGGCGCGATGGACGACGCGGCGCGTGAGCGGACGGCGGAGGACCTGGAGCGGCTGGCCAGGCAGATCGAGGCCGCGGGCGAGGGGGCGCCGATGCAGCAGCAGAGCGCGCGCCAGAAGTTGATCGAGGACCTGAAGAATCAGGGTTTGAGCCAGGCGGACGCGGAGGCGATCGCGTCGATGTCCGACGAGCAGGCGATCCGCGAGGCGCTGGAGGATCGGGGCGTTTCGCCGGAGGCGGCGCAGCGTCTTGCGGAGCAGATCGCGCAGGCGAACCAGCGGCGCGAGGCGTCCGAGGCGGCGCGGGAGCGTGCGCGGGAGATGAGCGAGTCGCTGCGCGAGGCGGCGGGGGAGTGTCGGAATCCGGGCCAGAGCGGGAGCCCGAAGGAGGGCGGCCAGTCGCAGCAGGGCCAGAAGCAGCAGGGCCAGCAGGATCAGCCCAAGGGCGCGGAGCGCGCGAGCGAGGCGATGCGTCAGGCGCAGGGCCAGTGCGAGAGCGCGGGCGAATGCAGGGGCGGCGCGCAATCGATGCGCGAGGGCGCGAAGGGCCTGATGGAGGGCTCGAGCGACTCGGCGAAGGAGCAGATGCAGCGCTGGGCGAACCAGCAGAGCCGCGAGCGGTCGTCGTCGGGCGAGTCCCAGGGCCGCCAGGGCTCGGGCATTGGTCAGGGGCCGGGCGAGGCGACGCAGCGCCCGGACGGTTCGCCGTTCCGCGAGGAAACGGTCGATGCGCGCCGGGGCTCCGCGGAGGGCGGGCACGTGGCGGCCGAGTGGCTGGACCCAAGCGGCGCGGCGACGCCGGGCGTGGATCGCGCGCCGACGGCGGAGCGGGTCCGCGAGGCGGCGCAGAGCGCGGAGCGCGCGCTCGAGGAGCAGTCGGTGTCGCCCCGGTACAGCCGCGTCGTGCGGGAGTTCTTCCGGCGGCGGCTGGAGTCGGCGGAGCCGGCGCCGGCGCCCGCGCCGGTTCCTGCGGAGGACGCGGTCCGGGACGGCGAGGGCGGGAAGTCGCCGGACTGATCGGGGCGGTGGGCGCGCGGGGTTTCCTAGACTGACGGCGTGGACCTTCGCTTCAGCGAACCGCTGTGGCTGCTGGTGGCGCTGCTGATCGTGCCGACGGCGTGGGTGGGGCTGCGCTGGCTGCACGCGATGTCGCGCGCGCGGGCGTGGTCGGCGGTGATGGCGCGGGCGGCGCTGCTGGCGCTGCTGGCGCTCATGCTGGCGGGCGCCGCGTCGGTGCGCCGGACCGACCGGCTGGCGGTGATCGTGGTGGTGGACACGTCGGAGTCGGTGCGTCGGTTCGCGACGGTGGGCGACGGCGCGGGCGGGGAGCGCCCGGCGCTGGAGGCGGTGCGTTCGTGGATCGAGCGGGCGGGCGAGTCGCGCCGTCCGGACGACCTGCTCGGCGTGGTGGCGTTCGACGGGCGGGCGCTGGCGCTGTCGGCGCCGTCAGCGCGGGGCGCGGGGGATCTGGAGTTCGACGTGGCGCTGGGCGAGGGCACGGACCTCGAGGGCGCGCTGCGGTACGCGCGGGCGCTGATCCCGCCGGGGGCGTCGGGGCGGATCGTGCTCGTGAGCGACGGCGTGGAGACCTCGGGCGACGCGCTGCTGGCCGCGGACGCGCTGGCGGGCGGGGAGTCGCCGGTCCCGGTGGACGTGCTGCCGCTGGCGTACAACGTGAGCCGTGAGGCGATGGTCGAGTCGGTGGACGCGCCGCCGAGCGCCGCGGAGGAGGCGACGGTGACGGTGCGGGTCACGCTGCGCGCCGAGTCGCCGACGCGGGGGACGCTGCGCCTGCTGCGCGAGGGTCAGGAACTGGACGTGAACGGCGCGTCGCCGGGGTACGGTCGGCGCGTGGAGTTCGGGCCGGGCCGGCGGATCGAACTGTTCCAGGTGCGTCTGGACGAGGGGCGCGTGCACCGGTTCGAGGCGATCTACGAGCCGGACGCCGACGCGCGTGGCGAACTGGCCGGCGACACGCTGCTCAGCAACAACCGGGCGGAGGCGTTCACCGTCACGCCGGGGCGGGGCATGGCGCTGGTGATCGACGGCGTGAGCGACGGCGACCCTGAGGGCGAGGGCGCGACGCTGGCGAACACGCTCGAGGCGGCGGGGATCCTGGTGCGGACCGTGCCCCCGGGCGCGGCGCCGCGGGACCTCCTGGCGCTGCAGGCCTACGACCTGGTGATGCTGCAGAACGTGGCGGCGGAGGAGTTGTCGCAGGAGACGCAGGCGCTGCTGGCGGACTATGTGGAGGAGTTGGGCGGCGGCCTGGTGATGATCGGCGGGCCGGACTCGTTCGGCGCTGGCGGTTGGAAGGGCTCGGCGCTGGAGGCGGTCCTGCCCGTGGGCCTGGACCTGCCCGAGCAACTCATCACGCCGTCGGCGGCGATCGTGATCGTGCTGGACGCGTCGGGCTCGATGTCGATGCGGGTGATGGGCGGCACGCGGTCGCAGCAGCAGATCGCCAACGAGGGCGCGGCGCTGGCGATCCGCTCGCTGGACAAGCAGGACCTGGTGGGCGTGCTGTCGTTCAGCAACAACTGGCGCGTGGTGGTGCCGCTGGGGCCGAACGCGGACCCTGAGGGGGCGATGAACCGCGTGCGCGCGATCGGCTCGTCGGGGGGCACGAACATGTATCCGGCGCTGGACGAGGCGGGCCGGATGCTCATGGGCGTGGAGGCGCAGGTGCGGCACGTGATCCTGCTTTCGGACGGCATGGCGATGGGCGACCCGTCGAGCGGGCCGGAGATCGCGCGCCGGCTGAACGAGCAGGGCATCACGGTGTCCACGATCGCGGTGGGCGACGGCGCGGACAGCGCGACGCTGAGCGCCATCGCGTACGACGGCGGGGGCGAGTTCTACCGCGTGGTGGACCCCAATGTGCTGCCGCGGATCTTCCTGAAGGAGACGCGCGTCGTGCGCCGCCCGCTGATCCGCGAGGTCCCGTTCACGCCGGTGAGTCTGGGCTCGGGCTCGCCGCTGACGCTGGGCATGCCGCGCGAGGCGCCCGAACTGGGCGGGCTGGTGCTGACGCAGCGGCGCGAGGAGCCGGGCGTGGTCAACGTGCTCGCGGCGCCGAGCGGGGAGCCGCTGCTGGCGCACTGGAACGTGGGGTTGGGCCAAGTGGGCGCGTTCACGTCCGATGCGCACCACTGGGCGCGCCAGTGGATCGACTGGCCGGGCTATCGCCAGATGTGGACGCAGGTGGCGCGGGCGCTGTCGCGCCCTTCGGGCGGTCAGGGCTTCGACCTTGCGGCGGAGGTGGAGGGCGACACGCTGCGTCTGCGTCTGGAGGCGCGCGACCGCGACGGGCGCCCGATCGACCTGCTGCGCGTGCCGGGCACGCTGTTCGGGCCGGACGGCTCGCGTCAGAGCGTGCAACTCAGCCAGGTGGGCCCGGGCGAGTACGAGGCGCGGGTGCGGGCGCCGGGCACGGGCAACTACGTGGTGGCGCTCACGCCCCGGCTGGGCGAGAAGGCGATGTCTCCGGTGGTCGGCGGCGTGTCGCGGGCGACGGGCCCGGAACTGCGGCGGCTGCGGTCGGACGTGGCGACTCTTCGGCGCATCGCCGACGCCACGGGCGGGCGCGCGCTGGACCTGTCCTCGCCTGAGACGGCGAACCTCTTTGATCGCGCGGGCGTGCGCCCGAGTCAGGCGTCGAGCCCGCTGCTGCGCCTGCTGCTCGTGTGGGCGGTGGTCGTGACGCTGCTGGATGTCGGGACGCGGCGGGTGGCATGGGACCGGCTGATCTCGCGCGAGGCGGCGGCGGAACTGGCGCGCCTGGCGGGCTCGCTGCGGGGCAAGGGCGACGCCGCGGCGACCTCGGTGGGCGCGCTGCGCCGCGCGCGCGAGGGCGCTTCGCGCCGCGCGGAGCCGTCGTCTGGAGGGCCGTCGCCCGCGCCGGCGGGGCCCGTGCCGCTGGCGACCGGGCCGACGGCGGAGGAGGTCCGCCGCGCGGCGCAGTCGGCGCTGCGCGACGCGGCGGTGCGGGCGCCGGGGGGCTCCGGCGGTTCGGCAGGAGTGGGCGAGGGTTCGGGGGGGGACGATCGGACGTCGAGTCTTCTGGCGGCCAAGCGGCGCGCGCGGGAGCGGTTCTCGGACGAGGAGGGGAAGGGGGGCGAGGGCGCGGGATCGGGCCCCGGGGG
>JACVCK010000164.1 GCA_016742055.1 Phycisphaerales bacterium
ACATGTACCCCGCATTCGCCGGATAGGGCAGGGAGTACGGCCGGCCCGGATCATCGACCATGGAGTACTCGAACAACCGGCCCGACACGGGGTCGGCCGCTTCCTGTGCGGTCATCGCTTCCAGAAGAGACTCCGGCCAGCGACCGTGCTCGGCGTGGAAGAGCTCCAGCCGGAGCATGACGGCTACGGCCGCGGCCTCGGCGGCCGTGCGACGGTAGACCCCACCCGCGCCCGAGAAGCTTTCCACATACTGTTCGAAGAACTCATCGATGAAGAATCGATTCCGATCGGAGGGTCGCTCCGGCGAAGCGACGCCGTCTAGCGCCTCGGAGACACGAGGGGCAAGTTCAAAGAGCGTCGCTTCGAAATCCGTCCAACGCAGCGTGACAGCATGTCGCATGTCGGCGATGCGTTCGCCGAAGTTTCGAGGCTCGAACAGGAACATGTCCGCGGTATCTCCCTTCCAGTCCAGGAACACACCGCCCGTGCTGAACATGGGGCGCATTGTCTCGCGCATCCACTCCATCTCGCCGGCGATCACCCGACGAGTCTCGTTCCAGGGACCGGGCCTCGCCTCGAGCGTCCTCAGCATCGATGCGCTCGCTTCTGAGGGAATATCAAACTCGTTGAGCAATCGGCGCATCTCCGCGAGGATCATTCCTTCGATCGCAACGCCGACCATGCCCTCGATCAGCATCGCCTGCCGAGAGAGACGCTCGGCCATCGCGAGGCCTGTCTCCAGGCGCCTCGTCGCCTCCGGCCAATCGCCCATCGTCGCGGCTCGGCGCATGGCCGCGGCGTTGATCGCCGCGAGTTGGTTCGCAACCCTGAGATAGTCGAGCGCGATACGGGGCCCGTGGGCCATCTGGTCCGGATCATCCGAGAGCGCGGCGCCGTCCCATCGGTACGGAATATAGAAACGGCCCCCGTCCATCGCTGCGTCGAGCGGCGGCAGCAGCACGAGCGCGGCCTCTAAGGCCTCTCGGTGCGGCGTCAATCGCGGATCGTCCCACGCGCTGTGGAGCAACTCCGAGGGGTGGGCGTCCCAGCCCGTAACGCCGGCCCAGGCGCTCCCTGTCGCTGGCGAGCCGTAGTCCCGACTCACCCCGCTCTCCAGAAGGAAAGCACGAAGCGCGATCCACCCGTTCTCGCCCTCGGGCTGCCCCTCTGCCGCCAGCGCGTTCATGCGATCGAGGAACTGGGGGTCGTGCGGCGCTGGTTCGGCCGTGAAGTCAGGCCACACGACCCACGTCAGCCCCCCCACCATCACCACGCCAACACCAAGGAGCGTCATAACTGCTCGCCACAGGCGCGCTCTGGGCCGGCTCGGCCTCTCTCCGACAGCCGTTGTCTGCTGTTGACTCAAGCCTCCCCGCACCTTCTCTCGACGATCATTCGGACCAGCGACCCCGCGACCCGGGCGGTGTCGGGGTCGCCGGTGACCTGGCGGGTGACGAACGCGCCCTCGAGCGCCATGGCGAGTTCCTTCGCCAGCGCCTTGGCGTCGTCGGCGCCGGCGTAGCCCGCGATGCCGCGGAGGACGTCCTCCATGAGGCGCTTGTGCTCGGCGGCCAGGACGTGGGCGGGCTCGTGGGGCTGGGGGTACTGGACGGCGACGTTGACGAAGATGCAGCCGTTGAAGCCGTCCTCGGCGAGGATGTCCTCGAGCGCGTCGGCGGCGGCGAGGAGTTGGCCCTTCGCGCTGTCGCCGCCGTGCTTGCGGAGCATGGCGACGAACTCGTCGCGCCACCATCGGTCGTGGCGGCGGAGGGCCTCGAGCATGAGGTCGTCCTTGCTCTCGAAGTGGTTGTAGAAGGTGGTCTTGGTCACGCCCACCGCGTCGAGGATGCGGTCGAGCCCCACCGCGTGAAAGCCCTCGCGGTAGAACAGGTCGTGGGCGGTCCGGATCAGCCGGTCCTTTGTGGTGGCGGCGCCGCTCATGCCGTGGCCTCCTTTCGTCGGGCGCAGTGTAGTCGGTGGACCTCAAGTCAACCCTTCCCGGACCGGGAGTGCATTCTCCGGGGCGGAAGCGGACCGTACGTTCCTCCGATCAAGTCGCGGCGCCGCGGAACTCTCCCGGCGCCGCACAGCGCACGAACGAAAGGAATGCACGATGACGACAGCGGCTTCAGTGGTGAATGGCGTGGATGTGGGCGTGATTCAGGGCTTGGTGGGCGCGGCGCGGGCGGACCCGGCGGCGGCGGCGGCGGGGTTCCACGTGGTCACGCGCTGGACGGGCGGCGCGGCGACGGAGACCTCGGTTTCGCGCTGGTCGCTGGGCGGGCGCACGATGGGGCGCGCGTTCGCGTTCCGCACCGACGAGCCGCCGGAGTTGTGCGGGCGGAGCGAGGCGGCGAACCCGCAGGAGGTCCTGATGGGCGCGATGAACGCGTGCATCATGGTGGGCTTCGTCGCCAACTGCGCGCTCGAGGGCGTTGAACTCGAATCGCTGGAGATCGAGACCGAGGGTGAACTGGACCTGCGCGGGTTCCTGGGCCTCGACGCGTCGGTCAAGCCCGGCTACGACGAACTGCGGTACACCGTGCGCGTCAAGGCCGACGCGCCGCTGGAACTGCTGCAGACGATCCACTGGCGCGTGATGAAGACCTCGCCGAACTTCTTCAACATCAGCCAGCCGGTGCGCCTCGTGCCGCGGCTGATCGTGGAGTGAGCGGAGGAGCGACCGGAAGAGCGGCCCGCCCCCCGGGCGGGGGGCCTGGTCAGGACGCGGCGTAGCGGCCAGCGGAACGTTGCAAAATGGGCAGTCCATTCTGCAAACGCCCCCTGCGCACGGCGCCGCCGCCGGGTCTGGCCGTCCGTTTCGAGGGCGGCCGCCGCTGGCGGCGTGATCGGGCTTCGATCGCCCGTTGTCGGCCCGTTGAAGGGCCGGGTGATCGGTCGCCTCGGCGACCTGCTTGTCAACGGCCGGTGGGGCATCCCTGCCCCGCCGGCCCGGCCGATCCAGCAGCCCCTGGATCGGCGCTCGTCTCCTCCGCCCCGTGGGCTCGGGGCGCTTCCGCTTCAGTCGCCGACCAGGCCGAAGTCGATCCGGTCCGCGTCGTTGGTGATGGTCACCCGGGCGGGCGGGTGCATGGGGTCAAAGTCCTGCCTCGCGCCGTCGACGAACGCGTAGTCGGTGAACGTCACGTCCAGCGAGCCGCCGCCGATCTGCACGCCGCCGCGGTCGGTGGCGTAGTTGGCCACGTCGGCGAACGTCCCGGACGACTGCACGTCGATCAGCGTCCCGGTGGTGACGATCTGCGCCGTGTCTCCGGCCGCTCCGGTGTAGGTGACGCGGCCGCGAGAGCCGGACACGCCCGCGGTCGAACTGGCCGTCGTCACCGAGCCGCGCCCGCCGACCATGACGATCGGCCCGCTGATGGTCACGCCCGCCTCGATCTGCACCTGGCAGTCCTTGACGATCAGGGACGCGAGTTTCGCGCCGCTCTTGATGAGCAGGCGCCCGCCGCCGGCGAGGACCTGCGTCAGTTCCTCGGAGCCGTCGCAGTCGAGGATGACCAGGCCGGAGCCCGTGCCGACGATGCGCACCAGGCC
Source organism: Phycisphaerales bacterium (assembly GCA_016742055.1). Taxonomy (GTDB): domain Bacteria; phylum Planctomycetota; class Phycisphaerae; order Phycisphaerales; family UBA1924; genus JACVCK01. Next base: position 3,556 of record JACVCK010000164.1, read on the forward strand.
CAGGTCCCCGTCGTAGTGCGCGATCGCGCCGCGCCCGTTGTAGACCAGTTCATCGGCGTCGAACTTGAAGGGGGTGTCTTCGTCGCCGTGCGAGCCGGCGTAGCCGCTCTCGACGCGCACCAGGCCCAGGTCCACCGCCGCGAGCGCGTCCTCCCCGACCGAGACGGACACCGAGCCGGCGTTGAAGGCGACGTCGTTGCCGGTGACGGGCGTGCCGCCGTTCCAGTTGCCGGTGGTGCCGGGGTTGCCCGTCGCCGCGTTTTCTTTCCAGGTTTTGAGGGCCATGGTTCTTCGGGCCTCCTTCGCCCGTGCGTGCGTGAGTGGTTCAGTGGGCGGCGCACCCGCAGGTCGCCCGTGGGGCGGCGCCGAAACGCCGCACGTCGCGGCGGCTGGGGAGCGTGACCAGGCGGAGGCCCTGCGTGGAGCAGGGCAGGAGCGTGGGACTGACGACATAGAACGAGATGCTGTGTCGTCGCCGCGTGTCGATGAATCCTCCGGCGATATTCGATCGCTCGTAGAGCGACGAGTAGGTCACACCCACGACGGCGCCGCCTGTCTGGAGTACGGAGCACGAGGCGGACCATGTATGCCGGGCGTTGCCGGCGACTCGGGAGCCCGATGTATTCCCCGGTCCGTACGCGTCTTCATTGGCAGGACAACCGGAGATGCTCGTCCCTGCTCGCCACCATGTTTCGCCCGGGCGAGCGTACGCCGCGACACCGGCAAAGAGCGGCGACGCGGTGTCCTCCACGATCAGCCGAGTCCAGAGCCCGGGCGCCTGCGCCGGGCAGGACGACGGCTCGGACTGCGTCAAAAGAATCGACACAGAAAGCGCCGTAGTCGGCCCGACCGACCCGTCGATCAGTTCGCGTTGCAGCGGGGGCATGATCCCGCCAAAGTTTGGCCGCCCGGCGCAGGCGAGCGTCGCCGCCACCGCCCCAGAACCCGAATCACGAAAGTAGGAGGTCACCACCAGTTGGCCGCCGGAAAATCCGTACGTCGTGCGTTCGATGTCCGCGTCAAAGGCGAACGAGAAGGGCGGGGATTGGGCCGGGGCGGGCGGAATCGTGGGGTGCGAGGCCAGCGCCCCGCTCGCGCAGCACGGGCAGTTCTGGCACGTCGGCTCCGTCTGTCCGCAGCAGCACTTGCGGTGCGCGAACGCCATCTGCTCGCCTCCGATCAGCAGCGCCAGCGCCGCCGCCAGGATGATCCGGGCGCGCCTCATGCGCACCCCACGGTCGCCGTCGCCACGGCCGCTTCGCCCGTCAGCGCCTTCAGGCGCGCGTACGCCGCGTGCGCCACCGCCACGCGCATCCACCCCGCCCCCGTCACGCTCTCGTCCGCCTCCAGCCAGAGTTGACCGTCGATCGACGTCTCCATCCCCACCTCGCCGGTGGTCAGGCCCGCGATCGCCACGTCGATCACGCCGCGCAGGCGCACGTCGATCACGGGCCCCACGGGCCCCGCGGCCGTCGCGTCGAACGTGAACGACGGGTACCGCGCGGGGATCACGAGCAGCCCCCTTCTTCAGCGCCGACGAACTCGCGCCCGCTCACCACCACGCTCAGCGTCCCGGCCGCCGCGCCGGCCGAGGGCGCGTCCCCGGCCAGGTCCTGGGGCGCGGGCCCGGCGGGCGCGTAGGCCGCGGGCGTGCCCGGGGCCCAGGGCCCGCGGCGCCGCGCGAACAGGGCGCGGCAGCAGTCCAGCGAGACGCCGTCGAGCAGCGCCAGGCGCGACTTCGCCGCGATCGGCAGGTCGCGCACGACCCACTGCTCCTCGCGCAGTTCGCCCGCGCCCTGATCGGGATCGCCCAGCGCCAGGTCGATCGCGTCGTCGTACGCCGCGGCGTTGAACGCCGCGACCGAGACCACCGCGCTCTGCCCGCACGGCACGCGGTAGACCTCCCACGCCGCGCCCACCGGCGCGCCCTTCACGCACGTGACCGCGCGGCTGGCCATCAGAGCGCCCTCCCCATCATCGCCAGCGCCAGGAGTTCATCGGCGCCGTCGAGCAGCGTCGCGGTCGTCCCGCCCGCGCCGCCCTCGGCGACGCCGGGGCCGGGGGCGGGGGATTCGTCGCACTCACCGTCGATCGCGTTGACCGCGGCGAACACCCAGTACTCGTCGCCCGGCGCGCCGAGCGGGCCTTCGAGGGCCACGACCGCCGCGCCGCCGATCGGCCGCAGCGTCATGCCCGCGGGCAGGCCGCTCACGTCCACGCCGTTGCCCTGCACGCCCGAGGCGCTGTTGCCCGCCTCCATGAGGTTCAGCGCCGGGCCCAGCGCCGCGCTGCCGCGCGGGGCGGAGCCCACGACCGCCGAGCGGTCGTCCCGCAGATTCACCTCCTGCCACTCGTACAGCCAGCGGTTGGCCGCCCCCGACAGCGGCGCCGCGCCGATGATGCGCGCGAACAGGCGCTGGGGCTCGATGCGCGTGGGCGCCGCGGGCGATCCCGCGGCCCCCGGAAC
>JACVCK010000165.1 GCA_016742055.1 Phycisphaerales bacterium
TGCCAGCCCTGCCATCCCTACGGCGAGTCCGAGATCCTCGACCGCGCGCGCATCATTCAGGACCGGCACGCCAACCTCCTCTCCCGCGCCGAAGAAGCCGTCGTGGACCTCATCCAGGCCATCGCCGCTGCTGCGGCGGCGGGCGCGTCGGACAGCGACCTCGAAGAGGCCCGCGCGATGCAGCGCAAGGCGCAGTTCCGCGTGGACTTCTGCAACGCCGAGAACTCGATGGGCTTCCACGCCCCGCAGGAAGGAGCCCGCATCCTCGGCGAGGCGATCGATTACGCGCGGCGCGGGCGCCTTGCGCTGCTGGAGGGTCAGCCCCGGGCCGACTCGGGCGCCGCGAGGTAGAACCGCGCGATCGTCGCGCGGAACTCCGCGCCGCCCGGGCGCGCCATCGTGTACCAGCCCTCCATCGTGCCCCACGGGGTGCCCAGGTCGCAGTACGACGAGTAGTCGAACGTCTCTCCCGGCCGAATATCCGGCTGCTGCCCGATCACGCCCTCATCGTCCACCACGCGCCGTCCGCCGTCGGCGTCCACGATTTCCCACCGCCTGCGCAGCAGGCGCGCCGGCGCTTCGCCCTCGTTCGTGATGCGGACCTGGTACGTAAAGATGTAGCGGTCCTGGCTGGGGTCGGACTGACCCGGCATGAAGCGCGGGCGGACCTGCACGCGCACGCCCTCCGTCACCGACTCCGAGCCGCGCGATCGGTCTTGCTGGGTGACGGCCATCGGGAACGCTCCTGGGGCAGGGTGGGGGAACGCCGGAACGCAGAATACCGCCCCTGTCCAGCCCCTCCAGAAGCCCCGCGCCGGTCTCCCTCCCGGCCCGCGATTCTGTTCGAGAGGAGTTAGGTGGCGCGGAGTCTCAAATCGGCAAAAATGCGAACTCGGACCGAGCATTCCGCCCAGGATGGGGTACTATGAGACGAACGGGCGAGGTCAGCACAGGGCCGAACCCGCGCACAGGTGTCGTTTCCAATCGAGGAGTCGGAGAGCGACGATCCGCACATCATCCGCGCCGGAGCCGCGTTTCGGGTCAGCACTTGCCCGCACCGCCATCTACGCCGGAAGGCATCGTCCGCTCGGAACGCTGGCCCGCAGGGGCCAGAGCACAGGAATCCGGAAAGAGAGGATGATCAGCATGAGCAAGGCCATCAGCATCGGCGTCCTTCTGGCGTCAGCCGGCGCGGTCAGCGCCGCCCCCGTCAACAGCCAATCGCTCCCACGCGCCACCGCCATCGGCGGCTCGCCGGGCTTCGCAGCGTCCGTCGAACGGGACGGCCCCATCGTCTACAGCGCGCCCCCCGTCACCGCGGACGGCTACTTCTCCGACGCCGTCGGCGGCCAGTTCTACGGCCAGATGATCGCCGACAACTTCACCCTGACCTCCGACACGACGGTCAGCGGCGTCAACTGGTGGGGCTCGACCGAGAACTACTTTGGGCCCCCCGATTACAGCAACTTCGCGTCGTTCACCGTCATGATCATGGACGGCAACTTCGACGTCGTGCACTCCGAGACCTTCAACACCGGCGACACGGGCCCGGTCGCCACCGGCCTGGTCAACTCCGGCGGCGGCGAGCAGTACTTCCAGAGCGTCAAGTTCTCGCAGACCTTCAATCTGAGCGGCGGCTTTGAGTACTGGATCGCCATCGGCACGACCAACTTCTCCGCCAGCGGCGACGCGTGGGTCTGGTCGTCCGCCACGGGCGACGGCATCATCGCGTCCAACGACTTCGGCGGCGCCGGATTCCTGGTCTTCACCGGGAGTCTCTCCGACCAGGCGTTCGAGATCCAGGCCATCCCGACCCCCGGCGCCGTGAGTCTCCTCGCGATGGCGGGCCTGGTCGTCATCCGCCGACGCCGCTGATCGGGCGCCGGTCATGTTCTGCTGCACTCAGCGGGCCGCTCGATCCGGGCGGCCCGTTTTTCTTTTCCCGCGCGAAGGGAACCCCATGCGCCACCGCGCTGACATTCTCCTGATCCTCGCGCTCTGCGCCGCGCAGGCCGGCGCCGCCCCGCTCAACCTCGCCCAGGACATCGACGGCAACGGCGTACTCGAAACCGACGGGTCCATCCTGCGCCGATCGTTCCCATCCCCGGGCGCGGGCGGGGCCGTCTCGTTCCGCTTCGCGTTTCTCACCGCCGAAGGCAGCGGAGGCCTGCCGGACGTCTTCCGCGTCCGCCTCACCGACCACGCCGGCGGCGTCCTCGGCGAGATCAACGGGCACGTCCGCTCGCCCTTCTTCCACAGCCCCTTCACCCTCTACGACTTCGCAGCGCCCGATGTGCCGGGCCCCCTCGTGCTGCCCGCGGCGCCCGGGGGGCTCGGCGTCAACGCCCGGTTCAACAACGGCGCCATCGGCTGGCTCGAACACACCTTCACGCTCGGCGCCGGCGCGACGGGAACCCTGCGCATCGAGTTTCTCGTCGCCGACGCCCTCGACCGGTCCTTCGATTCGGCCCTGGCCATCGACGACGTCGCCCTCCGCGACGCCTCGGGCGCCCTCACGCCGCTGCACAACGGCGGTTTCGAGTTCGGCTCCGATGGCTGGACGTTCCTCGGTGAGGGCGGCGTGACGTTCGGCGTGTTCGACGAGTTCGACGGCTCGATCGACCTCGCGGCGCCCGAGGGCAAGACCTTCGCGATCATCGCCACCGCCGGTGAGGCCCCAGCGCCCGGCGGCGCGGCGCTGCTCATCGTCGCCCTGCTCCGCGCCGGGCGGCGCCGCTAGATCGCGCCCTCGTCCGTCGGCAGCGACGGCGCCGTGCGGCGCACGCCCACGCGCGTGCCCTCGGCCGTCAGTTCGCCCGCGGGCCCGAGCACCTCGGGCATCTCGCAGAAGGCGCCCTCGCCGCGCATGTGGCGGTCGATCAGTTCCACGATCTCCTCCACCGAGTCGGTCACGCGGAACAATTCGATGTCCCGGGGCGAGATCGTCGCGAACCGCTCGGCGAGCGCCTCGCGGACCCAGTCGATCAGGCCGCTCCAGAAGGCCGTGTTGTAGCAGATCACCGGGAACGGCCTGATCTTCAGTGTCTGGATGAGCGTGAGCGCCTCGAAGAACTCGTCCAGCGTGCCAAACCCGCCGGGGAAGATCACGAACGCCTTGGCGTGCTTCACGAACATGACCTTGCGCGCAAAGAAGTAGTCGAAGTTGATCGCGTGCGTCTGGTACGGGTTCGGCGCCTGCTCCATCGGAAGCGAGATGTTCAGACCCACCGAGCAGCCCCCCGCCTCCCGGGCGCCGCGGTTCGCCGCCTCCATGATCCCCGGACCGCCACCCGTGATCACCGCCAGACCACGCTCCGCGAGCAGGCGGGAGCACCGGCGCGCGGCGTCGTAGTTGGGGTCCGTCGGCGGCGTGCGCGCCGAACCGAACACGCTCACTGCCGGAGGGAGGTTCCAGAGCGTCTCGAAACCCTCCACGAACTCCGACATGATCCGGAAGATTCTCCAGGCCTCCAACGCCTGACGGTGGGCTCGGTCTTCGCTGTGCATGATGGTCCGGGGCGTGAGAGATCTCGAAGAGCGCGACGATGCGCCAAAGGTACGCAATCCACCCCAGCCATCGGCCCGGACGCCCGATGAGCCCAATCCGGACCATGCCGCCCGTTTGAGGGGATAGATATTCAAGTGCCTGAAAAACAATAAGTTACGTCATGATGACCAGAGCGCCGTTTGGTCGTTCGTGCATGTCTGAATACAATGCTCACATCCATGAGCGCCAAGGCCCAGCCGACATCCTCGAAAAAGACGAGCCCCAAGGCCGGCCCCAGCGCGCCCGCGCCGGGATCCAAGAAGCCCAGCGCCGGGAAAACCCCGGCGCCCAAGGCCGCCGCCCCCTCCAAACCCGCGTCGCCCCCCAAGAACCGCCTCTTCGCCAATTACCCCGCCGCCGTCAAGAACCTCATGGAGCGGGTCAACTTCGAGCAGGCCCGCCTCACCAAGGAGCATCGCGGCAAGTTCAAACTCGACCGCATGCGCGCCCTGATGGCGGCCTTGGAGAACCCCCAGGACGACATCCGCACCGTGCACATCGCCGGCACCAAGGGAAAGGGCTCCACCGCCGCGATGACCGCCTCGTGCCTCGAGGCCTGCGGCTACACGGTGGGGCTCTACACCAGCCCGCACCTGGTTGAACTCCGCGAGCGCATCCAGATCAACGGCGAGATGATCACCACGGGCGAGTTCACCCGCCTCATGGACCGCGTGGCCGTCGCGGCGAGCAAGATCGCCGGCAAGCACGGCGAGGCGACGTTCTTTGAGATCGTCACCGCCGTCGGCTTCCTCTACTTCGCCGAGCAGGCCGTGGACATCGCGATCATCGAAGTCGGCCTCGGCGGCCGGCTCGACGCGACGAACGTGATCACCCCCGAGGTGGCCGTGGTCACCTCCATCAGCAAGGACCACGAGCAACTCCTGGGCGACACATTGGAAGAGATCGCCCGCGAGAAGGCTGGCATCTTCAAGAAGGGCGTCCCGGCGCTGACCTTCGAGCAGCCCAAGCACGTGCTCGGCGCGCTGCGGACCGCCGCCGAAGAGGCGGGCACGAAACTCGAAGTCCTCGGCGACGGCGTGGACTTCTCCTATCGCTTCGAGAGCAGCCCGGACCTGGGCCCGCACCGGCGCGTGTGCGTCACGTCCCCGCGATCCTCCTTCGAGCACCTGGCGGTGCCGCTGCCGGGCGAGCACCAAGCGTTCAACTGCGGCCTGGCGCTGGCGATCCTGGACCGCCTCCGCGAGCGTGGCTTCGAGACCCCCGAGTCGAAGGTCGCGCTGGGCCTGGCGCAGACGACGATCCCCGGGCGCATGGAGATGGCGTGGAAGAGCCCGCGCATCCTGCTCGACGGCGCCCACAACGAGGCGTCGCTCACCGCGCTCATCCGCTCCATCGGCGCCCACGTGCCGTACGACTCGATGGTCATGATCTTCGGCTGCGCCGCCGACAAGGACGTGGAGGGCCTGCTCGACAAGATCGCCCTCGGCGCCGACAAACTCATCTTCACCAAGGCGGCGTCCAACCCCCGCGCCATGAACCCGCGCGAACTCCAGAAACGCTTCGCCGCCGTCTCCGGCAAGATGACCCAAGTCGCCGACACCCTCCACGAGGCGTTCAACCTCGCCTCCCGCGCCGTGAGCCGGGGAGACCTCATCGTGGTCACCGGGTCGTTCTACCTCGTGGGCGAAGCCAAGAAGTACCTCGCCGACCTCGAAGTCAAGCGGTCCGGCGCCCGGGCGTCCGCCGAGGGCTGACCGCCCCCGCGCCCGTCAGCGCCCTGCGGCGCCGCGCGGCGCCCTCTACACTGGCTGGCCCATGAGCGAGAGGCCCGACGAACGGCACAACACGTCCTCCGAGCGCGCCCCCGCGCAGCGATACGGCGCCGCGCTGGCGGGCGAGATCGAAACGCGCTGGCAGAGCGAGTGGGAGGCCCGCGCCGCCTTCCGCGCCCCGCAGCCCGGCGAGCCCGGCTTCGACGCCTCGCGCCCCAAGCACTATGTCCTCGACATGTTCCCATACCCCTCCGGCTCCGGCCTGCACGTGGGGCACCCCGAGGGCTACACCGCCACCGACATCATCCCGCGGGCCAAGCGGATGCCCGGGTTCAACGTCCTGCACCCCAAGGGCTGGGAGGCCTTCGGCCTGCCGGCCGGCAGGCTGGCCAAGGGCGCGCCGGCCGATCTCGTGCTGTTCGATGCCGACTACGCCTGGAAGATCGATCGCGACGATCTCTGGAGCAAGACCAAGAACTCGCCGTTCGACGAGCGGCCGGTGCAGGGTCGCGTCCTGGCCACGATCGTCGGCGGGCGGACCATTTACCGCGACGACAGCTTCACGGCGGCGGCCACTTTCGCCTGACGGCCGCCTTCAATCGGCCATTTGGTCTGATATGGTCGTTTCGTCTTTCAACGGGGAACCGATGATGCTCCGGCACTCACTTCTACTCGGCGTCGCGTCCGTGGCGCTCGCCGGCACCGCCCAGGCCCAGCAGCGCGGCGGG
>JACVCK010000166.1 GCA_016742055.1 Phycisphaerales bacterium
GCGTTCCACCGCCCGTCACCGCCCCGTCACCGCCACCGCAACGCCGCGCCGAACGTCGCCGCGGAACACCCACTTAGGAGTACCCACCCATGGCCCTTTCCTCCGTCGCGCAGACCGCCGGATCGTCCAGCCCCACCAGCATCTTCGGCGCCGCCGACGGCGCCCGCCGCGCGCTGCACCTCGAGTGCGTCGCCGGCTCGGCCAACCCCGCGGAGTTCGTCGTCACCTGGGCGGGCGGCGAGACGACCACGTTCCGCCTCGCCGCCGGCGCCACGCGCACCGTCTACGGCCAGAACCAGAACTTCCTGCCCACGATCGTGGGCGTGACCGTGCAGGGCGTGGGCGGCAACGCCACGTACTCGCACTCGCTCGTCATGCCCTGACCCCGGAAGTCCCGCCCCCGCCCCCGGATTCCCCGCACCCGCGACGACACGACACTGCTTCGAGGAGCCCGCCGATGCCGATCCGCCTGGCCGCCGACAACCACGCCATCGTCAGCGCGACCAACGTCGCCTGGCTCGGGCCCAACGACTTCCGCGGCTCGGCCGTCCTCTCGCGCGACGCCGACTCGGACAACACCAACAACGGCGTGATCCAGTTCCGCCGCAGCGACACCAACATGCCGCTGCGGCTGACGTTCGACTACAACAACGCGGAGATCGAGGTCCGCGTGGCGGCGACGAACGGCGCCAACGCGAACGTCGTCGTCAAGGTCGGCCGCGCCGGCGACCTCAACGCCAACGGCGGGCAGTGGGCCGTGGGCGAGCAACTGGTGGTCACGATCTCCTACACCGCCTCCACCAAGACGCTGAGCGTCTGGATCACGGGCCCGTCCACCAACGGCACGTTCACCGGCAGCGCCACGCACACCGGCAACATCGGCGCGCCGGACGACGGCTGGATCATCGGCTACGTCGGCGGCGCCGGCGAGTGCTTCCTGGGCGACGTGTCGCTCAAGTTCGACACCGGGACCATGGACGCCGACGACCACGCCGACATGGTCGAGGCGCTCCTGGGCGCGGGCATGGCCGGCGGCGGCTCGCTCGAAAAACTCGAGGCGGTCTTCGAGGCGATCGGGGGCTCGGACTTCGACGTGGGCTTCCGCCTGGCCAGCGGCGTCGGCGCCTCGGGCACGGCCGGCGGCGGCGCGAGCGCGGGCGCGGCCGTGACCACCACGAACCTCGTCGGCCGGACGGCCTCGGGCTCGTCCATGATCGGCGCGCACACGCTCGCGAGCGTCACGTCGGGGATCACGCACGTCTCGCCCGACAGCAAGCCGCCCTCGGGCGGCTGGGCGTATACGCCCGCGGCCACGGGCGTGAGCCAGGCGCTGATCGACGCCGAGAGCACGTACGCCCGCATGCTCGGCCGCGGCGACGCGCCCGAGGGGATCGCGGTCGTGCTGGTCGTGGACAACAGCCGCGGCATCGGCAGCAACGACGGCGGGACGCCGCCGCGCAACGGATCGCGCATCGGCGGCATGGAGCGGGCGCGGATCGCGCAACTGGCCGGGTCGGTCCTGGCGCCGTGCTCGCTATCGACGGGCTCGCCGCGCCTCTTCTGGGGCCAGGCGTCGGCGCCGCCCAGCAGCGGGACGGTCCTGAGCGTCAGCGGCGGCGCGGGCGCCTCCAGCGTCGGCGACTTCTCGCGCGACGGCACGGGATCGAGCCAGGCGGGCTCGCTGGGCACGGGCGCGGGCCTGTTCCTCGCCGCGGGCGCGAGCGTGACGCAGACGATGGAGTCGCACGCGGAGAACACCGGCCTGGTCACGCCCGACAAGGCCGTGAAGGTCTCGGCGCAGTACCTGGCGTTCCCGGGCGCCGGCGACTACGCCTTCCGCGCCAGCAAGGGCGCGGCGACCAACGCGCAGACGCCCTTCGGCGACGCCACCACGATCGACGACGCGGACACCGCGGCGCAGAGCCGCGTGTACGACCCCGACCCCGACTCGTACAACGCCGGCACGCGCACGCTCGTGGTCACGCTGGCGCAGGCGCCGAGCGTGGGCCACGTCGCGTACGTCGCCGAGCGGACGAGCAAGGCGGAGATCTCCGCCGTGTCGAGCGCCGGGAACGTGCGCACGCTCACCCTGCGGCACGCCTTCCAGACCGCGCCGCAGGAGGGCGACACGATCCACTTCGGGCCCCAGGAACTGCGCAGTTTCGAGCTCGAGATCGCCGGCGACGTGGACAACCGCTTCCGCGGCCTGCAACTGACCATGAGCGGCGGGCCGGGGTACTGGGCGACCAAGAGCGGCGTCCTGGCGTCCGGCTCCGGCTGGGCGTTCGGCGCGATCGGCGCCGGCGGCAAGGGCCACCAGCAGCAGATCGAGGCGAACAACACGGGCAACGCCGCCGCCCTGGCGGCGCTGGCGCAGCCCGCGCTGGCGCTGGTCAGCGCCGTGACGCAGGACGCGGACAACTCGCACCTCGAGGCGCACATCGACGAGATCCTCGAGGGCGCGGAGGACGCCGAGGTCTTCATCTTCGGCGGCGAGGTCCACCTCGACAGCAACGTCACGATGAGCGACAAGGCGGACGTGGAGGCGCGCGGGCCCGCGCTGGCGCTGGCCACGGCGCGCGGCTTCGGCGCGATCGACCTCTCGAACCACCCCGGCCTGGGCACGATCCGCGCGCAGTTCGTCCGCGGCTTCCGCGAGGACGGCCAGCACCTCAGCGGCGCCGGCGCCGACGCCTGGGCGGCGGCGCTCCTGACGGCGCTGGCGGACCTGACCGAGGCGGAGCCGCCGGAGCCGGCCGAGGGCGAGCCCGAGATCACCGAGCCGGCGATCGTGGCGATGCTCCTGATGCACGGGCCGCCGGGGGGCCGCCGCCTGTGATCGCCCCCGCGTACCAGAACGACCAGGAGGTCTCGGCGGCGCTGGCGCTGCTGATGCGCGCCGACGATCCGCGCCGCGCCGCGTGGGACGCCGCCGGCGACGACGACAAGGCCGTCGCGCGGCTGCAAGCGACCATCGACATCGACGCGGTGCGCTGGCGCGGCTCGCGCGCGTGCGCCGACCAGCCGATGGCCTGGCCGCGCCGCGAGCGCCGCGGCGGCGCGCTCCAGTTCGTCGGGACCTTCGCCGACGCGCCGGGCGCGTCCGTGGCCGACCTGCCGCGCGAACTGCGGCTGGCGCACGCGGCGCAGTCGGCGGGGATCGTCCTGGGCGCGGCGGCCGGGCAGGGCGCGCAGGCGGCGGCCGCGGAGGTGGAGGCCGCGGTGGCCGCGGGCCTGACCAGCCAGAGCGTGCCGGGACGCTCCGAAACCTACGACGCGCGCCGCGCCGCCGCGCCGTTCAACCGCCTGGAGCCCGAGGCGAGGCGCCTGCTCGAGCGGTTCCGATGGACCGGAGGTTCGTTCTCTTGATCCTGAGCAACGCGGCCATCACCGGCTACTTCATCCGCGGCGCCCAGCGGGGCGACGGCGTGTGGAAGCACACCGCCGCCACGCTGCCCCACGGCGTGCCGCTGCTGTGCGTGGCCAGCACGCCCGGCAGCAAGACGATGGCGCGCCTGGCGGCGGCGGAGGTCTCCGCCGACCGCGAGATCATGGTGCGCAGCGCGGTGTTCGAGCGCATGGCGATCTTCCCCAAGGCCGGCGACCGCGTGACGCTGAGGGACCTGGCGAGCAACCCCGCGGAGGACGTGACGGTCGAGGTCGTCGAGGTCCGGCGGAGCGAACTGCCCGCGCGGCGCAGGGGCTCGATCGCCGTCTTCACGCTGGTGGCCAAGAGGACGACGTCCACGGGGGCGGCGTAAATGGCCAAGTCCACGAGACTCAACACCAGGTCGATCGACGCGGCGTTCCGCACGCTCGCGGGCCAGGCGCCGGCGGTGCGCGCGGAGGCCGCGGCGCTGGCCGCCGAGGCGATCGTGAGCGAGGCGCAGACCGACGCGCCGGTCCTGAGCGGAGATCTCAAGGACAGACACGGGCACGACTCTCCGCGCGAGGGCGTGCGGCGCCTCTACGCCAACATCTTCTACGCCGCGGCGGTGCACGCGCGGCACCCGACCAAGGCCGGGTGGTTCATGGCGGCGATGCTGCGCGTGGGCCCCGGCGCCGTCCGGGAGGGCGCCCGCATCGCCATCGCCCGCGCGGCCGAGCGCGCCGCGGCGGCGGGCCGGGCCGCCGGGGGTGGAGCATGAGCGCCGTGTGCCCGTCGCCCCTGCGCATGCTCGAGCAGTTGGCCCGCTGGTGGTCGCGCCGCACGCTCATCGACGGCGGCCTGCGGTTCTGCGAGCCGGCGGAGTCCGAGCCCTCGAACCTGTACCGCTGCGCGCTGCCGCCGCGATCGTCGCGCCTGACGCCCGCGGCGTCGGTCCTGCTCGCGCCGGGCTCGCCGGGATCGGCGCCGCTGGACCCGACGACGCCGATGGCGCTGGCCGTCACCTCGCGCGCGGCGACGCTGGACGCGGCGCTGGACATGCTCGCCGACCTGCGCGCCGCCGTGCGCCCCGGACAGCGCCCGCTGGCCGACGCGGACTGCCGCAACCTGATCGGCCTGCCCGGCGGCGGGCCCGGCAGCGACTGGGACTTCGGCGCCCCCGGAAGTCAGACCGCGTGCGTGTGGCGCGTGATCCAGATCGACGTCCTGGCCGAGCCCCAGCCGCTCCTGAGCGCGCAGGCGCCGGACGCGACCGCCGAGGGCGAGGCCGAGGCGCTGATGACGCTCGTGGTCCGCGCGCTGCCCGCGGTGGTGGTCCGCGCGTTCGACGTGCACTACGCGGGCGCGGACGCGGCGGCGAGCGTCTCGGTCGCGGGCGGCGCCCTGGAACTGCGTTCGACGTCGGCGCCGCTGACGAGCGTGCCGCTCGCGGACCACACCATCGACACGCTCGCCGCCGCCGTCGCCGCCGTGGCCGGATGGCAGGCGTCCGCCGTCAACCCTCTCGTCGCGTCGGCGCCCGCCGCCGCGCTCCTGCCGCTGGCCCAGCGCAGCGCGCTGGGCGCGGAGCACTCGATCCCCCTGGCCGCCTACACGGAGTGACCACACCATGGCCGAACTCGCCACGCTGAGCAACGTGAAGCCGGACATCTGGCACGTCCACCTGGGCGCCGACTCGGGCTATTACGAGGGGCGGGTGAACCTGACGGTGGACCTGGTCCCCCACGAGATCAAGGCGCTGCGCACCGGCGGCGACGTGCTGGGCGTGATGGTCGCCGGCCGCGTGCCGGCGCTGGACGTGACGTTCATCCAGGCCACGAGCGCCGAACTGCGCAAACTCCTGAACATCGTCGCGGGCTCGGCGCCGTACGACCTGCCCGCGGTGGGCGCGCTGCTGGCTTCGCAGGCGGTCCGCCTGCACGATCCGACGCAGCCGGACGGCGCGAACGACATCGTCTTCTACGCCGGAGCGATCACGGCGTTCAACCTCGACGCCGACGGCGCGGGCACGAAGGACCCGGTCGTGCGGTTCACCGGCCTGCGCGACGCCAACGGGAAGGTCCTGCGCGTCGGCCTGTCCACGGGCGCCTGATCCATGACCACGAACCAGCCCATCCGTCTCGATCCGGCCCGGTGCGCCCCAGAGTGGGCGGCGACGGTGGCGCTGCGCGGCGCGGAGATCCCGCTGCGCTCGCCGCTCGAGGTCGAGCAGGACGAGCACGGCACGCCGCGCGGCGGCCTCCTGTGGGCGCCGGTGAACCTGGCGCTGGCGCTGGCCCGCGCGGCGTTCGGCGTGCGGGCGCTGCCGCGCCTGCGCGCGGTGTGCCGCGACCTGACGACGCCGCCCTACCGGCCGCTGGTGAGCGCCATGAGCGGCGGGGAACTGGCGCTGATGTACCACCTGTACCTGGGCGCGCAGCGCGAGTGGCTGACCGCGGCGGCGGCGGGCGCGGCGCGGAGCGCGGCGGCGCAGCGCGAGGCCGCGGCGCCGGAGCGCGGCGGCCGCGCGGCGCGGGGGCCGGGAGCCGTGGCGCCGACGGCTGCGGTGCCGGGGGCGGGGGCGGGGGTG
>JACVCK010000167.1 GCA_016742055.1 Phycisphaerales bacterium
GTTGTAGCCGCCCCGCAGCGAGAGGACGCGGAGCACGGCGCCCCAACCCGGCCAGTCCATTCCGACGTCGGCCAGAGACTGCGCCGCGAGCATCGCCACGTCACGCCCCTCCGGCGCGCGCCATCGCTTCGCCGGCTTCGTCCAGCAGCGTCAGCCGCCCGCCGTAAGTCCGCTGGAGGTTCTCCCGCGTGAAGACCTTCGCCACCGGCCCCGCGGCGACGACGCGCATGTTCAGCAGGAGCGCCTCGTCGAAGTACTCCGCAACGGTCTGCAGGTCGTGATGCACGCACAGCACGGCCTTGCCCGCGTGCTTGAGTTCGCGAAGGGTCTCAACGATGGCCCGCTCGGTCGCGGCGTCCACTCCGGCGAAGGGCTCGTCCATCAGGTACAGGTCCGCCTCCTGAGCCAGCGCCCGGGCGAGGAACACGCGCTGCTGCTGACCGCCGGACAGTTGGCTGATCTGCCGGTCCGCGAGGTCCGCGATGCCCACCTGCGCCAGTCGCTCCCGCGCTGCGTCGCGGTGGCGGCGCGACACGGGCCGGCACCAACCGATCATCGCGTACCGGCCCATGCACACGACGTCGAGCGCCGACACGGGGAAGTCCCAGTCCACGCTCTCGCGCTGGGGCACGTACGCGATGCGGCGGCGACGCTGGCGGAGCGGCTCGCCCCAGAACTCCACGCGCCCCGCCGCGACCGGCGCCAGGCCGAGGCATGCCTTGATGAGCGTGCTCTTGCCCGCGCCGTTGGGACCGACGATCGCCACGAGCGCGTTCGAGGGCGCGTCGTAGTCGATGTCCCAGATCACCGGCTTGCGGTGGTAGGCCACGGTGAGCGCGTGGACCGAGAGCGGGCTCTGCGCGCTGTGCTCGGGGAGGTCTGAGAGCCGGGAGGGCTCCTGCGGGCGGGGGTGGGCCGGGTTCACGGGCGCGCCGCTCCTGTGGCTGCGGCTCCTGCGCTCGGGGTTGGGGGCGGCTCGTCCACGCGTCCCCCGAGCGCACGCGTGATGGTGGAGACATTGTGGGCGATCATGCCGAGGTACGTTCCGGCGGACGTCCCTGCGGCGCCCATGGCGTCGGAATAGAGCGATCCGCCCAGCGCGACCTCGTGGCCCCGCGCACGGGCGCCGGCGATCAGGGCCTTGACGTTGCGATCCGACACGGTGCTCTCGATGAACACGGCGGGGACCCTGCGCTCCACCAGCATGGCCACGATGCGCTCGATGTCGCGGACGCCGGCCTCCGATTCGGTGCTGAGCCCTTGGATGCCGACGACCTCAAGCCCGTAGCGCCGGCCGAAGTAGTTGAATGCGTCGTGGGCGGTGACGAGGACGCGGCGATCCTCCGGGATCGTGGCGAGGGTGCGTTCGGCCCACGCGTCCAGCGCCGCGATGTCGGCGGCGACGCGCGACCCCGCCTCGGCGATCGCGCCGCCGTGCGCCGGCAGCGCCTGGGCGAGGGTGCGTTGGATCACCTGTGCGGCGGCGGCCCAGGCGTGCGGGTCCATCCAGACGTGGGGGTCGGCGTGCCCGTCGAAGCCCTCGGGCTCGAGGAGGAAGGACTCGTCGAGCGCCTCGGTGACGGCGACCACCCTGCGCCCGGACCCGGCGACGCGGACGAGCGCGTCGGTCATCTTCCCTTCCAGCAGGAGCCCGTTGTAAAAGACCACGTCGGCGCCCATCAGCGCCGCGATGTCGGTGCGCGTGGGCTTGTAAAGGTGCGGGTCTACGCCCTCGCCCATGAGGCCGGCGACGTGGGCGTGTTCCCCGGCGATGCGCCGCGCGAGGTCGGTGATCATGCCCACGGTGCAGACGACGCGTGGGCGCGGCGCGCCGGGCTCATCGGCGCCGAGCGCCGCGGGCGCGCCCGGGAGCGCGAGGAGGATGAGCGCCGCCGCCCATCGGCGCAGGCAGCCAGCCGTCAGGGTTCGCACGTTCGCGCCTCCGGCGTTTTTGTAACCATGGCTACATTCATCGGCGAAACTGTAGCCCGGGCTACAGCCGGACTCAAGCCCGGCGCCGGGGGGCCTTTTTATGGGGCTGGGCCCCCAGGCCGGCGACGAACCGCTCGAAGGCGGCCAGGGTGGCCTCGCTGACGTGGTGCTCGATGCCCTCGGCGTCCGCGCGGGCGGTCGCCGCGTCCACTCCCAGCGCCACGAGGAACCTAACCACCGCCTCGTGGCGGCTGCGGACTTTCTCTGCGAGCGCGGCGCCGTCGGCGGTCAGTCCGATGGAGCGGTAAGGCTCGGTCTCCACCAGCCCGTCGCGCTGCAGGCGGGCGACGGTCCGTACGACCGAGACGTGGCTCACCCCCAGGCGCCGGGCCAAGTCCACCACCCGGGCCCGCCCGGATTCCTCGATCAACTCGGCGACCGCCTCCACATAGTCCTCCGCGGTTTCGCGAGCGTGGGCGCGCCGGGTGCGGGCGTGGTGCTTGGCGTGCTCGGCGGTGGAGGCCGATTTCAGCGCCGGGCGTGCGGGCGTTCGCTTGGATCGGGGGCTTGGCGCCATCGGGGGCAACCTACCCCGCCCCGCCCCGGGCGACAACGCGCGCCGGACCGGTTTTCCGCCCTCCGTTGGGATCGCCGAACCTGCGCAGTAGAATCCCGCGAACACACCTGCGGAAGGTACCCGCGTGAGCCCGAACTTTGTCGCCGAAATGCTGGAACGGGGCGCCCGCGCGTATGCGTCGTACGCCGCGGCCCGCCTCTTCGACACCGCCTCCCGCCCCCCCGTCGGGCCGGCCGGCTTTCTCGACTGGCAGGACCAGTTGACGCAGATGGTGCACGATCTTGCGGCGGCGGTCCGCGTGGGGGAGCCGACTGTGTTCGCCTCGCAGGTGTCCTGGCTTCGCGGCGCGTTCGAGGCGAGGAGCGTGCCCACGGGGGCGCTCGTGGGGGCGCTGGAGGCGTTGGGCGCGGCGCTGGACGAGGAACTGCCCGAGCCCGCGAAGCCAACGGCCGCACCGTTCCTTCGGGCGGGTCTGGAGGCGGCGCGCCGTGCGGGCGCAGGCGAGCGGCCGGCGCTGTCTCCCGACACGCCCGAGGGCCGCCTGGGCCTTGAGTATCTGGCGCGACTTCTGGGCGGCGACCGGCGCGGCGCGCGCGATGTGGCGCTCAGCGCCTTCGATCGTGGAACGCCGATCCGGTCGCTCTATCTCCGGACGCTGGTCCCTGCGCTCGAAGAGATCGGGCGCATGTGGCATGTGGGTGAGGCCTCGGTCGCGGAGGAGCACTTCGCCACCGACACCACGCAGGGCGTGATGGCCATCCTCTGCTCGCGGGCGACGCCCGCCCCGGCCAACGGCAAGTCCGTCATCGTCGCCGCCGCTCCCGGCAACACCCACGACATCGCGGTGCGCGTCGCGGCGGATCTTTTCGAACTCGACGGGTGGCGCTCGATCTGCGTCGGGGCCGACGTGCCGAGCGCCGACCTGGCCAGCGCGTGCGCCGCGTTCTCGCCCGATCTGATCGCGCTCTCGGCGATGATGCCCGGCCAGTTGCGAACCACCGCCGAAGCGATCGGCGCCATCCACGCCATGCCCGACCAACGGGCGCGGACGCTGGTCGGCGGGCGAGCGTTCGCGTCGTCGCCCGACCTCTGGCGCCGTGTCGGCGCCGACGCCTACGCCCCGACGGTGGAGGAGGCGTGCGGGGTGGGTCGGCGGCTCGTGGGGCTGGCGTCGGAGTGAGCCCCGGGGCGTCGAGGGATCTAGTCGTTCCACGCCGTCCAGACTCCGGATCGCGCCGCGGCCTGCACCCGCTCTACGAACCTCACCCCGCGCAGGCCGTCCAGCGCCGTGGGGAACGTGGACCGGTGCATGTCGTGCCTTGCCCCGGTGCGGCAGGCGAGCACGGCGAACGCCACATCCTTATAGATGTTGGCGAACGCCTCGATGAAGCCCTCGGGATGGCCTGTGGGCAGGCGGGTTGCGGCGGCGGCCGCGACGCCCAGGGAGGGCATGCCGCGGGTCAGGGTCTGCCGCAGACCGTCGAGCCGGCGGAACTCGAGGAAGTCGGGCGATTCCTGCCTCCATTCGATTGAGCCCAGTTCGCCATGGATGCGGATGTTGAGGTTGTTCTGTTCGCCGACGCACACCTGGGAGATGGTGAGCGCCGCGCGGGCGCCGCCGGTGAGGCGCAGCAGGGCCGCGGCGTCGTCGTCCACGCGCCGGCCCGGCACGAAGGTGTTGACATCGGCGCAGACCGCTTCGATCTCGAGCCCGGTGACGAAGCGGAGCAGGTGCTCGGCGTGGGTTCCGATGTCGCCGATGGCGCCGGCGCCGGCGCAGGAAGGGTCGGTCCGCCAGGTGGCCTGCTTCTGACCGGCCGCTTCCAGTTTGGTCGCGAGCCAGCCCTGATGATGCTCGACGTACACGCGCCGGACGGCGCCCACGGCGCCGGCGCGGACCATCTCGGCCGCCTGTCGGACCATCGGATAGCCCGAGTAGTTGTACGTCACCGCGGCGACGACGCCGGCTCGCTCGGCGGCCGCCGCCAGATCGCACGCCTGTTCGACGGTGGTGGTCATCGGCTTGTCGATCAGCACGTGGAATCCGGCGTCGATGAAGGCGCGGGCGATCTCATGGTGCGTGTGGTTGGGGGTGACGATGCTGACGGCCTCGACGCGCCGCTCGGGCGGCAGCGAGCGCTCGCGATCCAGCATCTCGCGCCAGCCGGAGTAGCCGCGATCGGTCAGGCCCAGGCCGAGAGCCGATTCGCGCGCTCGGCCGGGGTCGCTCGAGAGCGCGGCGCATTGCAGGTCGTACAGCCCGTCGAGCGCCGCGGCGGCCCGGTGCACGGCCCCGATGAAGGCGCCCTGCCCCCCGCCAACCATGCCCCATCGAACGCGCTGGCCCACGTCGGCTCCCTTCCTCAATCGTTGCCGAAGGCGCTGTCGAAGGCGCCCGATGCGCCGGGGAATTGGAGGCGTCGCACGAAGCCCACGGCCTCGGCGGCGCCGTGCTCACGGTGCATGTCGGGGTCTTCCCATTCGACCGAGAGGGGCCCCGCGTACGCCGCTCGGTTGAGCGCGCGGACCACGCTTTCGAAGTCCACCTCGCCCCGCCCGGGGGAGCGGAAATCCCACGCGCGTCCCGGCTGGCCGAACTGCAGGTGCCCGCCGAGGATGGAGCACCGCCCGTCCAGTCGGACCGAGGCGTCCTTCATGTGGCAGTGGAAGATGCGCGGGGCGAACTCGTCCACGAACCGGGCGGGATCGACGCCCTGCCAGTGGAAATGAGAGGGGTCGAAGTTGAAGCCGAACGCGGGATGCTCGCCGACGGCGTCGAGCGCCCGTCGCGCGGTGGGCGCGTCGTAGGCGATCTCCGAGGGATGGACCTCCAGCGCGAAACGCACGCCCTCCCGCTCGAACACGTCGAGGATCGGCCCCCACCGCTCGGCGAAGTCGCGGAAGCCCGCGTCCACGACCTCGGGCGGCGTGGGCGGGAAGAAATAGAACTTCGGCCAGATGATCGAGCCGGTGAACCCGTTGACCACGCGGACGCCCAGGCGTGAGGCGGCCCGCGCGGTGTTCATGATCTCCTCGGCCGCTCGCCGGCGGACGCCCTCGGGCTGGCCGTCGCCCCACACGTGCGCCGGCACGATGGCCCGGTGCCGCTCGTCGATGGCGTCGCACACGCACTGGCCCACCAGGTGGGCGCTGACCGCCCAGACCCCGAGCCCGTGGCGCGAGAGCAGGTCCCGGCGTTCGCGGCAATAGGCCTCCTCGGCGAGCGCGCGCCGGCCGTTGAAGTGGTCGCCCCAGCACGCCAGTTCCAGGCCGCCGTAGCCCCAGCAGCCCGCCAGCGCGGCCACCCGCGGCACGGGCAAGTCGGCCCCCCGGCCGGGGACACACGTCACGGGGCCGTGCACTAGCCGACCGCCTCGCG
>JACVCK010000168.1 GCA_016742055.1 Phycisphaerales bacterium
CTGGGTAGGGGGCCCCTCGCCAACGGTTACCGCCGAGCAGGTCCAGCGACTGACCGATGAGCTCCTGCGTGTCGGCATGCCGGAGTACCTGCGCTCCGGCGCCGACCGCGCCCTGATCGACGGCGTGCCAAGCGGCGCGGCCGACCAGGCCCGCGAACGCGGGCCACTCCTGTCCGCACGACACCATTCCCAGAACTATCAAGCCCTCGGCGAGGGCGTGGTGGTTGGCGCGGCGCTGTGGATCGTCTGGGCCAGGCCGCGCAAGCCCGGCGTCGTCACGGGCTGCTTCTTTCTCGTCTACGGCGTCGGGCGCATCGTCACGGAGTTCTGGCGGCTGCCCGACGCCCACCTGCGGGTGCAGCGGCCCGGCGGCCTTTCGTACGGCCAGTGGCTGAGCGTGGCGATGCTGCTCGTGGGCGCGGCGATCCTGTGGCGGGCGATGAAGTCCGCACAGCAGCCGGTCGGCGGATGGCTCTCCCGACGGGCCGGCGCGAGCGGTTGAGCATCAGCCCTGGAGCGCGGCGTCGATGGCGGCCTTGAAGTCCGCCTTCTTCGTCAGCCCCACAAACTTCTGCTTCACCTGCCCATCCTTGAAGAGCAGGATCGTGGGGATCGCTGAGATGTTGAACTTCACGCTCACGTCGCGGTTGGAGTCGGTGTCCAACTTGCCGACCTTGATCTTGCCGGCGTACTCGTCGGCCAGTTCGTCGATGGTCGGACCGAGCATGCGGCAGGGCATGCACCATTCCGCCCAGAAGTCCACCAGCGCCGGCGTGCTGGAGCGGATCACTTCGCTGTCGAAGTTGCTGTCGGTGAACTCAAGCGTGTTCTTGCCGGCCATGAATCGGTCTCCTGGGTGACTCGCCTTGCGGGGCGCCGAGGGGCGGGCTGTCTCCGGGCCGGCCTTCGGGCGCTCTAGGCCTTCATTCTATGGGCGCCGACCCCCGGGGGGCCACCTCAGCCCCCGCGCGCCCGCAGCGACGCCTCCACCACCCGCAGGGCCGCCACGTGCGCCGCCACGTCGTGCACGCGGAACAGCGCCGCCCCCGCCAGCCGGTGCATCACCGCCGCCGCGAGCGAACCCGCCACGCGCTCCCGGGGCTCCGCCACGCCGCTGGAAGCGCCGATGAACGACTTGCGGCTCGCGGCGCTGAGCGCGGTGTACGCCTCGGGGACCGCTTCGCTCAGGCGCGCCGAGAGTTCGAGGTTCTGCTCCACCGACTTGCCGAACCCAAGCCCGGGATCGAGCACGAGCGCTTCCCGCGCCACCCCGGCCCGCTCGGCCTCCGCCGCACGCTCGGTCAGGAACCGGCGCACGGCTTCGACGACGCCGCCTTCGAATCGCGGGGGTTGTTCGTAGCGGTCGGAGTAACGGTCCTGATCCGGCGGAGCGACGCGGTGCATGAGGATGAGCCCGGCGGCGCGCTCGGCCGCCAGAGCGAACAGGCGGTCGTCCTCGCGCCCGGCCGAGACGTCGTTGATCGCGTCGGCGCCGGCGTCGAGCGCCGCCCGGGCGACTTCGGAGAGCGTGGTGTCCACGCTGATCGGGACGGCGACGCCCGCGTCGCGGATGGCGCGGACGGCGGGCGCGACGCGCCGGATCTGCTCCGCGGCGTCCACCCGGGACGCGCCGGGGCGGGTGGACTCGCCGCCGATGTCGAGCGCGTCGGCGCCGTCCTGCACCGCCATCGCCGCGCGCTCCGCGGCCCGCTGCGGGCTCGCCCATTCGCCGCCGTCGGAGAAGGAGTCCGGCGTGACGTTGACGATGGCCAGCACGCGCCCGCGCTCGAGCGTGAGCGAGCGTCCGTTCGGCAACCGCCAGAGGGCTGGCCGCGCGGTCAAATCAGGCCGTCCCGGGGCGTTCGGCCAGGAGTTCGTCGAGGGACAGGCAAGCGTGGCGCAGGTGCGGGATGGTGATCGATCCCCCCACCACCAGGGCGACGTTCAGCGCGTCTTCGATCTGCTCCCGCGAGTAGCCGGCCTGCACGCACTGTTCGAGGTGGTAGTCGATGCAGTCGTTGCAGCGGAGGACCGCCGAGGCGACCAGGCCCAGGAGTTCCTTGGTTTTGGCGTCCAGCGCGCCGTCGCGGTAGGCGCCGCTGTCAAGGGAGAGGAACCGCTTGATGCCCAGGTGATCCGACGCGTTCAGGCGGGCCTGGCCCACCGCCCGCTCCGCCCTGAACTCCGGGATTGTCCGTCGCGCCATCGTCCGTGCCTCCATTCGCCGGGCCGAACGCTAGCCGCGCCGGCGGCGCGCCGCTCAGCCGCGGATCGGGGCGCCCGCGGGCTCCTTGGCGCCGGCGGCGGCCGTCGCCGGCCCGATGGAGGGACTGGGGCGGCGGTTGTCGGAGCGTGCGGCCTCGGCCTCGATGCGGGCCCTGGACGCCTGCTTGATCGCCGTGACCACGATGAACGAGCCGACCACCAGGGCGATGGCGTAGATCACGCGCCCCCGCCCCGCGCTGACGGCCACGCCCAGCATGGCGAAGATGCCCCCGATGCCGTACATCGCCAGCGCCGCGCCCTTGACGCCCAGCGCGCGCTTGAGTTGGTGGTGGAGGTGCTGGTCGTCGGCGGAACTGAGAGGCCGGCCCGCCATTTTTCGCCGGATGATGGCCAGGGTGGTGTCGATGATCGGCACGGAGTAGATGAGCAGGCCCGCGATCACCAGGTGGGTTTTGCCGGTGTCTCCGAGGGACAGGATCGCCACGATGGTGACAAAGCCCAGCAGCATCGACCCTGCGTCGCCCAGGAAGATGCTGGCGGGGTTGAAGTTGTGCGGGAGGAAGCCCAGGCACGCGCCCAGCACGGCCATGCAGAGGACGATGCGGGCGGCGTCGAGTTTGCCGTCGTCGATGGCGCCTAGGGCGAGCGCGATCGCCAGCAGGCCCACCATCGCGATCGCGGTGACGCCCGACAGCAGGCCGTCGAGGCCGTCGATGAGGTTGCTCGCGTTGCACGCGCCGATCACGAAGATCGCGATGATCGCGGTGCCGGCCCAGTACACCACGTCCAGTTGGATGTGGTCGCCGAAAAGCGGGATCGCCGCGGGCAGATCGAAGTTGAAGACCAGTTTCTCGTTGTGCAGCCACTTGCCCACGGGGCGCAGGAGGCCCGAGGCGACCTTGACGCCGATGTCGTCGAAGGCCAGCAGGGCCGCGGCGAAGAGTTGCCCTCCGATCTTGATGCGCGGGCTGATGCCCACGACGTCGTCGATCACGCCGATGAGCGTGATGGCGGTCATGCCGGCGATGATGGAGATGGGCACGGGCAGGGCGTCGGCCGCGTGGGCGGGCATGAGCGCCGGGAAGATCGAAGAGAGGTACGAGTACGCCACGCCGGCGAGGATGCCCAGGTAGACCGCCACGCCCCCCAGGTACGCCACGGGCACCTTGTGGATCTTGCGCGCCTCGCTTGGACGGTCGATCACGCCGAACGCGACGGCGATGCGGCGCATGACGGGCGTCGCGAGGACGGACATGAGGAACGCCACCACGAACACCGCGATGTACTGGTGGAACAGGTCCAGCACGCCGGGGTCCATGGGCGCCAGGGCCGGGGCCACGGCGTCGGCGCCGCCGGACACCGAATCGGGCAGCGTCCCCGGCTCAAAGGGCCGGATCATCCCCGAAGGAACCTGGCTGGCGCCCTGGATCGGCGAGAGCGCGAGCACGTGCTGGAGAGCGGCGAGGTGCGCCATGGGCTGGATCGACGTGTCGAAGGTCGCGCCCGCCCGGACGTGTGCGTCCGGGCGGGGCGTTCGGACTCATCGCGAAAGGGTCACTTCTTCCTCTTCACGGCCGTCGCGGGCGCGGGGCCGGTGGCGTACTGATGGGACATGCGGATGTTCTTGCGGAAGTAGCCGCCCGCCGACGACTTCACGCCGTTGACGACCACGCCCAGGAACTCGCCCTTGGCGTCCCCCAACTGGTTGCGCAGACGCAGCAGCAGGCCGCGCGTCTCGCCGAACGCCCTGGCCACCAGGACCGTCGCGTCCACCCGGTTCGAGAGGACCTGCGCGTCGCCCGAGACCGTCATGGGCGGGGCGTCGATGAGGACGAGGGCGTACTTCTGCTTCGCCTCCTCCAGCAGGCGCGACATGGAATCGGAGTTCAGGCGCTCGTACACGCGGTTGGCGCTCGTCCCCGCGGACAGCAGCGCCACGTTCGGGCCGGCGCCCGGCTGCACGGCGTTGTCGAGGGTCGCGGCGCCGGCGAGGACGTCGCCCAAACCCGGGCCTTCCTGCCCGCCCAGCAGGCGGTGCAGCCGCGGCCGGCGCATGTTCGCGTCGATCACGAGCACGCGCTCGTCGATCGAGGCGCAGGACCGCGCCAGGGCGCACACGATCGCCGAGGTGCCCGACTCCGGCAGGCCGCTGGCGAACAGGACCGACCCGCGCCCGACCTTCTTCACGAGCGCAGTGCGCAGTTGGCGCACCTGCTCGGCGACGACGCCGTCGGGCTTGTCCTTGACGGCCGACTCGACGTCGGCGGGCCCCGAGGGGTCCTCCGCCACGTCGGAGATGACGCCCAGCACCCTCGTGCGGGGCAGGGCCGCGACGTCGGCGGGGGTGCGGACGCGCTGCTCGAGCACCTCGCGGAGCAGGATCACGCCGCTGGTCATGAACAGCACGAGGAACGTGACGACCGGGACGACGAGGAACCACTTGGGGAACGAGACCTGCTCGGGCGTGGTCGCCGGGTAGCGGAGCGTCATGCGCGCCGAGGTCTGCCGGTCGATGATCGCTTCGACTTCGCGCAGGCGCGACTCGTACTCGGCCTTCTCGCCCGCGCGCCGCTCGGCGTCGCCAACATCGGGCCGGTGCAATGCCAAGTGGCCCGTGCCTTCAACGACTGGGCGCGGTTCGGGGTGGAGCGGGCGGCGCGGCAGATCCTCGGCAGCCCGGTGGTGCGGATCGAGACGATGGGCTCCTACGCCTGCCGCAACATCGCCGGGTCCGACCGGCGCTCGGCTCATGCGCGGGCCGAGGCGATCGACGTGTCGGGCTTTGTGCTCGCCGACGGCCGCCGGATCGTGCTGAGGCGCGACTGGAACGGTGGCGATGCGGCGACGCGCGAGTTCCTGCGGATGGTGCACCAGAGCGCGTGCCGGCGCTTCGGCACGGTGCTTGGCCCGGATTACAACGCCGCGCACGAGGATCACTTCCATCTCGAGGGCACGGGTCCGAGGTTCTGCCGCTGAGCGGGGGCCGGGAGAGGCGCAAGCGAGGACTAAGCCGGTTCCGACCCGATGCTCCCGCCCGAGGTTGCGCCGCCCCACCCGGCAGCAGCCCCGCCCTCCCCTTGGCGCGCGGAATAGGTTCGGCGGCCCCGGCCTGTTGAACCTACAGGGCCGGGGCCGCACAGAGACGAAGCCGATTGGCCGAGCTGCTCGCGGAGGCTTCCGAGGGGTCGGGGGAAGCCGGCCGCACGGCCCTTGGCGCTAGGCCCGCAGCTTCGGTTCGAGCTTCGCCTCCAGTTTCAGCCGGACCGCCTCGGCCGCGTGACGCGCGCCCAGCTTGGTCATCATGTTGGCCCGGTGGATCTCGACCGTGCGGGGGCTGATGTCGAGTTCGCGAGCGATCGCCTTGTTGCTGCTGCCCTCGGCCAGCCAGTCGAGCACCTCGCGCTCGCGCGGCGTGAGCGCCGCGAGCGGATCGACCCGCCGCGCCATGAGCTGCCCCACGACCTCCGGATCGAGAACGGTGCCGCCCGCGGCGACGCGTTCGAGAGCATCCCGCACCTCATCGAGCGACACGACGCGGTCTTTCAGCAGATAGCCGACGCCGCCGCTGCCGGCCGCGAGCAGCTCTTGCGCGTAAGCGACCTCGACGTATTGCGACAGCAGCAGAATCGCCACGCCGGGGTGCGTAC
>JACVCK010000169.1 GCA_016742055.1 Phycisphaerales bacterium
GGGCGATGGCGGCGCCGCGGATCTTCACGCGGTACGCGTTGGCCTCGAGGGTCATGTTGTCGCGGATGCGGACGGGGGGCATGACCAGGCCCATTTCAACGGCGACCTGCCGGCGGATGGCGGAGATGCGTTCGAGGAGGTCGCCGCCCTGGGTGGTGTCGACGAGGGGGACGAGGCCGTAGCCGACCTCGAGTTCCATGGTGTCCACTTTGAGGAGCGACTCGACGGGGGGCGGCTCGGCCTTGACCTTGGAGGCCTCTTCGGAGGCGAGTTGCTGGCGGGTGTGTTCGCGTGAGCGCGTTTCCCGGGTCATGAGCCATGCGATGCTCAGGAGCGCGCCGGCGGCGCCCAGGAGCGGAACGGCGGGCAGGGGCGTGAAGGCGAGGATGGTGAGGAGGCCCGCGGTGATGACCATGGCGGCGGGCTTGGAGGCGACCTGTCCGGTGAGTTCCTCGCCGAGACTGCCGCCGCCGCTGGAGCGGGTGACCAGCAGGCCCGAGGCGATCGAGATGAGCAGGGCGGGCATCTGTGAGGAGAGGCCGTCGCCGATGGTCAGGCGGGTGAAGACCTCGGCGGTCTCGCCGGCGGACCAGCCCTTCTGGGCGACGCCGATGGCGAAGCCGCCGGCGATGTTGATGAGGGTGATGATGATGCCGGCGATGGCGTCGCCGCGGACGAACTTGCCGGCGCCGTCCATGGCGCCGAAGAAGTCGGCCTCCTGGGAGAGACGGTCGCGTCGGCGGCGTGCCTCGGACTCGTTGATCATGCCGGCGTTGAGGTCGGCGTCGATGGCCATCTGCTTGCCGGGCATGGCGTCGAGGGTGAATCGCGCGGCGACTTCGCCGATGCGCGTGGCGCCCTTGGTGATGACCACGAACTGGACGATGATGAGGATGACGAAGAGGATGACGCCGACGACGACGGAGTTGCCGGCGACGAAGTTGCCGAATGCCTGCACGACGTGCCCGGCGACGCCGGCGGCCTGTTCGGCGCTGGAGGCGTCGGCGCTGAGGATGAGCCGGGTGGTGGCGATGTTGAGGGTGAGCCGGAAGAGCGTGGTGGCCAGGAGGAGGGCGGGGAAGACGCTGAACTCGAGGGGCTCTTTGATGTAGATGGTGGTCAGGAGGATGAGCGCCGCGAGGGTGATGTTGAGCGCGAGCAGGATGTCCATCAGCGCCGGGGGCAGCGGCACGACGATGACGGCGACCATCGCCACGAAGGACAGCGGGACGATGAGCCCGCGGTGCCTGGCGAGGCGGCGCGCCCAGGGGGGCATGCCCGAGTTGCCGGCGAGGACGGCCATTTAGGAAGCCGCCCTCCCTTCGATGCGGTAGACGTAGGCCAGGAGTTCGGCGACGGCCTCGTACTGCTCGACGGGGATCTCGCGTCCGACCTCGACGGCGGCGTAGAGGGCGCGGGCGAGGGCGGGGCGTTCGACGATGGGCACGCCGTGGGACGCGGCGATGAGGCGGATCTGCATGGCCATGTAGTCCGCGCCCTTGGCGACGACCTTGGGGGCCTTCATGGCGGCGGCGTCGTACTTGAGGGCGACGGCGTAGTGCGTGGGGTTGGTGACGACCACGTCGGCGCGGGGGACGTCGGAGCGGAGGCGCTGCATGGCGATCTGGCGGGCGATGCGCATGCGCCGGGCCTTGACCATGGGGTCGCCCTCGCTGCTCTTGCGCTCGTCCTTGACCTCCTGCTTGGTCATGCGCAGGTCGTGCTGGTGCTGCCAGCGCTGGTAGATGTAGTCGATCAGGCCGAGCATCAGAAGGATGGCCAGCAGCCAGAGCGCCAGTTTGAGGATCAGCCCGCCGAAAAAGACCAGCCCCTGCCCGAGCGTCAGGCGCGGCAGGGAGACCACGCCGAGGAAATCGGAGCGGATGACGAGGGTCGCGACCATCGCCACGAGGGCGACCTTGAAGATGTTGACCACGCCCTTGACAAGATTGCGGCGCGAAAAGAGTTTGCCCAGGCCCTTGATCACGTTCAGGCGGGAGAAGGAAGGGACCAGGGGCTTGCCGGAGAGAAGCCAGCCGACCTGCACGACGTGCGCGGCGTAGGCCGCGACGAACATGACCGCGAGCGCGGGTCCGGCGATGATCGCGAGTTTGGCGATGGCGTCGATGACGACCAGGCGGGCGTCGTCCGGGCGGGCGACGGGGCCGAGGATGCCCTCGTCGAGCGAAGTGCGCATGAACGAGGCCATGCCCCGGACCAGCGGGGCGCCGAGGACGGCCAGGCCCAGGAGCGCGGTGAGCAGGAGCGCGGCGGAGGAGAGGTCCTGGCTGCGGGCGATCTGCCCGCGCTGGCGCGCGTCGCTCAGGCGCTTGTCGGTCGGGGACTCGGTCCTTTCGCCCATGTCTTCGGCCATTTACGCCGCCCTCCCGGGCGCGACCGCCCATTCGAGCATGGCGCGGATGGAGCCCTCGACGTCCTCGGAGATGACCTCGTGAACGGCGGCGAGGGAGGCGTACAGAGCGGCGAGGCCCAGGAGGATGCGGATGGGGAAGCCGAAGGAGAGGATGTTGATCTGCGGCGCCGTCTTCATGATGAGGCCAGTGGCGACGGTTTCGACGAAGATGATGCACAGGACCGGCGCGGCGATGCGGACGGCGAGTTCGAATCCTGAGGCGAGCATGCCGGCGACAAGGTCGAGCGGGACGTCGTCGGCGCCGAAGCCGCCGATGGGGACGGCGGCGAACGTGGCGACCATGGCCCGGTGCATGGCCTCGAGCCCACCGGACATGAGGAAGATGCCCAGGGCGAGGTAGAACAGGACCTGCCCTGCGACGTCGGCCTCCGAGTCGATGGCGGGGTTGTAGATCGAGCCCAGTCCCAGGCCCATCTGCTGGCCCATGAGCAGGCCGCCCATCTGCACGCTGACGAGAGGGAGACTGGCGATCATGCCGATCGAGAGGCCGATGAGGCTCTCGACGGCCATGGCGGGCGCGAGGGAGGCCAGGTCGAGCGTCATCGGGACCTCGGCGTGGAGGTCGATGGTGGGATAGACGGCCAGGGACATGGCGATGACGAGCATTGCCTTGACCTGCACGGGGATCGCGGGGCTGCCCAGGGCGGGCGCGAAGATGAACATGCCGCCGATGCGCGCCAGCACGAGGGCGAACACCGGGACATGGGGCAGGATGGCGTCGTAGACGAGGGGCATGGCGCCTTACACGAAGCCCAGTCGGAACATGTCGGTCGCGAACTCGCCCATGCGCTCGATGATCCAGTGCAGGATCGCGATGGTGACGATGAGCATGGCGAGGATCTTGGGGACGAAGACGAGTGTCTGCTCCTGGATCTGGGTGACGGACTGGATGATGCTGATGGTCAGGCCGATGGCCACGCCCGCCGCGAGGATGGGCAGCGCGATCTTGATCGTCACGAACAGCGACGTGCGAACGGCTTCGAGCATGGCGTCGTCGGTGAACATGCGTGCTTCCTAGCCGCCCATCCCGGTCATCAGGCCGACGGAGCGGGCCGTTTCGGAGAGGCGTGAGGCGGCGTCGGGGTGGGCGAAACTGGACATGAGGCTGCCGACGACCAGTTGCCAGCCGTCCACGAGCACGAAGAGCAGCAGTTTGAACGGCAGACTGATGAGGACGGGCGGGAGCATCATCATGCTCATGGAGATGAGCAGACTGGAGATGACCATGTCGATCACGAGGAAGGGCAGGTAGACGCGGAAGCCCATCATGAAGGCGGTCTTGAGTTCGCTCAGCATGAAGGCGGGGATGAGGGTGATGGTGTCCACGTCCGCGCGGGTGAGCAGTTCGGGGCGGCTGGTGTCCACGCCCTTGTAGTTGAGCATCATGAAGACGGCGGACCAGTTGCCGGTGGCCTCGATCTGGTCGAACATGAAGTCGCGGACGGGGGCCTTGGCGCGGTCCCACATCTCGAGTTGGCTGGTGATCTCGCCCCGCTCATAGGGCAGGATCGCCTCCTTGTGGACGCGCTGGAACGTCGGGCCCATGACGAAGAACGTCATGAAGAGCGAGAGGCCCAGGATCACCTGCGAGGGAGGGAGCGACTGCGTGCCCAGCGCCTGCTTGAGCAGGCCCAGCACGATGATGATCCGCACGAACGACGTGCACATGATCACGATCGCCGGCGCGATGCTCAGCACCGTCAGCAGGAGCACGACGTTCAGCGCCACCGACAGCGCGGGTTTCCCGCCGTCGCCGGCTCGCTGGGGCAGCGCGCGGGACGCGGCCTCCAGGACGCTCAGCGGGTCCGTGCCGATCAGCGAGCCCTCGCCCGCGCCGGCCGACGAGGAGAGCGCCTCGATCAAGCCCGCCGCGCCCCCAGACGGGGCTCCCCCCGGAACCGCGCCGCCGGGCATGGGGCCATAGATTTCCGCCGCGGCGCCGGACACGGCGCACAGCAGCGCGAGCGCGGCGATGATCCAGCGGATGGGGCGCATCAGGCGCTCCCTCGGAGCGCGCCGAGGCGGCGCCGCACGGATTCGACGGAATTGGAGCGCTCGGCGGGGGCGAAACTGCGCTGGATGGGGCGCGCCAGGCGGGCGCGGGGCACGCCGACCTCGATCGTCTCCACCTCTTCGACGAGCGACGGGTCGCGCTCCATGCCCTTGAGGAGTTTCTGGAACCGGCGCGACATCGAGGCGCCCTCGTCGTCCGCGGCCTTCATGAGGATGCTCGCGACCTCGTCGGGGCTGGTGACCTCCGCGAGCGTCGAGAAGCCGCTGGAGCACTGGCTGACCAGGAGGATGCGCCGGTCGAGGCGGATGAGCGCCAGGGTCTGGCCCCGCGCGACGGGGTAACGCCCGAGCACTTCGAGGAGGCCGGATGGCGCGCGGCCGCCGGCGCCGAACTGGCCCATGACCCCGCCGCGGCGGCGCACGGTCCGCACCACGCCCCAGCGGATGATGAAGATGAGCCCGAGCACGGCGGCGAGGCCGCCGATGGTGCGCATGGCGCCGGGCGGGCTGGCGGGGCGCGGGGCGTCGGACGCTTCGGCTTGGCGCGTCGGGCGCGGCGCCGGGCCGAGCGGGCGCGATTCGCGCGACGCGGCGGGCGGGGTGGGCGTTGCTGTGGAGTCGGGCGCGGGTTGGGCGTTGGCGGCGGCGGGCGCCTGAGGGGCGTCCGGGCCGTAGCCGCCCTGCGCGAGCGTGTGGCCCGCAATCAGGAGCGAGGCGGCGGTCGCCGCGGCCCAGAGGGGCCTGTTCCAACTGCTGTTCGACCGACCCATTCGCGCCGTCCTTGGCTGGGGCTCGGCGGGGTCCGCCCGCCGCGGTGCCTGGCCGGTCGCGCGGGGAGGCTCGCCGGGCTGCCGGAGTCGGCCCTTGCCGTCGTACCTCTCGAGGAGTGGCCGGTGCTGCCGTCGGGCAAGCCGGACCGGCAGCGGCTGCTGGCACTGGTCGAGGAGCGCGAGCACGCGCCCGCCGACGACGCGGCGTCGGTGCTGGCCGCGGTGCTGCGCCGCGAGGTGCGGCCGACCGACTCCTTCGCCTCGCTCGGCGGCGACTCGCTGTCGTACGTCGGGGTGTCGGTGCGTCTCGAGCGGCTGCTCGGCACGCTGCCCGACGACTGGCACCTGCGGCCGGTCGCAACCCTGGCCGGCGAGCCGCCCGCCCGCCGCCGCTGGCGCTCGGTCGAGACCGGCACGGTGCTGCGCGCGCTGGCCGTCGTCGCGATCGTCGCCACCCACAGCAACCTGCTCGACCTCACCGGCGGGGCGGACCTCCTGCTGGTGCTCGTCGGCTTCAACCTCGGCCGGTTCGCCCTGGCCTCGACCCGGCGCAGCGACCGGGTGCGGGCCCTGGTGCGCAGCGCGGCCCGGGTCGCGGTGCCGTCGGTGCTGTGGATCGGCGGCGTGACGCTGCTGACCGGGCAGTACCCCTG
>JACVCK010000170.1 GCA_016742055.1 Phycisphaerales bacterium
GCGGGGTGGCCTGGGGGGGGCGGGGCGAGGGTCTGTGCGGCGAAGGCTCCGCCGAACTGCCAGGCGAGCCAGAGCGCGAGGCCTCCGGCGAGCCAGCCGACGGGCGTGAGGCCTTGGGCGCGCTGGGATCGCGGGGCGAGGCGGTCGGATCGGAGGTGGCCGCGGGATCGGAGGGCCCAGAGGATGACGGCGGCGGCGGCCATGACGGCCAGGGGCAGGAGCGCTGCGGAGGGCATGCCGATGGGGGCGTCTGCGCCTAGAAATGCGGTCGAGGGGCCTTGCGGCCCGATCCATTCGCTGCCCGGGCGCTGTTCCGGGCTTGGAGACAGCGCGCCCGCGGCCGCGGATTTGGAAGCGGCGCCGAGCATCGCCCCCATGAGCAGTCCAGCGCGGGTCAGTCTGGAGCAGATCGTCGCCCACAAGCGCCTCGAGGTGGAGGCGGGCAAGGCGCGGACGTCGATCGAGCAGTTCAAGGAGCAGATCGAGGAGTTGGGGCGGCCCCGGAATTTTTTCGGCGCGGTGACGCGGCATCCGCACCGTGGGCATTCGTCGGTGATCGCGGAGATCAAGCGTCGGAGCCCTTCGGCGGGGTGGATCCGTCCGGAGTACGAGGGCGAGGGCTTTGATCCGGCGGTCATTGCGAAACAGTATCACGCCGGGGGGGCGGCGGCGCTGAGTTGCCTGACGGACGAGACGTTCTTCGGGGGCCGGTTGTCGTACATCCACCGGGTTCGGGACGCTGCGCCGCTGCCGACGCTGCGGAAGGACTTCATCATCGATCCTTGGCAGGTGTGGGAGTCTCGGGCGGCGGGGGCGGACGCGATCCTGCTGATCGCGGAGTGCCTGCGCGAGGGGGAGTTGATCGATCTGATGATCCTGGCGCACGAGTTGCAACTGACGACGCTGGTGGAGGTGCACGACGTGGAGAACCTGCTGCGCGTGCGTCCTCACGTGGGTTTTCCGGCGCGTTCGTACAACCTGCTGGGGATCAACAACCGGGACCTGTCGTCGATGACGACGGACGTGAACCACACGACGCGGCTGGCGGACCTGGTGGACGACCGGTCGGTGCTGGTCTCGGAGTCGGGGATTCGGACGCCGGAGGACCTGGCGCGTCTGCGTCGTCACGGGGTGCAGATCGCGCTGGTGGGGGAGTCGCTGATGCGCGAGGAGCGGCCGGGGGAGGCGCTGCGTCGGCTGCTGGCGCCGTTTGATTACGACGCGTGAGTCGGGGCGGGGGGGTATATTGGGGCACGCACAACCGAAGGAGCGCCCGATGCCAAGGAACCTGTGGACGCTGGCGGCACTGTCGATGGTGGCGGCTTCGTTCGTCGCGCTGCCGGGCTGTTCGGGCTCGACGCGGACGGGGGCGCCGTACACGCTGAAGGCGGATCGTGAGATCGAGGCGTACCTGCCGGGCGATGTTCGGACGGTGCACGAGGAGGCGCTGTGGGTGGTGCGTGAGCACTTCGGCTTCCGGCTGGTGCGCGAGGCGGTGGACCTGCGGGAGGGCTACATCGAGGCGCGGACGGCGCAGGACAACGTGGTGCGGATCGAGACGTACCGCTCGGGCGACCGCATCACGCGGATCGAGGTGTTCGTGGGGCCGTTGGGCGATGAGCCGGCGATGAAGGACATCCTCGGCGAGATCGACCTGCGTGTGAACCGTCGCGGCCGGGACTGAGCGGGATCAGCCGAGTTTCTTCTTGAGCCGCTTGACGGCCTTCTTCGCGTCGCCGGCGCGGGAGTCGTCCTTGTGGCGTTCGATGAAGGCCTCGTACGCGGCGAGCGCGCCCGCGGCGTCGCCGGCCTGTTCGAGGCATTCGGCGAGGGCGAAGCCGGAGTTGCGGGCGTTGGGGCTGATCGCGAGCGCCTGCCTGTAGTGTTCGGCGGCTTCGGCGGGGCGGCTGAGTTCCTGCGCGGCGCGGCCTCGGAAGTAGTGGAGGGTGGGGTCGGTCGGGGGCGCGACGGCGGCGTAGCGCTCGATGAGCGGCAGCGCGGCGGAGGGGTCCTTCTTGGAGTCGATGAGGGACCATGCCCACGATCGGAGGGCCCAGGCGCGTCGGTCGTCGCGTTCGGCGGCCTGTTCGGCGGCGGCGTACTCGCGGGCCATGTCGTCCCATTTCTTCTCTTTGGCGGCGAGTTGGCCGAGGGTCATGCGGCCGAGGAAGGCGCCGTCTTCGATCTTGAGGAGGGCCTGCGCCTCTTCGCGTGCTTTGCGGTCGCTGCCTCCGGCGATGGCGGGGGCGCCGAGGTAGAACTGGGCGAGGGCGTAGCGTGCGCCGGCGTGGGCGGGGTTGAGTTCGATGGTTTTCTCGTAGGCCTTGCGTCCCTTGCTGGCGAGGGAGGCCTTGTCGAGCATGCCGGCCTGTCCGATGCCGGCGAAGACGGTGTTGCCGAGCCAATAGTGCGCGTCGGCGCTGTCGGGGCTCAGTTTGACGGCGCGTTCGGCGTGTTCGCGAGCGGCCTTGTTGTCGCCCTGCATCTGCTTGACGAGCGCCATGCCCAGGGCGAGGCGCGCGTCGGCGGGCTGGGCGGCGGCGTCGCGCTCGATGGCGGACTGGATGGCGTCGCGCTGCTCAGCGGGGACGGCGATCGAGAAGCCGTCGCTGTGTTCGAGGAGGAACTCGACGGCCTGCAGGCCGGAGAGCGCGGCCTCGGCGGCGCGGGCGGCGGGCGCGAGGAGGAGGGGGGCGCAGAGCGCGAGGACGGCGATGCGGCGGGTGGTTGGCATGGTCATTCCTCCGGAAGCGTAGGGCTTGGTTGCACGGCGGCGGCGGCGCGGGCGTCAGGGCCGGTCGTCGAGGGCGGCCTGTGCGGCGGCGAGGCGGGCGACGGGGGTTCGGAAGGGGGAGCAGGACACGTAGTCGAGCCCTGCGCGGTGGAAGAAGGCGACGCTGGAGGGGTCGCCGCCGTGCTCGCCGCAGACCCCGATCTCAAGGCGCTTCTTGACCGAGCGAGCGCGTCGGACGGCGACTTCGACGAGGAGGCCGACGCCTCGTGCGTCGAGGTTCTGGAAGGGGTCTTTCTCGAGGATGTCGTGCTTGAGGTAGTCGGGTAGGAAGGTGTTGACGTCGTCGCGGCTGAAGCCGAAGGTCATCTGGGTGAGGTCGTTGGTTCCGAAGGAGAGGAAGTCGGCGGCGTGGGCGAGTTCGTCGGCGGTGATGGCGGCGCGTGGCGTTTCGATCATGGCGCCGATGGGGATGTCGAGTTCGCCGGAGAAGCCGGTGGCGAGGCGGGCGTCGGCGATGGCGGCTTCGACGCGCGTGCGGAGCCAGGCGAGTTCGGCGCCGGCGGCGATGAGGGGCAGTTCGATCTCGGGTCGAGCGCGGACGCCGCGGCGGAGGCAGTCCACCATCGCTTCGACGATGGCGGTGGTCTGCATCTCGAGGATTTCGGGGAAGGTGACGGCGAGCCGGCAGCCGCGGTGTCCGAGCATGGGGTTTGCTTCGTGGAGTTCGGCGACGCGGGCGCGGACTTCGTGGGCGTGGACGCCCATGGCGGCGGCGAGGGCGGCCTGGTTGTCGTCGTCGTGGGGGAGGAACTCGTGGAGCGGCGGATCGAGGAGGCGGATGGTGACGGGCAGGCCGTCCATGGCTTCGAAGATGCCGATGAAGTCGGCGCGCTGGTGGGGGAGGAGGCGGGCGAGCGCGGCGCGTCGCTGATCGCGGGTTCGGGCGAGGATCATCTCGCGCATGAGGGCGATGCGCTCGGGCTGGAAGAACATGTGCTCGGTGCGGGTGAGGCCGATGCCTTCGGCGCCGAACTGGCGGGCGCGCCTGGCGTCTTCGGGGGTGTCGGCGTTGGCGCGGACGCGGAGGCGTCGGCGGGCGTCGGCCCATTCCATGAGGGTTGCGAACTCGTCGGAGAGTCGGGGCTCGACGCGTCGGACCTCGCCGAGCATGACTTCGCCGGTGGAGCCGTCGATGGAGATGAGGTCGTCGCGGGTGATGGCGCGTCCGATGGCGGTGAAGCAGCCGGCGGCCTCGTCGATGCGGATGTCTCCGGCGCCGGCGACGCAGCACTTGCCCCAGCCGCGGGCGACGACGGCGGCGTGCGAGGTCATGCCTCCGGCGCTGGTGAGGATGCCGGCGGCGGTGTGCATGCCCTCGATGTCTTCGGGGCTGGTTTCGTGGCGGACGAGGATGACGGACTCGCCGTGGCGCGCTCGTTCGACGGCTTCGGCGGCGCTGAAGGCGGGCTTTCCGATGGCGGCGCCGGGGGAGGCGGGCAGGCCGCGGCAGAGACGCTGGGCGTGGGCCTTGGCTTCTTCGGAGAAGGATGGCAGGAGGAGTTGGGTGAGGGCCTCGGCAGGGACGCGTCGGAGGGCTTCTTTTTTGTCGATGAGGCGCTCGTTGGCCATGTCGACGGCGATGCGGACGGCGGCGGGGCCGGTGCGTTTGCCGGTGCGTGTCTGGAGCATGAAGAGCCGGCCTCGCTCGATGGTGAACTCGATGTCCTGCATGTCGCGGTAGCGGCGTTCGAGTTTCTTCTTGATGGCGAGGAGTTGCCGGTGGACCTTGGCGTTCCAGGAGGGCATCTCGGAGATGGGCCTGGGCGTGCGGATGCCGGCGACGACGTCCTCGCCCTGGGCGTTGACGAGGAACTCGCCGTAGAAGGCGTTGTCGCCGGCGCTGGGGTTGCGCGTGAAGGCGACGCCGGTGCCGGAGTCGTCGCCCATGTTCCCGAAGACCATGGCCTGAACGTTGACGGCGGTGCCGAGGAGGCCCTTGATCTCGTTGATCTGCCGGTACTTGACGGCGCGGGGCGTGTTCCAGGACTTGAAGACGGCCTCGATGGCGGACTGAAGTTGCGTGAGGGGGTCCTGCGGGAAGGGCGAGCCGACGCGCCGCTCGTAGACGGCCTTGTAGGCGTCCACGAGTTCGCGCATGCCCTCGACGGGCACGGCGGCGTCGGAGGCGACGGCGTAGCGGGCCTTGATCTCGGTGAAGGCGGATTCGAACTCGTGGTGATCGACGCCCATGACCACGTCGCCGAACATGTTGATGAGGCGGCGGTAGGCGTCGAGGGCGAATCGTTCGGAGCCGGAGTCGCGCGCCAGGGCGGCGCAGGCGGCGTCGGTGAGGCCGAGGTTGAGGACGGTGTCCATCATGCCGGGCATGGACACGGCGGCGCCGGATCGGACGGAGACCAGGAGCGGGCGCTTGGCGGCGCCGAACTTCTTGCCGGTTTCGCGTTCGACACGGGCGAGGGCGCGGCGGACCTGCTCCATGAGGCCGCGGGGCAGGCGGCCGTCGCGGGCGTTGTAGGCGGCGCAGGCCTCGGTGGCGATAGTGAAGCCCGGTGGGACGGGCAGTCCGATGCTGGTCATGTCGGCGAGGTTGGCGCCCTTGCCGCCGAGGATGTCGCGCATGTCGCGGGAGCCCTCGGTGCGTTCGGCGCCGAAGGCGTAGACGAGTTTGCGGGCGCCGGCGCTTCGGCGGGCGGCGGGCTTTTTCTTCTGTGTGCGGCGCTTGCGGGACGCGGCCATCGCTGGACCTCCTCGGCGCCGGGCGGCATCGCTGGCGACGGCGGGCTCCAGCATACCGGGTCGGGGGGAGCGGGCCGACGCTGCGTACTATTGCGGCCTGTGAACGAGCGGCAGCGCGTCAACCCGTGCGTTCGAGCGTTGGACCTCCGCGTCGCGCCCCGCGAGGCGATCGCGCGGGGGGCGCGGGATCGTCGTCTGGTGGCGCTCACGAGCGCGGGGGATGGGGACGGGCGGCGCCGGTCGCGCTGGACGATCCTGACGGAGCCGCCGGAGCGGTCGATGGGGGTGGGGGCAGGGGGGCTCGACGAGTTGGACGGCGCGCTGCGGGGGACGCGCGTGGCGGCGGGCTCGCGTCTGCCGTTCGTC
>JACVCK010000171.1 GCA_016742055.1 Phycisphaerales bacterium
CCTGCGCCCTTCCCCCGGGGCCCGTGCCCCCTGCCCCACCACCACCCCGCCCCCGCCCGCGCCAATCCGCCCCCCCCGGGGGTCGAACTGCACCCCGCCCCCCGCCCCGCCGCACCGCAGCCGGCCGTGCGGGTCCAGGCACGCCCGCGGGAACTGCTGCTGACGCTCGATGTCCCGCATCGTCACCAGCCCCGCCAGACTGCCCGCGCCGTCCACGAGGATGAGTTTCTGCACCTTGTTGCGGTTGAGGATCTTCGCCGCCTGCTCGAGCGTCGTCCCCGGCGGCGCCGTCACCAGGTCTTTGCTGGTCATCACCTCGCGCACCGGCGTCTGGTCGTTCTCGATGAACTTCAGATCGCGCCGCGTGATGATCCCCAGAACCTTGCCCTTCGTCCGCAGCCCCGCCGACCCGTCCGCCGTCACCGGGAAGCCCGACACGTTGAACCGCGACATCAGCCGGCGCGCGTCCGCCACCGTGTCGTCCGGCCCCACCGTCACCGGGTCCGGGATCACGCCGTTGGCCGTCCGCTTGACCTTCTCGACCTCACGCGCCTGCGCCTCCACCGGCATGTTCCGATGGATGATCCCGATGCCGCCCTCCTGCGCCAGCGCAATCGCCAGCGCCGACTCCGTCACCGTGTCCATCGGCGCCGATAGCAGCGGGATGTTGATCCGGATGTTCCGCGTCAACCGCGTCGATGTGTCCGCGTCGCTCGGCGTGATGCCGCTCGCCCGCGGCAGCAGCAGCACGTCGTCGAACGTCACCGCGTCCGCGATGATCTTCGATCGCGCGTAGTCGGTCGGGGAAAGTTGGGAAGGGGCCGACGAGTGGGGGTGGTCCGCCATTGAACGATTCTCGCCGGGACAGGCCGCGGCGTCAATGCCCGCCGCGCCGAGCGCCGCGCCAAATCGCCGAATCGTCGGCCGTTCCACGCCCCCGAACCTCACGCCCCGCGCGCAGCGACACGCGCCCCCCGCCACCCCCCAACCCGCTTTACCCCACCGCCTTCTTCAACGCCTCCGCCTTGTCCGTCTTCTCCCACGTGAACAGGTTCACACCCGAGGCGCTCTTCTCCGCCGTGCGCCCGAAGTGCCCGTGACGCGCCGTCGGCGAGTAGATCGGGCTCCGAAGCCCCAGCGACTCGATGATCCCCTTCGGCGTCATCTGAAACAGGTCCCGCACCGCCGTCGAGATCTTTTCCTCGTCCGCCTTCGCCGTGCCCTGGCAGTCGATCAGCACGCTCGTGGGCTCCGCCACGCCGATCGCGTACGACAACTGCACCTCGCACACGTCCGCCAGACTCGCCGCCACGATGTTCTTCGCGATGTGCCGCGCCATGTACGCCGCCGAACGGTCCACCTTCGTCGGGTCCTTGCCCGAGAACGCCCCGCCGCCGTGACGCCCACGCCCGCCGTACGTGTCCACGATGATCTTCCGGCCCGTCAGACCGCAGTCCCCGTGAGGCCCGCCAATCTCGAACCGCCCCGTCGGGTTCACATGGACGATCACGTCCTTGTGCCACCACTCGCCCAGCACGGGCTTGATGACATGGTCGATGACCTGCTGCTTCAGGTCCTCCTGGCGCTCGTTCCACCGCTTGTCGTGCTGCGTGGACAGCACCACCGTGTGCACACGCGTCGGCTTCGCCGTGGACGAATGGTCCGCATACTCCACCGTCACCTGGCTCTTCGCGTCCGGACGCAGGCCCGGAACCGTGTTCGCACGACGGACCTCCGCCTGGCGCTCCACCAGACGGTGCGCGATCTGGATCGGCAGCGGCATCAACTCCGGCGTCTCGCGGCACGCGAACCCGAACATCATCCCCTGATCGCCCGCGCCCTCCTTGTCCACGCCCATTGCGATGTCCGCCGACTGCTTCTTGATCGCCTGCAGCACCGCCATCGAGTCCGCGTCGAACGCCATCGCCGGGTCGGTGTACCCGATCTCCCGCACCGTCTCGCGGACGAGTTCGTCGATATCCACCCACCCGTTCACCGTGATCTCGCCCGAAACAACCGCCATCCCCGTGGACACCATCGTCTCGCACGCCACCCGCGCCCGCGGGTCCACCCGCAGCATCGCGTCCAGAATCGCGTCGGAAATCTGGTCCGCCACCTTGTCAGGGTGGCCCATCGAAACGGACTCGGACGTGAAAAGGCGGCGGGGCATCGATGCGTTCTCCTAGGTTGGCGGCGCTCCCGTACGCCCGCGGGCGCCCGGATGGCGGGAAAGCGAGGGTACGCCCCCGCTCCGCGATCGGCAATGGCGACGGCGCCCGGGCGCAAATCGCCCCAAAAGCAAGCGCCCCGGACCGGCTTGGGGCCAGTCCGGGGCTCTTTCGGGTGGTTCGCACGACTCATCCCCGAGCGTCGAAACGCCGCAGAAACCCAACCCATGAGTCGCCGGGGCACATTCCGGCGAGGGGTCGTCGCCCTGCGCCTCCCCGCGGCTCCGCTTCGCCCGCTCCCCGACGCGACCCTGTGCGGTCGCGTCCATGAACCAGGCGCCCGTGAAGCCGACGCGAAGGTCGGTGTGAGGCAGAATGCGGCTCAATCGCGGGTGGTCGATCGGCCGCGTGCGATCTGCGAAACGATTCGCAGTCGCGCCCTCGACGGTTCCCATCGGCAAGGTTCGGGGGGCGAGGAAGGACGGTCTGCCCAGTTGACCGTCCAACGCTCACCCGCCGAACCTCACCGACGGGGCCGCGGGTCTCTCTCCTCCCGCTCAACGCTGGGGCGCCCCGGTGGCGCGCCCCGACGGGTGGGAGTCTCTTCTCTCCGAATCGGACCCGGCGGTTCGACCCGCCGTGCCCGGCTTGGCGCCCCTCCCCTCAGAGGTGCGCCCGCTTTCTCCCCCCCGGACAGTCGCCCCCGAAGTCCCCTCCGGACATTGCCCCGGTCGGGCGTCCCTCGGCTGCGGCGCCGACTGCATCGGCAGGGACACAGAAACAACCCCCGTGCCAAAGCCCCTCCCGACCCCAGAATGGCCTTTCCAGCCCAATCACACCAAATATTGTGACAGGCAACAATCAGAAAAACGATCATTCGTAGTTGGCAGATAGACAACGACAGGTCATAATTGGACCATGGGTCGCTCCATCGACGCCGAAGACATCCCCTTGGGCGTCCTTGCCGTGGACGCCGCCTGGAAAATCCTCTGGGCCAACGCCGCCGCGGCCGAGCGCCTCGCCCAGCGCGCCGACCAACTCCCCGGCCTGGCCTGCGCCCTGCTCTTCGAACGCGGCGAACAGGTCGTCGAGCGCCTCCGCGCCGCCCTCGCCGCCGGCGGGCCCGCCCTCGCGCCCGACGTCCGCGCACGCCGCGACGACCGCGAAGTCTGGCTCGACCTCGCCGCACACCCCCAGCGCAGCGGCGCCCTGCTCACCCTCGTGGACGCCAGCGCGCGTGCGGCGCTCCGCGCCGAACTCGCCCGCCTCAACGACCGGCTCGGCGAGAGCGAGCGCGAGAAAGAAAAAATCCGGCGCGTCCAGCGCGAACTCACCGACGAGGCCGCACAGGCGCCCACCATGATCGGCGCCTCCGAAGGCATGCGCCGCGTCATCGCCCAGGCCGAACGCGTCGCGCCCACCAGCGCCACCGCGCTCATCCACGGCGAAACCGGGTCCGGCAAGGACCTCGTCGCTCGCACCATCCACGCCAGATCCCCCCGCGCCGCCGGCGCCTTCATCGCCGTCAACTGCGCCGCTCTCCCCGAATCCCTCATCGAGAGCGAACTCTTCGGTCACGAACGCGGCGCCTTCACCGGCGCCGAGCGCCAGCGCCTGGGCAAGTTCGAACTCGCCGACGGCGGAACCCTCTTCCTCGACGAAGTCGCCGAACTCTCCGCCCAAGCCCAGGCCAAACTCCTCCGCGTCCTCCAGAACGGCGCCTTCGAGCGCGTCGGCGGCGCCGAGACCGTCACCGTGGACGTCCGCGTCATCGCCGCGACCCATCGCGAACTCGCCCGACAGGTCGAACGCGGGCGCTTCCGCGAAGACCTCTTCTACCGGCTCAACGTCTTCCGCATCGACGTCCCGCCCCTCCGCGACCGGCGCGAAGACCTCCGCGCCCTCATCGAGTTCCTCCACGAACGCCACGCCCGGCGCATGGGCCGGCCCGCCCTGCCCGTCAGCGAACGCAGCATGCGCCGCGCCCTGGCCTACCGCTGGCCCGGCAACATCCGCGAACTCGAGAACGCCGTCGAACGCGCCACCCTCCTGAGCGAAGGCGCCGAACTCGAACTGGAGTTGCCCGAGAGCCCCACGCCGCAGATGGGCGCCCAGGCCGGGCCCGGCGCGGCCGGCGGTTCATCACCCGGCGGCCCGGGCTCCGAGGGAGGGACCAGCGCCCGCGACGTCCTGCTCGACCTGACCTCCGAACAACTCCAGCGCATGCAGATGATGCACGCGCTCGAGGCCTGCGGCTACCGCGTCTTCGGCGGCAAAGGCGCCGCACGCCGCCTCGGCCTCAACCCCCAGACCATGCTCAGCCGCATGGACAAGTTCGGCATCCCCAGGCCCCGGGTGATGCGGGGCGGCGCGGACTGAAGCGCGCGCCCGGAGCGCGAATCGGTCACAATGTCCCCATGCTCCGCCGCTACCGCCTCATCGCGCCCTTCACCCTCGCTTACATGGCCATCGGCTTGGGCATCTCGCTCAGCCGCGGGAACAATGAGTTCCTGTTCTACGGCGCCGTGATGGCGGTCCTGATCGCGTTCGTCGTGGCCGTCGATGCGCGGGTGCGGTTCCCGCAGCATGTCCTCTGGCTGCTGGCGATCTGGGGCATGATGCACATGTTCGGCGGCACGCTGCCGAACGCGCTGATCACCTTCCAGCGCCGCAAAGGATCTTTCGGGTATTTCGCCGGGGCGCGCTTCCAGAACGATGCCGGCCAGCAGGCCGACGAAATCGCCCTCAACCCCATGCACTTCGCGAGCCGCAGCCAGAAGGACATTCTCGGCACGCTCGTCCACGAGATGGCCCATCAATGGCAACGCCATGAGGGTCAGCCGGGACGCGGCCGCTACCATAACCGCGAATGGGCGGAGAAGATGAAAGCCATCGGGCTCCAGCCGTCTGACACCGGGGTGGAGGGTGGCAAGGAGACCGGCGAAACGCTCGGTCACTACATCATCCCTGGCGGCCCGTTCGACGTGGCCGCGGGCAAGCTCCTCGGCAAGGGGTTCGCCCTTACCTGGAAGGATGCCCCTGAAGTTTCCGACCCAACTACAGGCGAGAGCGCAGCTGAGCCTGCCACCCCAAAAAGCGGCAAACGCGTGCGCTATTGCTGCCCGGACTGCGACCTCAAGGCCTGGGCGCAGCACGATGTCCGGCTGCTCTGCGGCTCGGACAATGTGCTGATGCTCGCTACGGAGTAAGATTTGCAGAATGTAAAAGGGCCGATTCCAAGCATCCTCACCTTACTTTGGAAATTTCTTTACAAAAATGACGCATGTGAACTAAATTTCACGGCAGTGAGGTATAAATGAAAACGATAATTGTTATATTTTCTGCACTTTTAATATTCTTATCTATACCGTCTCTAGCGTCGAGCGCGGAAGATTTGAAAGAAATGACAGCTACCATTCTAAATTTAAACGGTCACCTGTGCGCGAAGGTGATTTCAATCACGCCGCTAGAGATAAAAGACCAGTACGAAGTAACTTGCACCGAGTATCGAGGCGGCACAGGTACCGTCAGATACATTTTAAACGCACGCACTGGAGTCGCCCTCAAAGCGGGTTAGCCTTCCTCGCTCTCTGCCCCGCCCCCCCCCCCCCCCCCCCCCCCCCCCCCCCCCCCCCCCCCCCCCCCCCCCCCCCCC
>JACVCK010000172.1 GCA_016742055.1 Phycisphaerales bacterium
CTCCCGCACGCCTCCCTATCCTCTTGATCGCATGCCGAACCTTCTCCATCGTCCGGTCCGACGCATCGCCTTCGCCGCCTGCCTCGCCGGGGCCGCCTGGCTCGCCCCGCCCGCCGCGGCTCAAATCGGCGGGGGTCTGCCCGAGGGCATCACCACCTCCCAGACACTCGCCCCCGCGCAGGTCGAGGCGCTGCAGGCCTTTGTCCGCCAGCAGGTGCAGGGTCTGAACTCCGGCGATATGGCCCGCGTCCAGAGCGCACGCGACGCCCTCCTGGCGCCCCTCCAATCCGGCAACGTCAGCGTCGCCTTCCGACTTCGGATGAGCGAGGCCC
Source organism: Phycisphaerales bacterium (assembly GCA_016742055.1). Taxonomy (GTDB): domain Bacteria; phylum Planctomycetota; class Phycisphaerae; order Phycisphaerales; family UBA1924; genus JACVCK01. Next base: position 333 of record JACVCK010000172.1, read on the forward strand.
TCGCGCCCACGCTCGATGACCTCGCCGCCAAACCCGACGAGCACACCGCCTTCAACGCCCTCCGCATCGCGGGCGTGCTCGCGACCGACGCCTCCGTCGGCACCGTGCGCAAAGGGCTGGCCGATCGACGCGCCTCGGTCCGCTACGGCGCCGCGCTCGCTTCGCGCCTCACCATCGACGCCGTCGCCGCCAAGCGATCGTCGCTGCCGCAGAACCAGGTGGACGCGCTCGTCGCGGCCATCCAGGAGGCGCTCCGCAAAGAATCCGACGCCGGCGTGTTCGGCGGGCTCGTCTCGGCCATGGAGGCCGTGGACCCCAGCGGCCCTGGGCGCATCCGCGCCATGACCGACCTGGCCCGCATCTCCGCCGACCGCATCGCCGCCGCCGGCGCCGAGCCCTCCCCCGAATGGGCCCGGGCGTTCGGACGCGCCCTCACCGCCGCCCAATCCACGCTCCTGAGCCAACTCCAGAGCGGAACGCCCGATCAGGCGTTCGCTCAGAACCTCGCCCTGCTCTCGGGCCAGTCTCTGACCTTCGCCTCCCGTCGCCTCGCCAGCGCGGAAAGGCCCATGACCGAGGCGGAGCGTCCGGCGATCCGCGATCTCGTCGCCGCGGCCGAGGTTTCCTTGCTCTTCGTGGACAAGTCCCTCCGCAACCGCTCCCACAAGGATCAGGCGATCGTCTCCTCCTTCGAGACCGGCCGCCACGCCGCGTTCGCGGCGGAACTGGACAAGTGGGTCGGCGCTCAGGGCTTCCTCACCCAGCCGCCCTACGGGCTCGAGCCCGCCCGATTCCGCGCGCCCAAGGGCTGAACCGGCCGAGCCCGGATAATCTGTCGCCGTCATGACGCGCGCGCTGCTGACGCTCCTCATCCTCGCCGGCGCGATGCTCGCCGTGGCGTTCGGCGACCGGCCCCCGCCCCGGGCCGACCTCACATACATCGACAAGCAGCCCGCCTTCACGCTCGATCCCCAGCGCGTTTCGTACGAGCAGGACATCCGCCTGGTCAGCGCCCTGTACGACGGCCTGGTTCGCTGGGACCCCTACACCTTTGACATCGTCCCCGGAGTCGCCGAGCGATGGTCGGTCTCCCGCGACGGAACCATCTACGTCTTCCACCTCCGCGACAACGCGCGATGGTCCAGCGGAGAGCCCGTCGTCAGCCACGACTTCCTCTACGCCTGGCGGCGCGCGCTCATGACCGACACCGCCGCCGATTACGCCTCCGCGCTCTTCCACGTGCGCGGCGCCGAGGCGTTCTTCCAGTTTCGCGCCAACCAACTCGCCCAGTACGCGGCGCTGCCCGCGACGGATCGCACTTCCGCCCGGGCCGCGGCGCTGCGCGCGGAGGCCGAGCGGGTGTTTCACGAGACGGTCGGCCTGTCCGCTCCCGACGACCGCACCCTGATCGTCGAACTGCACTCACCCACGCCCTTCTTTCTCGACCTGTGCGCCTTTCCCGCGCTGTTCCCGGTGCACCCGCCCTCCGTGGAAGCCGACGTGTCTCTCGACGCCGCCACGGGGCGCCTTGACCAGCGCCACGACTGGACCAAGCCGCCCCGGCTGATCACCAACGGCGCCTACATGCTGACATCCTGGCGCTTCAAGCGCGACATGCGCCTGGTCAAGAATCCGCACTACTGGGACGAACCGCGCGTTCGGCTCCGTTCCATCGACGTGCTGGTCGTCGAAGATCCCTCGACCGCCGTGCTCGCCTATCAGACCGGCGGCGCGGACTGGCTCACCGACGTGCTGACCGATTACCTGCCGGACATGCTGGCGGACCCCGACGCCGAAGTCTACGGCCACTCGCGGTTCGGCACGTACTTCTGGTCCTTCAACTGCACGCCCACGCTCACCGGCGGCAGGCCCAACCCGTTCCACGACGCGCGCGTCCGGCGCGCGTTCGCCATGGCGATCGATAAGCGCGCCATCGTCGAAAAAGTCCGGCGCGTCGGCGAAGAGACCGCCGACACCCTCATCCCCCCCGGCTCCATCGCGCAGTACGACCCCGATCGCGCAGTCGGCGGAGCCCCGTTCGATCCCGCCGGCGCCCGGGCCCTGCTCGCCGAAGCCGGGTGGGTCGATCGCACGGGAGACTCCACCCCGGAGAACGCCGCGGGCGAGCCCTTCCCCGTCGTGGAACTGCTCTGCTCCACCGGCTCGTACCATCAAAACGTCGCGCTCGCGATGGGCGCGATGCTGCTCGAGGGCCTGGGCGTGCGGACGCGCATCGTCCAGAAGGAATCCAAGGCTTACCGCGACGACCTGCGCCGGCGCGATTTCATGATGGCCCGCGGCGGCTGGTTCGGCGACTTCGGCGACCCCACGACGTTCCTCGACATCCACGCCACCGGCGACGGCAACAACGACCGGGGTTATTCGAGCGCCGAGTTCGACGGCCTCCTGGCCCGCGCCAGGGCCGAGGCCGATCCCCGCGTCCGGCTCGACCTGCTCGCCGAGGCCGAGCGCCTCACCACCGAGCGCGACCTGCCCATCCTCCCGATCTGGCGCTACCGGCAGTTCTACATGTTCGACGCCTCGCGCGTGCGGGGCCTGAGCGAGCACCCGCGGTCCATCCAGCGCCTGGATTACCTCTGGATCGCCGGCGACGAGAGTGGGGGGGCGCCATGACCGGCCTCATCCTCCGCCGGCTCGCGCAGGCCCCTCTCATCCTGCTGGTCATCTACACCGTCACGTTCCTCCTGGCCTGGGCCCTCCCCGGCAGCGCCGTCATCCGCGACGAAGGCCGCGCGCCGCCGCCCGAAGTCCTCGCCGCCATGGAGGCGCGCTACAACCTCGACAACCCAGTCGCGTTCTACTTCGGCTACCTGCGCGGCGTGGTCACGCGGTTCGACTTCGGCCCATCCCTGCGCTACCCCGACTGGACCGTCAACGAGATCCTCAGCGGCGCCCTGCCCGTCTCCATCACGCTTGGGCTCGCCGCGATCGTGATCGCGCTCTTCATCGGCTCCGCAGCGGGCGTTGCGGGCGCCCTCCGACCCGGCTCGGCCCTCGACGCCTTCACGCTCACCCTCGCGCTCGTGGGCGTCAGTCTGCCCACCTTCGTCATCGGCGCCGCGCTCCTGCTGGTCTTTCCCGTCTGGCTCGGCTGGGGGCGCGTCGGCGCCTGGCAGGACGCCTCGGACGCGCTGCTCCCGGCCTTCGCGCTCAGTCTGCCGTTCGCGGCGTACATCGCCCGCCTCACCCGGATGGGCATGATCGAAGCCCTCGATTCCGATTATGTTCGAACCGCACGCGCCAAGGGATTGCCCGAGCGGACGGTGATCCTGCGGCACGCCCTGCCCAACGCCTTCCTGCCCACCCTTTCCTACCTCGGTCCAGCCGCCGCCGCCGCCATGACGGGCTCGTTCGTCGTGGAGAAAGTCTTCAACATCCCCGGCGTGGGCCAGCACTTTGTGAACGGGGTCCTGAATAAGGACCTTTTTCTCATCATGGGGGTGGTGCTGGTGTACGCCACCATCCTGATTGCGATGAACCTGGTGGTGGACGTGCTGTACCGCTGGGTCGACCCCCGGATCGCCTAGGCGTCGAACGACTCGGCGCCTTCTGCGCCCTCGCCGTCCTGCGGGGGAGATTCGATCCGGCCGAGGCGCTGCTCAAGCCCTTCGACCCTCCGCGCCAGCCGGTCCAGCGCCCGTGAGAGAGCGATCATCTGCTCCTCCAGAATGTCGGCGCGCCGCTCATGGAACATCTGGCCCTCTTCAAGCCGCTCGATCCGCTTGTCGACCTCGCCCACGGCAGACCCTCCTCCGGCTTGCACCATCCGCGCCGAGTGTGTGTAATCCCCGCCGCATGCGTTGTCCAATCCTGCTCTGCATCGTCCTGGCCGTCGGCGCCTCCGCCGCGGCGGATCCCCTCGACATCAACACCTCGCTCGCGTTTGACGCCGACGCCGCCCGCGGCGCCGCGATCGAGCCCGAACCCTCCCCCGCCGCCCCGGCGGTCGCCGACGCCCAGCCCGTGTACGGCAAGCCCGGCCCGTGGTGGGGCCAGATCGGCGGCGGCTACGCGCGCGAACTGGACGACGGCCAGGCCGCCGACGACGCCAACCTCACCTTCTCCTTCTCCACCTTTCTTGTGGACAACTTTGAGTTCCTGACGGAGATCGCCGGCTGGTACTTCACGCAGCCCGGAGACGACGCGATGGGCTTGAACGTGAGCCTGTTGTTCCGCTGGCACTTCCTGAACTTCGACACGTGGACCGTCTTTGTGGACGGCGGCGCCGGCGTGCTGGTGTCCACGGACCTGGTGCCCGACACCGGCACCGGCTTCAACTTCACCCCCCGCGCCGGCGTCGGCGGCACGATCCGCCTGGGCGAGAGCGCCAACCGGCTCGTGCTCGGCGCCCGCTGGAACCACATCTCCAACGCCCGGATCAAGGGCGAGGACCGCAACCCCTCACGCGACGGGATCATGGGCTACATCGCCATCCAGTTTCCTTTCTGACTTCACGCGTACCCCCGGGGATGACCGCGCATCCACGCCCAGGCGCTGGCGACGATCTCCTCCAGCGACCCAACCTCCGGCCGCCAGCCCAGGTCCGCCGCGATCGCTCCCGAAGACGCCAGCATCACCGGCGCATCGCCAGGGCGCCGGGGCCCCTCGGGCGCGGCGATCGGAAGCCCCGTCACCCTGCGGCACGTCTCCACGACCTCGCGCACGCTGTAGCCGCGCCCAAGTCCCAGGTTGTACGCCCGCGCGTCGAACGATTCGGGCCGCAGCGAGTCGAGCGTCAGCAGGTGCGCCCGGACCAGGTCTTCCACGTGGATGAAGTCGCGCACGCACGTGCCGTCTGCCGTGGAATAGTCCGTTCCCGCGATCGTCACGCCCTCCGACAGCCCGAGCGCCGCGCGCAGCGCCAGGGAGACGATCCGCGTCTCGGGGTCGCGGAACTCGCCGATGCGTCCCTTCCGGTCGCAGCCCGCCACGTTGAAGTAGCGCAGGGCCGCCCACGCGAAGGGCCGGCCCTGCTCCCGGCGCGCCGCCGCGTAGTCGGCCAGCGCGTCCTCGAACGCGCCGAAGACACGCGCCTGCGCGTCGATCGCCCGCTCCCAGCCTTCGGTCGAAACTTCAGGCCTGGCGAAGAAGGCGTCGGCTAGGGCCTCGAACCGCTCGGGCGGAACGAAACCGGTACTCGTTCTGTCGTTTTCCCCAAAGTTTTCCCCAGACTCGACCCGGACGCCCGATACGGCCGAAATTGCCCCGGCGAGCTCCATCGCCTTGGTTTCGTTGCTGGAAATGATCCGCCGGGCAGCGCGCGCCATCGCATGGTTCGCGAATCGTTCTGCACGCTCGCGCCCCTTGGGCGAAAGCCCCCAGCGCGGCACCGGGACGTTGGGGTCCTGCACCACCTGCG
>JACVCK010000173.1 GCA_016742055.1 Phycisphaerales bacterium
AGACCCAGCGGAGCCATCGGCGCACGTCCTCGCCGGCGCACAGGAGCGCGGGCAGGACGAAGAGAGTCTGGAACGTTCCGGCGACGAGGCCGAAGGAGATGGTGATGGCCATCGGGATCAGGAACTGCGCCTGGAAGGAGGTTTCGAGCATCAGCGGGGAGAGCCCGAGGAACGTGGTGAGGGTGGTGAGGATGATGGCGCGCAGCCGCCGCGGCCCGGTGACCACGCAGGCGTCGTAGGCGGAGGGCTTGCCCGCGCGGTGATGGTTGTAGAACTCCATGAAGACGATGGAGTCGTTCACGACGATGCCCGCGAGCGCGACGAAGCCGATGAGCGAGAGCATCGTCATCTCGTAGCCCAGCAGCAGGTGCGCCCAGATCGCCCCCACCATCGAAAATGGGATCGCGATGAGGATGATCAGCGGCTGGGTGTACGAGGAGAACAGCCAGACGAGGATGACGTAGTTGAGCCCGATCGCCGCCATGAGGCCCAGCGGCAGCGTGCGGAGCGATTCGGCGACGTCCTCCTGACGGCCCCGGGGAATGATGGACACACCGGGGTTCTCGTCCTGCAGGCGGCGGATGTCGGGCGCGATCGCGGCGGCGATCTGCTCGGGGTTGGCGACGGCCTTGTCCACGTCGGCCGAGACGGTGACGGCACGCCTTCGGTCGAGGCGGCGGAGCGTGGCGTAGCCCTGGTCCTCGCGGATCTCGACGACCTCGCCGAGCGGCACGGCGCGGGGCGGGCCGGCGCCCGGGGGCGTGAAGACGCGCATGGACTCGATCGCGGCGAGCGAGCGGCGCGTGGGCTCGTCGATCATCACGCGGACGTCGACGTCCTCGCGCTGCCCGGCGAAGGTGTAGGCCTCGAGGCCGAAGACCGCGGCGCGCATCTGCTGGGCGACGGCGCCGACGGTGAAGCCCATCTCCGACGCGCCCTCGCGCAGGGTGAGGCGGAGTTCGCGCTGGCCGGTGTCGGCGTCGGTGGACAGGTCGAAGACGCCGTCGTAGGCCTCCAGAAGGGCGCGGAGCGACGCTTCGATCGCGGGGATGCGCGAGGGGTCCTCGCTGGCGATCGTAAAAGCCAGGTCGCGCCCGCTGGGACCGCCCTGCACCTCCTGGAAGCGCAGACTCTTCACGCCCGGGAGCGGGCCGACGGCGCTGCGGATGGCCTGGATCACCTGGTCGCTGCGCCGGTCGCGCTCCTCGACGGGGCGGAGTTCGATGAACAACTGCGCGAGGTGGCTCTGATTGACGCCGGGCGCGCCCTCGAGGTCGAAACTGCCGCCGACGAGGGAGAAGACGCTCTGGATCTCCGGCGTGTCCAGCGCCGCGGCCTCGATGCGCCGCACGACCTCATCCGTGCGGGCCAGCGGCGTGCCGATGGGCATGGTGAGCGGAACGAGGACGGACTCGGAGTCTGCGGAAACGAGGAAGACGAAGGGCAGGCGTCCTCCGGCGACCATGCCGATGGAGGCGATGAGGATGGAGAGGGCGAGGGCGAGGGTGAGCCATCGTGCGCGGAGGGCGGGCCCGAGGGCGCGGGCGTAGAGCGGCGCGAGGCCGCGATCGAAGATGCCGGCGCGGAGGGCGTCGAGGGAACGGGAGAGCCGCCCCTTGCGTCCGCCCTTGCGGTCGGCGCGGATCAGGCTTTCGGTCATGTGGCTGGGGAGGATGAGGAACGACTCCAGCAGCGACGCGGCCAGGGCGCAGGCGACGACCAGGGGCAGCGCCCCCAGGAGGTCGCCGAATCGCCCTTCGATCAGGCGAAGGGGCATGAAGGAGAAGATGGTGGTCAGGACGGTGGCGACCACGGGCCAGAAGACCTGATTGGCGCCCTTGATGCCGGCGTCGATCGGGGTGGCGCCCTCCTCGTGTCGGGTGGCGATGTTCTCGGCGACCACGATGGCGTCGTCCACCAGCAGGCCGATGGCGATGATCAGCCCGAACATCGTCAGGAGGTTGAGGGAGATGTCGAACACGCGCATCAGGATGAGCGTGCCCAGCACGGAGAAGATCAGGCCGCTGGTCACCCACACGGCCACGCGCGGCCGGAGGAAGAGCATGAGGGCGAGGAACACGACGACCGCGCCGGTGACGGCGTTGCGTGTGAGCAGTTCGAGGCGCTGCTGGATGAACCGCGCGAGGTCGTTGTTGGTGGCCAGGAGCCCGGGGGCCGGCTCGCGCGAGGCGCCGAGTTCCCACGCTCTCTGGCGTGCCGGCTTGCCGGAGGCGTCGAATCGTGCGGTGAAGCGCTCGACGAACGACAGGTGGATCGGCTGGCGTTCGCGCCCGGCGGCGTAGGCCTTGACCAGGCCGGCCATCTCGACGGCGTCCTCGGAGCCCCGGGCGTAGGCGGTGAGGGAGACGCAGGGCTTGTTGTTGAACCGGGTGCGGAGTTCGACGTCCACGAAGCCGTCGCGGACGGTCGCGATCTCGCCGAGGCGGATGGGCCGGCCCCGCTCGTCGGCGCGGATCACGATGTCGCGGACGGCGTCGGCGTTGTTCTCAAAGGGCTGGGTGCGGACGCCGACGTTGGCGGAAGGTGTGCGGACGGCGCCGCCGGGCAGTTCGCCCATCGCCTCGCGTATGCGCTGGGCGACGGCGGGGAGCGAGACGCCGTGGCGGACGAGCGCCTCTTCGCGGACCTCGACGACGATCTCGTCGGTGCGGACGCCGGCGATGGTGACGTCGCCCATGCCGGACAGGGTGCGGAGGTCCTCGCGCATCTCGCGGATGGCGCGCTTCATGGCGCGCTCGTCGGCGTCGCCGTAGAGCGTGAGGGAGATGACGGGGATGTTGGGCTCGAACTCCGAAACGATCAGGCGCTCGGACTCTTCCGGCAGGTCCTGGAGTTCATCGACGGCGCGCTTCACGCGTCCGACGGCGTCGTCGATGTCCACGCCGGGCTCGAACTCGATGCGGATGTTCGCGAGCCCCTCGGAGACCGTGGTGTTGATCTCCTTGATGTTCTGGATCGTGTCGATCTTGTCTTCGATCTTGATCGCCAGCGAGCGCTCGATCTCGTCCGGACTGGCGCCGGGGTAGGGCGCGGAGACGATCACCTCGTTGGGCCGGACCTCGGGGAAGAACTCCCGGCGCAGCCCCAGGCCGAACACGATCCCGGCGATCACGATCGCGCCGGTGAACAGGTTGGCCACGACGGGGCGGCGGACGCCGAAGGACGCGAGACTCACTGGGCCCCGCCCTCCGCGGCGCCGATCTCGACGGCTTCGACCTGCGCGCCGGGGCGGAGTTCATCGAGGTTCGACAGCACGACGCGTTGGCCCGGCGAGAGCCCGGCGCCGATCACCGCCCACTGCGTCTCGTGCGGGTCGAGGTGCGGCAGCGAGGCCTCGAGGTAGTGAACGATCGAAACGGGCGCGGCGCTGACGACGCCGTCGGCCCCGACGACGAGCGCCGTGTCGCGGTCGATGGCGTTGCGGGGCACGACCAGTTCGGCGTGGGGAGATTCGGAGTAGATCCGCCCGGAGACGAACATGCCCGGCATGAGGCGCGGGCCGTCGCCGGGGCGGGGCTCGCGGGGCTGGGCGATCTCGACGTAGACGGTGATGGAGCGGCTCGCGGCGTCGGCCTCGGGCGCGACGCGGGCCACCACGCCGGTCCAGACCGGCGCGATCGGGCCCTCGGCGCGGATCTCGGCGCGGTCGCCGGGCTGCACGTCCGCGGCGGCGGAGACGGGCAGGAGGAGCGGGACCTCGATTCGAGAAAGGTCCACGATGCGGGCCAATGCAGCGCCCGGCGCGACGCGCTCGCCTCGGTCGACCGACACGGACTGGATCGAGCCCGAGAGCGGCGCGATGACGCGGGTGCGGTCGAGGTCGCGCCGGGCGAGGGCGAGCGCGGCCTGTTCGGCGCCGATCTGGGCCTCCGCCCGCGCTCGGCGCGACGGGACCAGACTCAGCCGCTCGCGGAGGGCCTGCTCTTCGCGCTGCACGCGGGACAGGTCGCGCTCGAGGCGTTCGAGTTCGACGGGGGCGCCGGCGGAGCGGGCGGCGGCGGCGCGCCAGCGCTCGATCTCGCGCTGCTGAAGGGCGGTGGCGGCTTCGGCGAACTCGAGGAGGTTGCTGAGGGAGGCCTCCTCGGCGTCGAGGCCGCGGAGTTCGGCGCGGAGGGCGCCGATCGCCTGCTCGAGTTGCGTGGCGCGTTGGATGAAGTCGGCGGGGTCGATGACGACGAGGATGTCGCCGTATTCGACGGAGAGCCCGGGCTCGATGGAGGCGGGACGCTCGACGATGACGCCCTGGATCTCGGCGGCGACCGTTGCGGACCTCAGGGCGCGGGCGGTCCCGTAGCCGAGCCAGGCACGGGCCACCTGGGCGGGCTGGACCGTGAGGACGCGGACCTGGCGGACGGTCTGCTCCACGGGCGCGAGCGCGGGGGTGGGCTGAGTGGCCTTGAGAATGGCGAAGATGGCGACGGCCACGCCCAGCGCGGCCAGGCCGATCACGGCGCGCACGATCACGGCGGCGGGTCGGGCCGGCGGAGTCGGGGTGGATTCAGGCATGGCGTTGGGGGTCCTGCGCGCCAGCGATCGACCGCGCGGAGCGCTGGAGCCGGGATGGTAGGTGACGGCTCGGGGCCCGTCGAAGTTGACAGTTGGGCCCGCCGGACCGACGCTCGGGGACATGACCACCGCCCATTCGACCGCCGCGGCCCCCCGGACCGGACTTGCCCTGATCCCCGCCCTGCTGGACCGCGCGCCTGCGCGCTCGCAGGGGCTCGGAAAGTTGGGCGCGGCGCTGGTGGGCTCATGGCTGATCGCGGCGTGCGCCCAGGCGCAGGTCCCGATGTGGCCGGTTCCCGCGACGCTGCAGACGTTCGCCGTCGTGCTGCTGGGGGCGGCGCTGGGCTCGCGCTGGGGGGCGCTGAGCGTGGCGATGTACCTGGCCCAGGGCGCGGCGGGCCTGCCGTTCTTCGCAGGGGGCGCGGCGGGCTTGGCGCACTTCGCGGGCCCGACCGGCGGCTACCTGCTGGCGTTCCCGGCGGGCGCGTGGATCGTGGGCGCGCTGAGCGAGCGAGGCTGGACGCGGCGCGCGTGGACCACGGCGGCGGCGATGCTGCTGGGCGAGGTCGCGATTCTGGCGGTCGGCGCCGGATGGCTCAGCGGCTCCATCGGCGCGCGTGCGGCGCTGACCACGGGCATGCTGTTCTTCCTGCCTTGGGCGGCGGTGAAGGCGGCGCTGGCGGCGGCGGCGCTGCCGATGGCCTGGCGCCTGGCGGGCGTGCGCTAAGGCCGCGCGACGCAGCGATCCCAGATTACGCGCAGCGCTTCGGGGCTGAGCGCACCGATTTCCGAGACGACGTGGTGCGCGCCGACCGCCTCGAGTTCGGCGGCGCGGTTGGTGTGCTCGACGCCGACGACGACAAAGCCCGCGGCGACGGCGGCGCGGGCGCCAGTGGGCGTGTCCTCGATGGCCAGGCAGTCGCGCGGATCGGCGCCGAGGGCGGCGGCGGCTTTGAGGTAGGGCTCGGGGTCGGGCTTGGTGCGGGCGACATCCTCGGCGCTGACGAGCGCGCGCAGGACGGACTCGACGCCGAATCGGCGCAGGATGGGGCGGATCTCGTGCGGGCGGGAGCCGGAGGCGATGGCGACCGGCACGGCCGACGACGCGGAACGGATCAGGGC
>JACVCK010000174.1 GCA_016742055.1 Phycisphaerales bacterium
CTGCTGTGACCACAAAGAGTGCGACGCGTAAGGTCTGGAGCCGGGTCAGATGTGTATAGGGGACCGGTGCAGCGTGAGCCATTCGATGTCCGCGGGGTCTTCGGGGAGGTCCTTGCGGAGTCGGTTGAGTTCGGAGAGGAGCGTTTCGGCCTTCATGGCGTGCGGTCCCTTGGGTGCGTGCGGGAGTGGATCAGGCGCGGCGGACGCCTCGGCCTGCGATTCGTCCGATGGCGCAGCATGCGGCGTAGATGGCGATGAGCGCTCCGACGACGCAGGCGCCTGGAGGGAGGTCGAGTTCGAAACTGGCGGCGAGGCCTGCGCCGACGCCGAGGACTGCGAGCGCGACGGACCATGCGAAGACGCCGGCGAGCCGGTCGCTGAGCCGCAGCGCGGAGGCGCCGGGCGCGACGAGGAGGGCGGTGGCGAGGACGACGCCAGCGAGTTTCATGGCGGTGACGACGGCGACGGCCAGGAGGATGAGCAGGAGGGTCTGGGCGGCGCGCGTGCGAGCGCCGAAGGCCTCGGCGGCGGGTTCGTCGTAGGACCAGAAGATCAGGCCTCGTCGGGCGAGGAAGAGCGCGGCGGCGGCGGCGGCGGCGCTGGCCCAGGCGAGGGCGGCGTCCACGGGGCCGACGGAGAGGATGGATCCGAAGAGGATGGCGTCCCACGAGGGGAGTGACCGCGGTCCGGTCTGGGCGCGGAGGTGGAGCGTCGCGGCGATGGCGCCGAGGGCCATGGAGCCGACGAGGAAGAGGCCGATGAGTTCGTCGGCGCGTGAGGAGCGTTTGCCCGCGCCCCAGGCGACGCCCAGCGCGGTGAGGATGCAGAACGCCGCGACCACGGGCATGGCCATTCCGGCGGACACGCCCAGGAGCGCGGCGATGCCGATGCCGCCGAAGGCGGCGTGGGAGACGCCCTGGCCGATGAAGGCCATGCGTTTGAGGACGACGAACACGCTGAGGATGGCGCCCTGGAGGGCGATGGCGACGCCGGCGGCGACGCCGGGCCAGAAGAGGGATGCGTCGGGTCCGAGGAGGTAGTCAATCGTCCGCACGCGCGCCTCCCGCGCCGTGCGCGTTCCCGTGGTGGTGGTCGTGAGCGCATTCGCTGGCGGCGTGGGCGTCGATGTGGACTTCGCCGAAGACGCCCTCGACCTGGTGGCTGAAGGCCTCGGCGAGGATGCGGGGCGTGAGGCCGCCGGGGGAGTCGTGGAAGTGGAGCGTGCGGGCGAGGCAGGCGACGCGGTCGCAGGCGGCGGCGATGCCGCGGATGTCGTGGCTGACGATGACGATGGTGAGGCCGAGTTCTCGGTGGAGGGTTCCGAGGAGGTCGGCGAAGCGTCGCTGTCCGACGGCGTCGACGCCGACGGTGGGTTCGTCGAGGGCGAGGATGCGGGGGGCGGTGGCGATGGCGCGGGCGATCATGACGCGCTGGAGTTGTCCGCCGGAGAGTTTGCCGATGGGCCGGTCGGCGAGGGGGGCGACGCCGACGAGGTCGATGGCGCGTTCGACGCGTGCGCGGACGTCGGGGGCGGGCCGGCGCCAGGGCGCGGTGCGGAGCGCCGCGGCGGAGGCGACGGTCTGGCGAACGGAGATGGGGAAGGCGAGTTCGGCCTCGATGCGTTGCGGGAGGTAGCCGATGAGGCCGTCGCGTCGGGCGCGTCTGGGCGGCATGCCGAAGACGGTGGCCTGGCCGGAGTAGCCGTCGATGAGGCCCATGGCGATTTTGAGAAGGGTGCTTTTGCCTCCGCCGTTGGGGCCGAGGACGCCGAGCCGCTCGCCGGGTTCGACGCGGAGGGAGACGCGTTCGAGGGCCATCGCGCCGGGGGGGGCGCCGGGGTAGGTGTAGGAGACCTCCTTGAACTCGAGGGCGGCGGTCATCGGGGGGCACGATACGCGGGGGGGCTGGGGTTCGTGCGAGGGGGAGTCGGTCCGGGGGCGCTGCATGGCGGGGCGTCGGCGACGGATGGAGGAGTCGGCGCGGGACGAAAGTTCGGGAGCCGCCGCGTCCGAGCATGGAAGGCGTGCAAACGCGAGCGCGGATTTGGCGCGAGGGGCGTTGGGCGTTTGGATGCGGGGGCGTGCGCGGATCGGGCGGGCTAGCATCCCGACCCATGGCGCGGGCGTGTGCCGGCGCGGGTTGAGACGCTTGCACATTCTGCGGAAGTTGACGAGGCCATGAAGAAGAAGGTTACGCTGATCCCCGGCGACGGCATCGGTCCTGAGGTGGTGGGCGCGGCGGTTCGGATCATCGAGGCGGCGGGGGCGCAGATCGAGTGGGAGCGCTGCGACGCGGGGGCCGAGGTGTTCAAGAAGGGCGACCCGACGGGCGTTCCCGCGGAGACGGTTTCGTCGATCCAGCGGACGGGCGCGGCGCTCAAGGGCCCTCTCGAGACGCCGGTGGGCTACGGGGAGAAGTCGGCGAACGTGACGCTGCGGAAGTTGTTCGAGTTGTACGCGAACATCCGTCCGGTGCGGGAGTTGCCGGGCGTGCCGACGCCGTTCTCGGGGCGGAACATCGACCTGGTGGTGGTCCGTGAGAACGTGGAGGACTTGTACGCGGGCATCGAGCACATGCAGACGCCGGGGGTGGCGCAGTGCCTGAAACTGATGTCGGACAAGGGCTGCGAGAAGATCGTGCGTCTGGCGTTTGAGTTGGCGCGGTCGGAGGGCCGGAAGTCGGTGCACTGCGCGACGAAGGCGAACATCATGAAGTTCACGGAGGGGCTGCTGAAGCGGACCTTCGAGCGGGTGGCGCCGGAGTATCCGGAGATTCGAGCGGAGCACATCATCATCGACAACTGCGCGCACCAGTTGGTGCGGTTCCCGGAGCAGTTCGAGGTGATCGTGACGTCGAACATGAACGGCGACATCCTGAGCGACCTGACGAGCGGGCTGGTGGGCGGGCTGGGCTTCGCGCCGTCGGCGAACATCGGGGCCGGCGCGGTGATGTTCGAGGCGGTGCATGGCTCGGCGCCGACGATCGCGGGGAAGAACCTGGCCAATCCGACGGCGCTGACGCTCTCGGCGGTGATGCTGCTGCGGCACCTGGGGCTGCGGGAGGAGGCGTTCGTGGTGGAGAACGCGGTCCTGCACACGCTGGAGGCCGGCAAGGCGCTGACCGGGGATGTGGCCGGCGAGCGGATCGCGGCGACGACGTCGGCGTTTACGGACGCGGTGATCGAGAACCTGGGGCGCAACCCGACGCGGTGGCAGGTGCGAGAGCACAAGCCGCTGCGCATGCCGCCGATGCGGGAGTCCGTGGCGACGGTCGCGGCCAAGAGCCGCAGGACGGTGGGGGCGGACCTGTTCATCGAGGCGGACATGACGGCGGACCGGCTGGGCCCGTCGCTCGAGAGCGCGATGGAGGGCTCGGCGATGATGCTGAAGATGTGCTCGAACCGGGGTGTGAAGGTGTATCCCGAGGGCGCGACGAGGCCGGACTGCGTGGACCACTACCGCTGCCGGTTCCTGCCCCGGACGGCCGGCGCCGAAGTGACGGACGAGATGCTGACGGACCTGATTCGGCGGGTGGGCGCGCGGCACCGCTGGATGCACCTTGAGAAGATGCAGGAGTTCGACGGCAAGGCGGGGTATACGAAGGCGCAGGGTGAGGACTGAGGTCGCCTTCACCGGCGCCGGCGCCGGACCAGCAACCCCAAGCCAAGCGGCGCCGTCACAGCGAACGAGCCGGGAGTTGGGATCACCACCACGTACGCTTCGCCCTGGTGCACAACGATGTCCGCGCTCTGTGCGGTGTTGCTCACGCGCGCATACAGGCGGAACTGCATGCTGTACAGGCCGGGGTCCAGCACGACGCCGCGCGGCGCTGCGTCATCGGCAGAATCCCCGAGCAGCGAAACCCACTCGTTGATCGCCTCATCCCACATCGCGAACGACCCGCCGCCCACTCCCATGACGCCGTTGTCGCTGTTCGAAGAGCCCGAGGTGGTGTAGCCCAGGAGCGCCTCGATCGACCTGTTGAGCCGGAATTCGATCCTCCCCAGACTCACGCCCTCCGCGAACAGGCCTCCCACGGGCGCGGAGACCGGGTGAATGAGCGAAACCGCGGCAGAGTTGCGGACCCCGATCCGCCCGGGCCCGACGAAGGTGTCCACGGTGGACGACGCCGTCGCGGTCTGCAGCCCGATCTGCAGCGTGGCGCCCGCGGCCGTCTGCCCTTCCGTCGGATCGTCGTGCGCCAGCGCATACGACCGCTGCCGGGCGCCGTCAGGGCCGGTGACCATCCCCACGCCCTCCACCTCCCGGTGCGCCGACAGCAGTGTGAACACCGGCGACGCGACAACGGGGCAGCCGACCGTGAGAGACGCGCAGAGCGCGGCCGCAACCACAGCAACTCGCAGCATGATGTGACTCCTGTTCAATCCCTGATGCCCACCGGATCACACGACGCCCGCGGGAACACGGCGGACCATCTACTCTACCCGTCCTGTCAATACCCCTCCGTCCCGGCCCCGGAAGAGCGATCTTCACGCCCGTGGCGCCCGCTGCATGAACGCCTCCGCCATCATCCTCCCCGCCAGGCCGGGATTTTCCGCCTGCGTGAAGAAGAGTTGGGGCTCGACGACTTCCAGTTCGATCACTGCGGGGGCGCCTTCCCAGTCGAGGAGGTCGACCCGGGCGTAGAGGAGGGGGGCGGCTTCTGGGGCCTCGCCTGCGGCGAGCATTGCGGGGCCGATGGCGTCGAGCACGCGGTCGGCTTCGGCCTTCTGTGCGGCGCTGGCATGGAGGCGTTCGTAGGTTCCGCCCCAGTCCATCTGCACGCGGTAGTCGCCGCGTTTGGGGCGTTTGCGGAGCGCGTGGGAGAACGCGCCGCCGAAGTACACGAGCGACGCCTCGCCTTCTTCGGTGACGCTCTGGACGTAGGGCTGGACGATCATGTCCTCGTCGATGAGGGCGTCGTTGAGGTGGGCTTGCGCGGCTGCGAGGTCGGGCTTGTCGAGCGCGTGGACGCGGATCTGGCGGCGGGCGGTGGCCCCCACCACGGGCTTGATGACGGCGCGGTCCCAGCCCGTCGTTGAGAGCGCCGCGCCGAGGTCCATGGCTCCGCCGCGTTCGAAGATCTGGAAGGGCACGATGCGCACGCCCTCGCGGGCCAGGCCGTGGAGGTACCGCTTGTCGGTGTTCCAGCGCAGCGTCGCGGCGCTGTTGAACAAGGGCATGCGGGATTCGGTGCGTTCGGCCCAGGCGAGGAACGCCTCGCGTTGGGTGGTGTAGTCCCAGGGGGTGCGGACGATGCAGGCGTCGAAGGCGGACCAGTCCACCGTGGGATCGGACCAGACGGCGGGGACGGCGTCGATGCCGGCGGCGCGCAGGGCCTCGCGGAGCGGACCCTCGTCGGCGATGAGGTCCGGCAGGTTGGCGCTCGTGGCCAGGGCGACCCTTGGGGGCATCAGTCGTTGTGCTTCTCGCGGAGGCGCGGCGAGAGGCGGAGCATGAGTTGGATGCGCTCGAACTCGTCCACCCAGTCCTGGAGGGT
>JACVCK010000175.1 GCA_016742055.1 Phycisphaerales bacterium
GTGTCCGCGTGCCTGTGTTGAGTGAGAGGGCATCGGTCTGCCCGGGAAGCCGGACGGTGGCGGACCTGAGCCGCGAACGCGCTCGCGGGGGCCGCTTCCAACCACCCATGCAACAACCGCGCCAGCCGCGATCCGGCGCCGTGGCGGGGTTCGACCACCGGGACTGGCGGACTTCGGCCATGCCGACGCGGCTGAGATCCGCCGCGCGGCGTTACGGGTAGTCCTGACGCGTCGGACGGAGCATGACGTCGTTGACGTGGCAGTGCGCCGGCTGGGACACGATGAACTCCACCGTGCGGGCGACGTCCTCGGGGGTGAGGACGGGGCCGATCTTGTCCATGAACTGTCCGAACGTGACGGGGTCGTAGCCGGCGACCTGCTGGAACTCGCTGCGGACCACGCCCGGGTGAATCGCCGACACGCGCACGCCCCGGGGCCCGATCTCTCGCCGCAGCCCCTCGGCGACGGCGGTGATCGCGAACTTGCTCGAGCCGTACATCGACGAAAACGGCGAGACGTGCTTGCCCACGTTCGACGAAATGACCACGATGTCGCGCGACCGCGACAGCCACGCGGGCCGATCCGCGCCGGCGCGCCGGGATTCCTCGGCGTCCAGGTCGGCCAGCATCCGCTCCGCGGCGGCGCGCATGAGAGCGGCGGCGCCGAGGAAGTTGATGCGGATCATCTCCTCCCACTCCGCCCGCTCGCTCGACAGCGGCGAGCCACGCAGGCCCCGCCCGGCGTTGACCACCACAAGGTCCGCCTCGGCGCCGAAGTGCGCCGGCGCCGCGTTGAGCATGGCGCGCACCGTCGCCTCGTCCGCGGCGTCTCCGGCGACGATCGCCGCCTTGCCGCCCTGCGCGGCGATGGCGGTGGCGAGGTCGCGGAGCCGCTCGGCGCGCCGGGCGTTGAGGATGACGCGGGCGCCGCGACGGGCGAGGGCCAGGGCGGTCGCCTCGCCGATGCCGGCGGAGGCGCCGGTGACGATGGCGGTGCGGTGTTGGAGGGGCTGATCGGGCATGCCGGGAGTGTAGAGGTCCGAACGAAAAAGACCCCGGCGCGTGATGGGGAGGGCGCCGGGGCCTTGCAAGGGCAGAGTCCGTGATGATCGGATCAGCGCCGACGGCGCAGGGCGCCGAGCGCAAGGGCTCCGAGCAGCGCCGAAGCGCCCGGAGCCGGGACGACTTGGCCGCGGATCTCGCCGGGGGCGAAGTTGACCGAGTGGATGTTGACGTAGGTCAGGCCGTTGAGCAGGCCAGCGCCCTGGGCGGGCGTGAGGAAGCCCTCTCCGGCGAACGTGCCGGTGGTCCCGCCGGTGAGCATGAAGTGCACGATCGGGGGCGAGGTGAACCCCGCGCCCGAGAGGCCGTGCAGGTGGCCCACGGTCGCGGCGCTGGACAGATTCTCGTACGAACCCGTCACCTTCACGAAGTTCGTGTTGGGGTTGAACTTCACCTTGGCAGCGCCGGTGGCATTGGTGATGACCGGCGGAACCTCCTCCGCCCCGGTCAGGGCGATGGTCCACGTCACGGCGCCGGCGGCGGCGGCGCAACCGAGTGACAGCGCGGCGGCGAACAACGTCTTCATGGGCGACTCCTTCTCTCGACTTCCCAGAGAATCCAGTGCGGACCGCCCGCCGATCGTTCGGCGGCTGTGCAGCGGCCCCACGCCGCGCTAACCCGCGCGGACCGGCGTTTATTCCCGTAGGCGCGCCGTAGCGCAAGTCGAGTCAGGCCTTGGGGATATGTTCCGCCGCCCAGGCCGCGACCGCCTCCGCGCCGGACGGGCTTTGGAGTTTTCGGGGCTCGCCGCCCTGGACGCCCATGTCCTTGAGTTCCGCCTGGCCGTCGGGCTTGAGGATCAGCGCGTACCGCGCGTTGGCCTTGCTCGCCTCGCCCAGGAGTTTGCCGACGTTGCGGGTGGACTTGTACGACCGGCGCGCGTGCAGGCCCGCTCGCCGCAGGTGCGCGAGGACGGGGCGCAGGAGAACATCAGCCGCCTCCTCCGACGCGATGACGAACACGTCCGGCGCCAGGCCCATGTCGCGGGCGATGGCGTCGTCGGAGGGCATCAGGCCCTTGTCCTGGAGCACGAGCGCGATGACCACATCGCCCATCGCAAATCCGACCGCAGGAGTCGGCGGGCCGCCGAAGAGTTCGACGAGGTTGTCGTACCGCCCACCGCCCGCGATCGCGCGCTCCTTGCCGCCGGTTTCGTGGACTTCGAAGACGGTGCCGGTGTAGTAGGCGAGGCCGCGGACGATGGAGAAATCCATCGAACACCATTCAAGCGCATCAAGATCTCTAAGATGGTTCCATAGGACCGCAAGCGGGTCTAAGTACGGTTGAAGGGCGACATCGACCGACGAATAGACTCCTGCAGGACGGATCTCGGGCTGTACGAACGCCGCAATCAACCTGTCGATGCCGAGGGCCACATCCGGCGCGATATTCATCTCCGATAAAGCGCGCTTGTAATCTTCTTCGCCAATCTTTGCTCGCGCATCCAAGAGCGAGATGACTTTTGCGCTCTGGTCGTCAATGACGCCGTGGGTTGACAAGAACGCATCAAGCACGCGCCGATCGCTGAGGCGCACTCGAACCATCTCCGAAGTCAAGCCAAATGCGCGCAGCGCATCGATGCAACATGCGATGATCTCCGCATCACTCTCAACGCCTAACTGAGAAAGAGCTTGCGGATCGGCCTCGTAGGCATAGTTGCCGATGATGTCCACATTCCACTGCGTGAACTCCCGCAACCTCCCCCGCTGCGGCCGCTCCGCGCGGAAGTAGGGCCCGATGGAGTGCCACTTGATGGGCTTGGGGAGGGCGTTGGCCTTGGCCGCGACCATGCGGGCGAGGGTGGGCGTGAACTCGGGGCGCAGGGCGTAGGCGGTCTCGCCGCCCTCGCGGGTGAAGGAGAACAACTCCGAGACGATGCCCTCGCCGCTCTTGACGGTGTAGAGGTCCAGGTGCTCGAAGGTGGGGCCGCTGATCTCGTCGAAGCCGTGTCGCGTTGCGGTGCGGCGCCACTTGTCTTCGAGCCAGAGGCGCCGGGCCATCTCGATGGGGTAGAAGTCCCGCGTGCCGCGGGGCGCCTGGTGGTTGCGGCCGGGTTGGGGGGAAGGGGGGGTCATGGGGAGGGGGAAGGGTAGTCGGGGAGGTGGAAAAGCGGTTCGCGGGGCCTGTAGCCCGATTCTAAAGAAAGTCCTTGACACTCAGTTAGGAAATACTATCTTGTGCTAAGTTAGGAAACACTAGATTCGGAGCCCGCCATGGACCACTCCGCGGCCGAACGGCTGGAACGGCGACTGAACGACCTCGAAACCCGCCTCGCGCGGCTGGAGGGGTCGGTCCCGTCCGCGGCGGTTCCCGTCACTGCCCCACCGGCGCCGACAAGGGTCGAGATGGCCGCGGTGGAGCCCGCGCCGATCCCGGTCGCGCCGGTGGCGCCGCCGATCGCGCCGCCCATCAGATCCAAGAACACCGACCGCGCAGAGCCGCGGTCGTTGGCACGAGGTGCGGGCGCACGAGCAGAGTCCGGCGCTTCGGGGGCATGGTCGTTCGAGCGGCTGCTGGGCGGGCGGGCGTTCGCGGCGCTGGGGGCGCTGGGCGTCGTCATCGGGATGGGGTTCTTCGTGAAACTCGCCTACGACGAGGGCTGGCTGCGCGTGTCGCCGTCGATGCGCTGCCTCGGCGCCGCGGCGTTCGGCGCGGCGCTGCTCGCTGCGGGCGTGTGGACACGTCGGCGCCTCGCGCCCTGGGCGGTCGCGGGGCTGATGAGCGCGGGGCTGGGCGTGATGTACGGCGCGGGGTTCGCCGCGTTCACGCTGTACGGCCTGCTCACGCCCGCGGCGGCGCTGGCGCTGCTCGCTGCGGTGAGCGCGCTGGGCGCGTTCGTCGGCGCCAAGACGCGGATGTCGCCGGTGGCGCTGCTGTCGATCGTCGCGGCGTACTTGGCGCCGCTGGTGGTCGCCAGCGAGGCCAGCCCGCCCCTGGCCATGCCCCCCTACCTGCTGGCGGTGTGCGCAGTGGGCCTGGCGCTGTCGCGGCGGAACGGGCGCGGCTTCGGGCTGGCGCGGGCGCTCGCGGGGTGGGGCCTGGCGGCGCTCGGCGCGGTGTGGACGGTCACGGAGGGCGACGAACTGCCGTGGTACGCGCTGGCGTTCCTGGGCGGCGCGGCGGCGCTGCTGATCGGCGACGCGGCGCTGCGGGCCCAGCGCCTGGATGCGGATCGGCCCGGCGAGGAAGAGGTGGAGTCGATCGCCATCCTGCAGCGCGCCCGCGCCAGACTGGCGCTCGGCGCCTTCTCGGCGCTAACGTGGGCCACGTTGCTGGGCGTGCATGTGCTGCGGGAGTCGGGCCGGGCGCCGGAATGGATGTGGTCCGCGGGGATGGGCTCGGCGGCGTTCATCTTCGGGCTTGTGCTGGCCGGGCACCTGCGCTTCGGGCGCGACCCGGCGACCACGGCGCGGGAGACGCTGGGCGGCACGCTGCTGATCGCTTCGGGCTGCGCCGGCGGGTACGCGCTCACCCTCGCGCTCTCGGGCTGGACCGAGGTCTTCGCCTGGCTGGGCGTGGGCGTCGGCGCCGTGCTGGCGGGGACTTGGGCGCGGGCGCGCCCGCTGCACGTCTACGGCATGGCGGCGCTGGCGCTGGGCACAGTTGGCGTGCTGATCCAGCACAGCGCGGCGCGGGGCCCGGTCGTGCCGTCGATGGGGATCGAATGGTCGCGCGGGACGTGGACGCTCCTGGGCGCCGCCGCGGCGTGGGTGGCGACGGCGCGCCTGCTGTTGATCGGCGCCGGGCCGGCGTGGCGCTCGACGGCGCAGGCGACGCTGGGCCTGGGCGCCGCGCTCCTGGCGGGGGCGTTCGCCCTGGGCGAGCCGCGCGCCGAATCGCTCGCGCTGGTGTGGGCGGCGCTCGGCGCGGGCTTCGCGTCGTGGGGGCTATTCGAGCGTCGGCTGGGCGTGCGCGCGGCGGGATTGGCGCTGGGCGCGGCGGCGGTGGGCGCGTGGTCGGCCGCGGCGCTGGAGAGCGGCTGGATGACCTCGGGAGGCACGATCCTCGGCCTGCGCCCGCTGCTGTGGTGGGCGCTGCTGATCGCGTGCGTGACGGGCGTGATCGGCGTGTGGATGCTGCGCTCGCCCCGGATCGAGGGAGAGGCCGAGACGGCGACGACGCACCGCGCGATCGCGGCGTGCGGCGTCGCGCTCGGGGCGCTGCTGACGCTCGCGGCGACGTCGCTGGAATCGGCGCGCCTGACGGCGGTGTGGACGAGCGATGCGGCCGCCCGGGCCGCGGCGGGGTCGCTGGGGGGGGGGGGCCTCGGGCCTGTGACGCTGGCGGTCGGGGGGGGGCCGCGGGACGTGGTGAAACCTTCCTGTGTAGGTTAATTAGCGCCGACGTTGCGTCCCTCACAGTGATCCGTGCTGTCCATTCGTTTTGTGGTGGTTTCTGCCAGCGAGTCTGCATGTGTGTGTCGT
>JACVCK010000176.1 GCA_016742055.1 Phycisphaerales bacterium
GGTTCGTGGTGGGCGGGCCGACGTCGAACGGCGTGGACAATACGGCGGGCGTGAACGCGGAGCCGTTCTTCGACGCCGACGGACCGCGGGTGGAGACTCTGGCGCACGCGCGCATCCACCCGGGCTCGTTCCGTGTGCGGTTCGAGATCGCGCGCAAGGCGCAGGCGGTGACCAGCGCCGCGATCGTGGGCCGGCGCTCGGTGGAGTTCAGCGACGGGGAGTTCTTCGACGACCTGAACAATGTGGCGTTTCCAGACGACACGCCCGCTCCCAATACACCGCCGACGGGCCTGACGCGCCCGCACCCGTTCCAGGGGGCGCCCGGGTTGAATCCCGTGATCGATCGCGACCGGGCGCTGCTGGACCGGATGCCGATTCCCCCGCTGGACCCCGGCCTTGGGGTTCCGTCGGTGGCGGAGTTGATCGAGTTCGACATCACGCTGGCGCCGTACGAGTGGATCGAGCGGATCGTGGTGGAGCCGTACGAGTGGCGCTCGGACGTGCTGCTGACGCTGGCGGAGCGGGTGCGTCCGCTTCCGGACGGTTCGTCGCTGGGCGCGGCGGTTCTGATGCAGGGCCCGATGGGCGGGTCGGGCCGGCGGATGGGGGTGATCGTGTACGCCGCGGAGCCGCTGGAGCGGAACCGGGTTTGGATCCCTCCGGAGACGGGGGCGTTGAACGATCGGCTGCTACGTGTGGAGCGATTGTCGCTGGGGTACGACCAGGCGCGTCGGGTCCACTTTGTGTCGACCACGGACTCGGACGACGCGTGGATGACGGCGCCGGGCCAGATTCTATTGATCGCGGGCGATCCGAACGGCAACGCCCTGACGACGCTTTCGGACGCGGGCGCTGACGGGTTTGTGCGTGTGCGCGAGCAGGTGCGGGTGGGGACGGAGTATCGCGGGCTGCTGGAGGGCTCTCCGCGTTCGGCGGGGACGCTGTTCGTGCAGCCGGAGCAGACGACGCTCCTGGGCCCGGTGGACGTGTGGGCGCTGCACCCGGTGGCGCGGTCGCTGTCGCTGGAGAACGGGGGCTCGTTCCGCATCGTTCCGCTGGAGGCCAGGGTCATTCAACTCAGGTGAGCACATGCACGGACGCGGGTCACAACTTGATCGGAGCGCGGCGGGTCGCGGCTTCACGCTGACGGAACTGATCGTGGCGATCGGCGCGGTGCTGCTGGTGACGCTGGGCGTCGGGCAGATCTTCTCGGCGGTGGGGCGTCTGACGTCGGTGGGGAAGGCGTCGGCGGAGATCGACGCGACGGCGCGCCTGCTGGAGCAGCGCCTGCGCGAGGACTTCGAGGGCTTCCGGCGGATGTCGCCGGACGAGACGTTCCTGGCGATCCGCATGCGGGAGTTGGGCGACGTGTCGCGCAACGGCGTGGCGGACGGGACGGAGCGGCCGATCTACCTCACGGCGGACGACCTGCAGGCCGATCGGAGCGAGGCGCTGAACGCCTACGAGGTCCTGTACGTGGGCGAGCCGAGGGAACTGCGCAGCCGCGCGGTGTCGCGCCGGCTGGACGAAATCATTTTCCTGGCGCGGGCGCCGGCGGGTCGGCCGTTCGTTTCGCAGCAGCAGGACCCGGGCGGCTCGGGGACGACGATCACGGCGCCGGTGGCGCGGATCTACTGGGGGCACGCGCTGCGTCCGCGTCTGGACGAGGACTTCACGCCCCTGCCGATGTCTTCAGGCGCCGAGACCACGGCGCTGCGTCAGTGGACGCCGGACGGGGACTTCGGGACGCCCTCGACGGCGATCGAGCAGTACAAGCCGGGCGATCCGAACACGGCGGCGTTCATCCCGCGCGGGCGGAACCGGTTCGCGAGCGAGTGGATGCTGGCGCGGCAGCCGCTGCTGCTGTTCGGCGGGTTCGCCGCGGGCAACCCATCGGGCGGCTCCTCGCCCTCGCCGCCGTTCGCGATCGGGGCGAACCGCGAGTTTGCGCCGTACGTGAGCGACCTGGAGTCGATGCGCCGGTACACGACGCGCGGGAACGCGGGGACGGCGCTGCGTCAGAACCCGCCGGAGGCCGACCCGATCGTGTGGGCTTCGGAGTACCCGGACCCGCGTCTGCTCCAGTGGGGGCGCGTGGACATCTGCGCGCAGGACGAGCGCGACGTGCGCCGGTGGTTCGAGGGCCAGGCGTGGTGGGCGAACCTCACGCCGGCGATGCCGCTGCCGGTTCCCGCCACGCCGTTCGACGCGGGCTTCGACAGCGTGTTCGAACTGCGGGTGGGCGATCCGAACTGGGCGGTCGATCCGAACGGTCCGCTGTATATGCGGGCCGTGCCGCGCGACGTGGGCGACGACCCGGTGGAGACGGTCTACTGGAACCTGCGTTCGCTGCGTTCGGCGATCGCGTCCACGTTCCTGCGGCTGATGGCGGACGACGCGGTGTCGCGCGTGCAGCGGATGCCGGACAACCAGTTCCGCGAGCAGTCGGAGGACGCCGCGATGGACCTGCACGCGGTGTTGTCCTCGCGTTGCAGCCACTTCGAGGTGGCCTGGAGCGACGGTCGGCGGGCGATCCGTCCGATCGACTACGACGGCGACGGCGCTCCGGAGATCCAGCCGGGCGACCTCATCTGGTTCGACGTGAGCCCCGCGATCCCGCCGGGCGTGACGAACCCGGGCTCGAACTTCCGCCGGCACACCTTCGACGACTGGCGGCATTATGAGGGGGACCAGAACAAGGCGCTGACGGACCGGCCGTTCGTGTACACGGCGCGCTCGCCGCGGGTCGAAGTCCCGAGCGGCGCGTTCTACAACCCCGCGAACGACTGGGACGGCCCGAGCATCTGGACGTCGGGCAACCCGCGCCTCCTGCTGCGTTCGCAGAACGACAATCCGGGCGGCATCCCGCCGGGCGAGTACAGCATCGCGGCGACGGGCGGCGACCGCCTGCCGCGCGACGCGCCGGGCGGGAGCGCCGAGCCGAACGAGTTGCTGGCGATCTGGGGCTTCCGGCTGCCGACGGCGGACGGCGGCTACGGGGAGCCGTGGATCAAGCCCGCGTTCGTCCGCGTGCGGGTCACGCTGCACGACGAGCAACGCCGGATCGCGGGCGGCAAGACGTACGAGTTCATTTTCTCACTGCGCCCGGACAACCCATCCTGAACAGGCGAAGCGACATCCACCCCCGGGGCGCCGCGAAGAGCGCTGGCGCACGGAGGACCACGACCATGACCACGCAGTCCACCATCCCGAACCCTCCCGCCCGGTTCCGCGTCGCGCGTCGGCGCGGGAGCATGATCGTGCTGGCGATCGGCGTGCTCGCCGTGCTGGCGATCGTGGCGCTGTCGTACACGGCGGCGGTGCGTGTCGAGCGTTCGGGGGTGCAGGCGTACGCCTCGAAGTTTGACGCGACGCGCCAGGTGGACGCGGTGGTGGAGGAGATCGGCGCGACGCTGGCGGCGGACCTGTTCGGCAACAAGATCGTGACGCACGAGACGCCGCGGTTCCTGAACCCCGGCGCGCCGCCGGACCAGTTGACGCACGTCTGGCCCCGGATGTTCGAGGACGGGGAGTATTTTGATGTGCCCGGGGTGGACAGTTGGAACCCTGGGCAGTTGGGCTTCTCGTTCAACACGCAGCCGCTGGGCGCGACGCCGGACCCGGAGTCGGTCCTGACGGTGGAACTGCCGGGCGGCGCGAGGTTCGAGGTGGCGCGGGGCCAGGACGACGCGTGGCTGGCGTCCACGGAGCCGAGGGCGTCGACGGGAACGATCTGGAACACGTGGCCGAACATCACCAACCTGCGCGCGGCGCACCGCTGGGGGCCGATCGTCAGCGGCGCTTCGAGCCCCGCGGAATTCGGCTGGGTGCGGGGCGACGGACGGTTCGTCGACCTGGCGCAGTTCTTCCTCTCGTACGAGGCGGACCGCACCAAGCGGGGCGATCCGGACGCGGACCTGACGCTGTTCGTCGATCCGGCGTACGGGGACAACTACCCGTCGCTGGGCGTGGATCAGCAGGTGTTCGGGCTGCAGATGTCGGGGATGGACGAGTTGTACGACACGAGCCCCTCGCCGCAGACCGAGGCGTACCCCTACCAGCACGCGGACGACCGGTTCTGGGCGGACACGGACGGCGATCTCCGTCCGGACGCCCGCTGGCAGACGCTGGACTCGATGGGGAGCACGGGGGGTCTGCGCTGGGTGGTGGCGGCGCGGATCATCGACAACTCGTCGATGGTGAACGTGAACACGGCGCTGCACTTCGGGCAGATCGTTCCGACGTCGAACGCGGACGAGGACGCGTACGTGGACGTGGGGGCCGGCCTGACCCCCGCCGATGTGGACCTGCTGCGTCTGCTGCGATCGGCGCGGTTCGCGCCGGACCTGGTGACGGTCTCGACCAACGGGTTCGGGAACCTGATCGAGGACGCGGACAACTGGCGCTTCCTGCCGGACGACATCCCGGTGGGCAGCCCGCGCCGATACGGCACGCCGCTCCACTACGACGCGGTGTACCGCGAGGACCACGTGGAGGCGGCGCTGCGCGTGCAGGACGCGGTGAACGCCGCGAACCTGGACAACGACGAGAATGTGGACGATTACGACCCGATGCTGCTGACGCAGACGCTTGCGCGGATGCAGCGAGACCGGCTGTTCCGCGACGCGATGGCGCAGGGCGCGCCGAACGTCGGCGGGCGGAACGCGCAGGGCTACGCCGTCGAGAACGAGGCGGACCTGCGGGCGTTCTGGGGCGTGAACCGCGAGGACACGCTCAGCCCGCTCGAGCAGCGCCTGGACGTGGGCTACATGCCCCGGCAGATCACCGGCGCGGGCAACTACGACGACGACACGGGCGCGCAACTGCTGCAGGGTCCGCTGCGCTCGGCGGACCGCCAGCGCCACGCGCGGGGCTACGCGGAGACGGGCCGGCGGCAGAGCAACTTCGAGTTGCGCCCGACGTGGGAGGAGATCCGCGACGACCTGCGCCGGCACGTCACGACGGTCAGCGGGGCGTCGTTCGTGTCGCCCGTCCCGGTGGTGAACATGGCGGTGGAGCCCACGGGCACGCCGCCGGTGGACCGGCTGGTGTTCGGCGACCGCGCGCACAACCTGCGGGTGGCGTTCTCGGAGTTTCCGTCTGTGGACGATCCCGGCGCGGCCGAGCGGGCGACGGACAGCGCGGTCCGGCGCGCGTTCGAGGCGTTCGTCTGGGCGCTGGCGCCGCTGGCGACGGATGTGCCGACCGTCGCCGGTCTGACGCCGCTGCAGGTGGGCGCGTCGGCCCGCGAGGAGCGCTTCCACTACGGCGGCGGCCCCGCGGCCTCGACGGACCATCCCGCGGCCGGCCTGGTCCTGTTGGGCGGCGGCTCGGCGGACACGTCGTACGCGCTGCTGCGCGCCGCGTCGCTGGCGGTGAACCTGGCGGACGCTCTGGACCGCTCGTCGCTGCAGGGGCCGATGGACGCGGACCCGACGCGCGACGCGCCGACGATCGCGCGCCTTTTCCCGCAGGCCC